>NZ_JBICUZ010000006.1:356304-498804 GCF_043198675.1 Streptomyces sp. NPDC048734 | reverse complement strand
TTTTGGCACGCTGTTGAGTTCTCAAGGAACGGACGCTTCCTTCGTACTCACCCGAGAGACTCTCTCAGGCTTTCCTCCGGGCGCTTCCCTTCGGTGTCTCCAACTCTACCAGTCATTTTCCGTCCCCCTGACCGCCGTCCCGCAGGCATGCGAGAGATGATCAAAAGCTAGGATCTGACAAGTTGGATGCTGATCGTTTAAGTGCGCTCGTCGGCTTCACTCACCCTCAATCAGGAGTACGACTGTACACGGGGCCGCGGAGCGCGTGCAAATCGATTAGGCTAGTGGTCTAGACCACGGATCGGGATCACTCGTGCGGAACCGGTACTTCATATGACATACCCTGCTGCACAGTGCGCCGTCCGGGACTGGCAGTGACGGCCCATATACATCTCCATCCCCGGGAGGCTTCCCATGACCACCGTGACGTCCCCGTTGGCAGGACGCGCCATCGGACTGGCATCAGTGCCCGATCCGGTCTTCTCCGGGGCCATGGTCGGCCCCGGCACGGCCATCGACCCGGTGCGTGAGCCATCCGAGGCCGTGTCACCCGTGGACGGAGTCATCGTCTCCCTTCACCCGCACGCCTTCGTGGTGGTCGACGCCGAGGGGCACGGTGTGCTCACTCATCTCGGTATCGACACCGTGCAGCTGAACGGCGAAGGCTTCGAACTGCTCGTGAACAAGGGCGACACGGTGACCCGCGGGCAGGGCATCGTGCGATGGGATCCCGTCGCGGTCGAAAAGGCCGGCAAGTCCCCTGTGTGCCCCGTCGTGGCCCTGGAGGCCACCGCCGACGCCCTCGGTGATCTCCACGAGGACGGCGACGTGAAGACTGGCGACGTTCTCTTTTCCTGGCGCTGAGCCGAGGCCGTCGTATCCATGACGGCACATGGGACAACCACCGCGGCGGCGGGGCCCGCCGCACTACCGGAGACGGGTGAGATGGAGACAACGCTGCGAGGCGTCGGCGTGAGCCACGGTGTGGCGATCGGCGAGGTTCGGCACATGGGAACGGCGGTCCTCGAACCGCCCGCCAAGCAGATCCCGGCCGAGGAGGCGGAGCGCGAACAGGGGCGCGCCCGCCAGGCCGTGGACGCTGTGGCCGCCGATCTGATGGCGCGCGGCAATCTGGCGGGGGGCGAGGCCCAGGCGGTGCTCGAAGCCCAGGCCATGATGGCCCAGGACCCGGAACTGATGGCGGACGTGGAACGGCGTATCGCCGTCGGCAGTACGGCCGAGCGCGCTGTGTACGACGCGTTCGCCGCGTACCGCGAGCTGCTGGCGAACGCCGGGGAGTACCTCGCCGGCCGCGTGGCCGACCTCGACGACGTGCGGAACCGTATCGTCGCCCGTCTGCTGGGGGTCCCGATGCCGGGTGTCCCGGACAGCGACGAGCCGTACGTGCTGGTGGCGCGGGATCTCGCGCCGGCCGACACCGCGCTGCTGGATCCGACGTTGGTGCTCGGGTTCGTGACCGAGGAAGGCGGGCCGACCAGCCACAGCGCGATTCTGGCGCGGGCTCTGGGAGTGCCGGCCGTCGTGGCGCTGCCAGGTGCCGGTGAGCTCACCGAGGGGACGGTCATCGCCGTCGACGGCAGCACCGGCGAGATCTTCGTGAACCCGACCGAGGACAAGAAGGCGCAGCTCGAAGCGTCGGCGGCGGAGCGGAAGGCGGCGCTGTCCGCCTCGACGGGACCGGGTGCCACCGCGGACGGACACAAGGTGCCGTTGCTGGCGAACGTCGGTGGTCCGGCCGATGTGCCGGCTGCTGTCGAGGCCGGCGCCGAGGGTGTCGGTCTGTTCCGTACCGAGTTCCTCTTCCTCGACGACAGCAAGAAGGCTCCGTCGGAGGAGAAGCAGGTCGCGGCGTACCGGCAGGTGCTGGAGGCGTTTCCGGAGGGGCGCGTCGTGGTGCGGGTGCTGGATGCCGGCGCCGACAAGCCGCTGGACTTCCTGACCCCGGCGGACGAGCCGAATCCGGCTCTGGGCGTACGGGGTCTGCGGACGCTCCTCGACCACCCCGATGTGCTGCGCACGCAGCTGTCGGCGCTGGCGAAGGCTGCGGAAGGGCTGCCGGTCCACCTCGAGGTGATGGCCCCGATGGTCGCGGACCGTGCCGATGCGAAGGCGTTCGCCGACGCGTGCCGTGCGGCCGGGCTCAGGGCGAAGTTCGGCGCGATGGTGGAGATCCCGTCGGCCGCTCTGCGGGCGCGCTCGATTCTGCAGGAGGTCGAGTTCCTGTCCCTGGGGACGAACGACCTCGCGCAGTACACCTTCGCCGCGGACCGTCAGGTGGGCGCGGTGTCGCGGCTCCAGGATCCGTGGCAGCCCGCGCTGCTCGACCTGGTCGCGCTGTCCGCCGAGGCGGCCGAGGCGGAGGGCAGGAGTTGCGGGGTCTGCGGTGAGGCCGCGGCCGACCCGCTGCTCGCATGTGTGCTGACGGGTCTGGGTGTCACCTCCCTGTCGATGGGATCGGCGTCGATTCCGTATGTGCGTGCGACGCTCGCGAAGTACACGCTCGCGCAGTGTGAGCGGGCGGCGGCCGCCGCCCGTGCGACCGACAGTGCCGAGGGTGCGCGCGAGGCCGCGAGGGCGGTGCTGTCCGGCGAGTAGTCGGCGGTACCGTGTTCGGCCGGTGAGGAGGGGCGCTCCGCTTGTGTCGCGGAGTGCCCCTCCGGCGTGTCAGTGGTGGTGGCCCGGGGCCGGCCCGCACTGTCCGTCCTCGCTGAGGTCCGGCGGTGCGCAGTAGTCGACGTCGGACTCGGGCGCGATGAGGTCGCCGGATTCGGCGTCGGTGCAGTAGGCGTCGAAGACCTCACCGGCGGTCAGCGGTTCCAGTCCCTCGCCTCGCAGCCGCCAGCCGTACACGCGGTCGGGGCTGCCGGCGGAGCTGGTGCGCATGACCAGTCCGCCGGGGCTCCGGGTGGCGACGCCGAGGGCGAGGACTGTCGTGAATTCGAGGGCCTCGGCCTCGTCGAGCGGGGTGGTGCCGTCGGCTGCCTCGTCCGCGTGGAGGACGGCGACCAGGGTCTCGGGCGTGCCGGTGACGCTGCACACGAGGTGGCGGTCCCCGGGTGGTGCCGTGTCGAGGATGCGGGCGAGCAGGTCGGAGGCCCGGCTGAAGGCCGCGCGGCCGATGTCCTCGCCGCAGGTCGCGCATGCTCCGAGGCGGGCCAGGAGAGTGGCCGCGTATTCCCAGGTCGCTTGCCGGACTGCTTCCTCGACCAGTGCGGGTACCAGGTCGGCCAGCGGCTGGCCCTCGTACGGGAGGGTGGGACCGGTGGTGGCGAGTTCGGCCGTGAAGCGCGTGCGGTGAGCGGGGTTGTCGGGGTCGAGGCCCTTCGCCGCGCAGAAGTCGGCGTACTCCTGGGGGTCGAAGAGGGCGACGGTGGTGTGGGTGCCCTGGAGGGCGCGCGTTTTGAGGAGGTCCTCGACCTGTCGGAGATAGGTGGTGTGGTCGTCGAAGGTGAAGGTGCGATAGCGGCGCATGGCCCGGAAGTCGTGTTCGTCGGTGAGCAGGCCGATGGTGCCGGCGATCTCGCGGCGCAGGACGCGTCGCATGGTCCAGTGGTCGGTGTGTGCCGTCATGGCTCCCCCTGTGTGTAGGCAGTCGATCAATGCTCACTCACAGTAATCGCCGACACTGACAACGGGCCCTGATCTGCGGTTTTGGTGTGGTCAGGCTCGTTCGCGGGCGAGGTCCTCGTAGAAGTGCAGGAGGTCGAGGTTGTCGATGGAGCCCGGGTTGACCGCTTTTTCCAGGGGCGTGCCCTGGAGGAGGCGCTTGACGGGGACCTCGATGCGTTTCCCGGTGAGGGTGTGCGGCACTCCGGGGACCTCGATGACCTCGTCGGGGACGTGGCGTGGCGAGAGTTCCTCGCGGATGGTCCGCTTGATGCGGTCGAGGAGCGCCTGGTCGAGGACGGCTCCCGGTGCCAGGTGGACGAAGAGGGGCATCCAGTAGCCGCCGTCGGACTGTTCGATGCCGATGACGAGGGACTCCTTGATCTCGGGCAGCCGCTCCACCGCTTCGTAGATGTCGGCCGAGCCCATGCGGACTCCCTGGCGGTTGAGTGTGGAGTCGGATCGGCCGTGGATGACGACGGTGCCTCGCGAGCTGAGGGTGATCCAGTCTCCGTGACGCCATGCACCGGGGTAGGTGTCGAAGTAGCTGTCGTGGTAGCGGCTGCCGTCGGGGTCGTTCCAGAAGTACACCGGCATCGACGGCATGGGATTGGTGACGACGAGTTCACCGACCTCGTCGACGACGGGTCGGCCGCTCGGGTCCCAGGCCTGGAGGTCGGTGCCGAGGCAGGGTGCCTGGAGTTCGCCGGTGTACACGGGCAGAGTGGGGACGGCTCCCGCGAAGCAGGAGCAGACGTCCGTGCCGCCGCTGACGGAGGCGATCCACAGGTCGTCGCGGACCTCCTCGTGCAGCCAGCGGAAGCCGTCGGGCGGCAGCGGCGAGCCGGTGGTGGCGACGCAACGGACCTTGGAGAGGTCGAAATCGCGGCCCGGGTGCACGTCGGCTTTGCGGCAGGCCATCACGTAGGCCGCCGACGTTCCGTAGAGGGTGGCGCCGGTGCGTTCGGCGATGCGCCACTGGGCTCCGGTGTCGGGGTGGCCGGGGCTGCCGTCGTAGAGGACGACCGTCGTTCCGGTGAGGAGGCCGGAGACGAGGAAGTTCCACATCATCCAGCCGGTCGAGGTGTACCAGAAGAAGCGGTCTCCGGGGCCCAGGTCGCAGTGCAGACCGAGTTGCTTGAGGTGTTCGACGAGGATGCCGCCCTGGGACTGGACGATGGCCTTGGGCAGACCGGTCGTGCCCGAGGAGTAGAGCACCCACAGGGGGTGGTCGAACGGAACCTGTTCGAAGGTGGGTTCCTGGTCGGAGGCGGTCAGGGCCGACCAGTCCAGGGCCCCCTCGGGGGTCTCGGTGCCGAGGAGGGGGATGTGGACGACGGCACGCAGGCTGGGCAGTTCGCGGCGGAGTTCGGCGACGGCGGCGCGGCGGTCGTGTTCCTTGCCGCCGTAGCGGTAACCGTCGACGGTGAAGAGGACGACCGGCTCGACCTGCTGGAAGCGGTCGAGGACGCTGCGGGCGCCGAAGTCGGGGGCGCAGGAGGTCCAGACGCCGCCGACGGCGGCCGTGGCGAGGAGCGCGACGACGGCCTGGGGGATGTTCGGGAGGTAGGCGCTGACGCGGTCTCCGGGGCGGACGCCGAGTCGGCGCAGTTCCGCGGCGAGGGAGCCGACCTGCCGGCTCAGTTCCGACCAGGTCACCGGTCGGGGTTCGTGGGTCTCGTCGACGTGCAGGAGGGCTGGTTCGTCCGGGCGGCCGGCGGCGGCGCGCAGCGCGTGCTCGGCGTAGTTCAGGGTGGCGCCGGGGAACCATTCGGCGCCGGGCATGGCTCGGTCGCCCAGGACGCGCGTGAAGGGCGTCGAGAAGCGTACGTCGAACCACTCCGTGACGGCTTTCCAGAACGTTTCCAGTTCATCGACGGACCAGCGGTGCAGGGCCGGGTAGCCGCCTTCGGACGGGGCTCCGTGGCGTTCGGCCGCCCAGGTCTGGAATCTGGTGACCTGGGCCTCGGCGGTGCGCTGCGGATCGGGCCGCCAGAGCGGCTCGGGGTTCACGGTCGGCATGGGGCGGCTCCCGGACTGTGCGCGTCGTGTGCGTCGCTCGCGCACGTGCTGGGGTTTGCGCGTGACGCGGCTGACACGGACGATGCCATGTGATCGACTTCCACACCAGGGTGTGTCCCACACAGTCCGTGTCGTGAAGATGTGGGTCCGGCACAGGTGAACGGCAGTTGAACGACACGCGCGCGTGGTGCCGTCAGTGACAGGGTGAGCGACATGGACGGTCGTGACCTGGTGCGTTCGATGAAGATGGTCGGTTCCGCGGGGACCGCAGGGGGGTTGCGCACTGTGCGGGCGGCGTGGCGTCGGCGGCGTGCCGACGCCCTGGCGTTGCCCGCGCGGGGCGTCGAGCGCGCGCGGGTGCCGGGGGTGGTGCGGGACGTGGAGCCGGGGCCCGGCGGTGGGACGATCCGGTTCAGCCGCTCCGAGCTGACGGTCCGGGTGGCGGTGAACGGTGCCGTCTTCTGGGGCTGGGACGGGGCCGGGCCGGAGCCGTCGTACGCGCTGGCCGGGCGCTGCCCCGAGGCCGATCCGCGGGCGGTGCTGGAACCGGACAAGGACGGCGGCTGGCGGGTGGTGGCGGAACGGGTGACCGTCGCGGTCTCGCGGCACGGGGCCGTCGAGGTGCGGACGCCGGGTGGCGTGGCGCTGCGGCGGGAGCTGCCGCCGCGGTGGTGGGAGCCGGCGGACGGGGGTCCGGGGCGCTGGATGCAGCGGTCGGAGGTGTCGGCGGACGCCCGCTTCTTCGGGCTGGGCGGTCGGGCGGCCGGGCCCCGTCTGCGTGCGGGGACCTACCGGTTGTGGAACACCGATCCGGGGCGTGCGTTCGATCAGGGCGACGATCCGCTGTACCTGACGATGCCGGTGCAACTGGTGGTGGCCGACGCGGCCACGCATCTGGCGTTCCACGACACGTCCTGGGACGGCTCGGTGAGGTTGCGCGAGGGCGAGGAAGGGGCAGGCTCCGGGCACGACCGGCCCGGGATGTCCGAGCTGCGGATGGACGGCGGCCCACTGCGCTGCTGGGTGGTGGTGGGAACCCCCGCGCGCGTACTGCTCGCCTGGGCCTCGCTCACCGGCGCGCCGGCGGTGCCGCCCGCCTGGGCTCTCGGGCACCATCACGCGCGGGGCTTCGGCGACGAGCAGGAGGTGCGGCGCGTCGTGGCCGGCTACCAGGAGCGCGGCCTGCCGCTCGACGTGGTCCATCTCGGCGTCGGCTCCTTGGACGACCATCAGGTGTTCGCCGTCGACCAGGAGCGTTTCCCGAAGCCGGCGGTGCTCGCCGAGGAGCTGCGGCAGGACGGGGTCCGCCTGGTGTCGGTCGTCGGTCCTGCCGTGCGGGCCGTGCCGGGCGGCGCGGTCCACGACAGCGGGGTCGCCGCGGACGCGTTCGTGCGGGACGCCTCGGGGCGGATCGTGGAGGGCGTGGCGCGGGCCTGCGATTCGGTGTACCCGGACTTCACGCACGCGCGTGTGCGGCGCTGGTGGGGTGAGCTGTACGCGGAGGGGGTCGCTCAGGGTTTCTCGGGTTTCTGGCACGACATGAACGAGCCCACGTCGTTCACCGCCTTCGGGGAGGCGACGCTCCCCAGGTCGGCGCGGCACGCTCTGGAGGGCCGGGGGGGCGATCATCGCGAGGCGCACAACGTGTACGGGTTGTGCATGGCGCAGGCGGGCTACGAAGGACTGCGGGAGCTGCTTCCCGAGGAGCGCCCGTTCGTGTTCTCGCGCTCCGGCTGGGCGGGGCTCCAGCGCTACGGCGGTACCTGGTCCGGTGACGTCGCCGCGGGCTGGCCGGGGCTGCGGGTGTCGCTGTCGCTGGTGCTGGGGCTCGGGCTGTGCGGGGTGCCGTACTCGGGACCGGACGTCGGCGGGTTCGACGGCGGCCCGTCTCCGGAGTTGTATCTGCGGTGGTTGCAGCTGGGTTCCTACCTGCCGTTGTTCCGTACGCGTGCGGCTCCCCGGGCGGGGCTCGGGGAGCCGTGGGAGTTCGGCCCCGAGGTGCTGGAGCACGCGCGCGTGGCGCTCGTCGAGCGTCGGCGGCTGCTGCCGTACTTCGTGACGCTGGCGCACCTGGCCCGGCGGACGGGGGCTCCCTATGTGCGGCCGCTGTGGTGGGGTGCCCCGGAGGACCGGGCGTTGCGCGACTGCGAGGACGCCTTCCTGCTCGGTGACTGCCTGCTCGTGGCGCCGGTGCTGGACCCGGGCGCGGACCGGCGGGCCGTGCAGTTGCCGCGGGGCCTTTGGTACGACACGGCGACGGGAAGGCGGTACGCGGGGCCTGGGCAGGTTCTCGTCGACGCGCCCTTGGGGCGGATACCGGTGCTCGCGCGCGCGGGTGCGGTCATGCCCGTGCGGGGGGAGGACGGCGGGCTGGAACTGGAGGTGTGGGCGCCGGCCCCGGGAGGGACGGGGGGCGGGCTGGTGGTGCGGGACGCGGGCGACGGCTGGAACGAGCCCGAGGTCGAGCGGTACGTCGCCCGCTGGGGCGTCGGCCGAGAGGTCGTCGTGGAGCGGGAGGGTGAGGACGGTGTGCGTGAGCCGTCCGACCCCGTGCGCGTACGCGGGCTCGGCCGGTCGGCTCAGATGTAGCGGCCCTCGAAGAACGCCCGTACGGCGATCGTGTGCAGCGGGAAGGCCAGCTCCTCCGGCCTGTGCAGGAGGTGCCAGCCTTCCGTCTCGTCGGTGGCGGCGGACGTCGGCAGCCGGTCCGCGGGGCGTTCCGGCAGGAGCCCGAACAGCAGGAGGTGGCCGTCGGGCGAGCTCATCGCGTCGGCGAGGCGTACGTCGCGGCTCGCGGCGTCGATGCCCGTCTCCTCGTCGAGTTCCCGGACGACGGCCTGCTTCCAGTCCTCCTGGTGGTCGACGTAGCCGCCGGGCAGGGCGATGCCTCCGCGCGCGGGGGCGATGGTTCGGGTGATGACGACGAGGGCGGTGCCCTTCGTGTCGTACACGGGCTGGAGCGCGATCGCGACCGGCAGGGGGTTGCGGTAGGCGACGGCGGCGCAGGCCGGGCAGGTGCGGGGCCAGCCGGTGAGGCCCTCTCCATAAGGCGCTCCGCAGCCCGAACAGTGGGAATCGGGCACGGAGTTGGAAGTGGAGTGCTGAGTTTCGGACACGCGCGGACTGTATCCGATCATCGGTGGGCATGGTGCGCGGGTGGCTCAGGGGCCCTGGTGAGGGATTCGGTGGAGACGGGGAAGTCGAAGTAGGTCTCCGGGTGGGGTTCGGGCTTGAAGGTGTAGTGCCACCACTCCTCGGCGAGGTTGACGAACCCCTGCTCCTCGAGCGTGCTCTTCAGGAGCAGTCGGTTGGCTCGCTGTTCGCCCTGGACGCGCGGGTCGAGGGTGTGACTGAGAGTGTCGAAGCAGTCGAAACCGGTACCCATGTCGACGGAGTTGTCCGGGAAACGGTCGCGCTGTGGTGCGGAGCAGGGCACCAGAGGTTCACTGGGCACGTACGGCGCGGTCGGTCGGGCCGGCAGCCTGACGAGTGTGACGTCCAGGGTCGAGCCGCGGCTGTGACCGGATCTCTCGGCGATGTAACCGTCCTCGAAGAGGCGGGTCTTGTCGACGTCCGGGTAGAACTCCCTCTTCATGACCTGGTCGTCGAGGTCCTGGGCCCAGCGGACGAAGTGGTTCACGGCGCGCTGGGGGCGGTAGCAGTCGTAGACCTTGAGCGTGTAGCCCTGGCGCAGAAGCTTTGTCTGGGCCCTGTGCAGGGCTTGGGCGGCCGGCCGGGTGAGGATGCACAGCGGCTGGCGATAGCCGTCGATGCGTTCGCCGACGAAGTTGTGCGGGGTGACGTAGCGCATGTCCTGGAGGATCGTCCGGTCCACGGTCCACAGAGCGACGAAGGCCGCCGGGGCTCCAGGGGCGGGGGTCGCGCGGGCCGTGGCGGACGCGGTGGTCAGGGCCAGCAGGGCGGCGAGCGTGGTGACGGCACCGCGTACGGCGCTGGAAAGTCGTGTCATGCCCCTTGCGTCTATCAGGTCCCGGCCCCACGCGGGAAGACGATCGCACGCGGTTTGGCCGTGGGAGTCGGACCGTCCTGCCCTTTCCGGGGCGAGCCTGCCATTTTTCTGACAACCCATCAGGTTGCCTTCGAGCAGGAACTTCGTCTCGCGCGTACGAGAAGAACTCCGCCATGGGGGCGCTGAATCCGTACGCGCCTCACAGGCGGGGCACCGCCGAGGAGGTCGCCGCGTCCGCCCGGGCGTCGATCGCCGCGGCCGCCCATGAGGAGGCGGGCATCGGGCCCGAGGACCTTCCCCTCTCCGAGGTCTACGTCCTTCCCGCTGCCTTCTGAGCGGTCACCGGGCCGTGAGCGCCTGTTTTCGCGCAGCCTTCCCCCGGCGGGGAAGAAGAGCTTCGGACGGCTGGAGGAGGGCGAGGGGCGGCCCGAGCCCGCCACACGCGTGTGCCCCGTCCGGCGCCGCGGTCCGTACCCCGGCCGGCAGGGGTACGGACCGCGGCGCACGTCTCAGGTGGTGACGGTCCGGCGGCGGTCGGCGTCGTGGTCCATGGCGTGCTGGACGACACCGACCAGCACGTCCTTCACCGAGCCACGGTCGCGGGCGTCGCACAACAGCACCGGTACGGCGTCGTCGAGGTCGAGGGCGCGGCACACGTCCTCCACGGGGTACCGGGCCGCGCCCTCGAAGCAGTTGACGCCGATGAGGAAGGGGATGGAACGGCGCTCGAAGTAGTCGACGGCGGCGAAGCAGTCCTCCAGGCGGCGGGTGTCGGCCAGCACGACGGCGCCCAGCGCGCCCTCGGAGAGCTCGTCCCACATGAACCAGAACCGTTCCTGGCCGGGCGTGCCGAACAGGTACAGCACCAGGTCCTCGCGCAAGGTGATGCGTCCGAAGTCCATGGCGACCGTGGTGGTGTGCTTGCGCTCGACGCCCGTGGTGTCGTCGACCGGCCGGCCCGCCTCGGTGAGGAACTCCTCGGTGCGCAGCGGCCTGATCTCGCTGACGGCGCCGACGAGGGTGGTCTTGCCCACGCCGAAGCCACCTGCCACCAGGATCTTGAGCGTGACAGGCTCCACCGGGGGCTTGCCGCGCTCAGAACGCCCGAAGATCATCGGTTACTTCTCCTGCTCGATGGGGGTCGTGGGCGGCGGACCGTAGCCTCCGCCGCCGGGGGTCTCGATGACGAGCACGTCGTCGGGGCCGACGTCCACGGAGTCGCTGCCGCCGAGTCCGGCGACGGTGCCGTCCGCGCGTTCCACACGGTTGACGCCCAGTGCTCCGGGGGCGCCGCCCGCCATGCCGTAGGGAGGGACCCTGCGGTGCTGGGAGAGGGTGGAGACGGTCATCGGTTCGAGGAACCGGATGCGGCGTACGGCGCCGTCCCCGCCGCGCCATTCTCCCGCACCGCCGCTCCCCTGCCGGACGGCGAACTCGTCGAGCCGTACGGGAAGCCGCCACTCCAGGATCTCGGGATCGGTCAGGCGGGAGTTGGTCATGTGCGTCTGGACGACGCTCGCGCCGGGAAAACCGTCGCCCGCGCCTGATCCGGAGGCGACGGTCTCGTAGTACTGGTGGCGGGCGTTGCCGAAGGTGACGTTGTTCATCGTGCCGGAGCCTTCGGCCTGGACACCGAGGGCGGCGTAGAGGGCGCCGGTGATCGACTGGGAGGTCTCGACGTTGCCGGCGACCACGGCGGCGGGGGGTTCGGGTGCCAGCAGGGAGCCCCGCGGCACGATGACCCTGAGGGGGCGCAGGCAGCCGTCGTTGAGGGGGATGTCGTCCGCGACCAGGGTACGGAAGACGTACAGGACGGCCGCGTTGACGACGGCGTACGGGGCGTTGACGTTGGTCGCCTGTTGGGCCGACGTGCCCGTGAAGTCGATGGTCGCCGAGCGGTTCTCGCGGTCCACGCGCACGCGTACCCGGATGAAGGCACCGGCGTCGGTCTCGTAGGCGTACTCACCGTCGTCGAGGGCGTCGATGACGCGGCGCACGGCCTCCTCGGCGTTGTCCTGGACGTGCCGCATGTACGCCTGCACGACGTCGATCGAGAAGTCCTCGATCATGCGGGCGACTTCGTCGACGCCTTTCTGGTTGGCGGCGATCTGCGCGCGCAGGTCGGCGAGGTTGGTCGCGGGGTTGCGGGAGGGGTAGCGGGCCTCGGTGAGCAGGCGGAGGGTTTCCTTCTCACGGAGGCGGCCGTTCTCCGCGAGCAGCCAGTTGTCGAAGAGGACGCCTTCTTCGTCGATGGTGCGGCTGTCGGCCGGCATGGAGCCCGGGGCGATGCCACCGATCTCAGCGTGGTGGCCGCGGGAGGCGACGTAGAAGAGGATCCGCCGGCCACTCGCGGTGTCGCGATCACTCTCCGTGTCGCGGTCGCCACTCGCGTCGAAGACCGGAGTGATCACGGTGACGTCGGGCAGGTGGGTGCCGCCGTGGTAGGGGTCGTTGACGGCGTAGGTGTCGCCGGGGCGCATGGCGGGGCCGCGACGGCTGATGACCTCCTTGACGCTGGTTCCCATCGATCCCAGGTGGACGGGGATGTGGGGGGCGTTGGCCACCAGGTTTCCGTCGGGGTCGAAGAGCGCGCAGGAGAAGTCGAGGCGTTCCTTGATGTTGACGGACTGGGCCGTCGACTCCAGCCGGGCGCCCATCTGCTCGGCGATGGACATGAACAGGTTGTTGAACACCTCGAGGAGGACGGGGTCCACTTCCGTGTCCGGTCCGGAACTCTGCGTGATCGCCGTGCGTTCCAAGAGCAGATGCCCGTCGTGCGTGGTCGCAGCCCGCCAGCCGTCGTCCACGACGGTCGTCGCGCTGGTCTCGGTGATGATCGCCGGTCCGGTGACGATCTGGCCGGGAGGCAGGTTCTCCCGGCGGTGGAGGGGTACGTCGCGCCAGGCACCGTCGGTGTGGAGGCGGACGGTGCGGGGTGGTGCGGTGCGGCCTTCGTACGGGGCGAGGGCGGAGAGATCGGGGGGTTCGGTGATGCCGGTGCATTCCACGGAGAGCGCTTCCACGACGACCGGGCGGTCGAGCACGAAGGAGTACGTGGCGCGATGACGTTCTTCGAAGGCGGCCCGCATCGTGGCGGGGGCGGTCAGTTCGACGGTGAGGGTGGTGTCGGTACCGTCGTAACGCAGTTGGGCGCGGCGGGTGACCCGGACGCGGTCGTCGGGGACGTGCTCGGCTCGGAGTTCGGCGCGGGCCGCCGCCTCCAGGTCGTCGGCCGTCCTGAGGATCCGAGGCAGGGACGCGGCCTCCAGCGGCGCCTCCACGGACTGTTCGCGCATGACCGTGGTGTCGGCGAGGCCGATGCCGAGCGCGGACAGGACACCGGCCATGGGCGGCACGAGCACGGTGCGGATGCCGAGGGAGTCGGCGACCATGCAGGCGTGCTGACCGCCCGCGCCGCCGAAGGTGGTGAGGGCGTAGCGAGTGACGTCGTGGCCCTTCTGGACGGAGATCCGCTTCACCGCGTTGGCGATGTTGGCGACGGCGATCTGCAGGAACCCCTCGGCGACCTGCTCGGGCGTGCGGTCGTCGCCGACCGTCTCGCGGATCTCGCGCGCGAGTGCGGTGAAGCGGTCACGGACGAGTGCGTCGTCGAGGGGCTGGTCGCCCCCGGGGCCGAACACCTGTGGGAATTGGGTGGGCTGGATGCGGCCGAGCATCACATTTGCGTCGGTGACGGCGAGGGGGCCGCCGCCGCGGTAGGAGGCGGGGCCGGGGACCGCACCGGCCGAGTCCGGCCCCACGCGGTAGCGGGAACCGTCGAAGTGCAGGACGGAGCCGCCGCCGGCGGCGACGGTGTGGATGTCCAGCATGGGCGCGCGCAGGCGGACACCCGCGAGCTGCGTGGTGAAGACGCGTTCGTACGCGCCCGCGAAGTGGGAGACGTCGGTGGAGGTGCCGCCCATGTCGAAACCGATGACACGGTCGAAGCCGGCGAGCTGGGACATGCGTGCCATGCCCACGATGCCCCCTGCGGGCCCGGACAGGACGGCGTCCTTACCGCGGAACCGCCCCGCCTCGGCCAGGCCTCCGTTGGACTGCATGAACATCAGGCGCACATCGCGCAGTTCGTCGGCGACGTGCCGGACGTAGCGGCGCAGCACCGGCGAGAGGTAGGCGTCCACCACAGCCGTGTCCCCGCGCGGGACGACCTTCATGAGAGGGCTGACCTCGCTGGACAGCGAGATCTGCGGGAATCCGATGCGGGCGGCGAGTCGTCCCACGGCCTGCTCGTGGGCGGGATGGCGGTGACTGTGCATACAGACCACGGCGACGGCACGGACGCCGTCGTCGTAGGCCTGCCGCAGCGGTCCGGCGAGGGCGTCCAGGTCGGGGGCGCGCAGGACGGTGCCGTCGGCAGCGATGCGCTCGTCGACCTCGACGACCCGTTCGTAGAGGAGTTCCGGCAGGTCGATGCGGCGGGCGAAGATGTGGGGGCGGTTCTGGTAGGCGATGCGCAGGGCGTCGCGGAAGCCGCGGGTGACGACGAGGAGGGTGCGCTCGCCCGTGCGCTCCAGGAGGGCGTTGGTGGCGACGGTGGTGCCCATGCGCACCGCCTCGACGGGCTCGCACGCGTCGCCGAGCAGGGCGCGGACGCCGGCGACGGCCGCGTCGGCGTAGCGCGCCGGGTTGTCGGACAGCAGCTTGTGGGTGAGCAGTCGGCCGTCCGGGTGGCGCGCGACGACGTCCGTGAAGGTGCCGCCCCGGTCAACCCAGAACTGCCAGCCTGCCACGTCCTCACCTCGCTTCCACCCTGCTCACAGCGCTCGGAGGCCGTTGATCACGTCGCGCAGAATACTCTCGTCCGGCAGTTCGGCCGGGGGTACGGGCCGGTTCACGTGGACGAATTCCGCGTCCACGAGATCCCCGACGAGGACGCGTACCACCCCGATGGGCAGGTCGAGTCCGGAGGCGAGTTCGGCGACCGACTGGGGGGTGTCCCGGCACAGGCCCACGATGTCGACGTGTTCCGGGGACAGCGCGAGGTCCGCGTCCGGGTCGTCGGCCTGGGGTTCGGCCACGACGACCGCGATCAGGTCGAGACGGTGCTGGACCGCACTGGTGGTGCGGCCGCGCGTCATGGCGTACGGACGGACGACCGGTCCGGCCTCGTCGTCGAACCAGTGGCTGCTTCCCTGCCCGTCTGTCCTCATACCGTCCCACTACCCGCCGGCGGGCAGATCGGTGCGCGGGGCGGTACCCAGATGTACGCCGACGCGCTTCACCAGCAGCGTCATCTCGTACGCCACGAGTCCGACGTCCGAGTCGGCGTCCGCGAGGACGGCGAGGCAGCTGCCGTCGCCTGCGGCGGTGACGAACAGGAAGGCCTCGTCGAGTTCCACGACGGTCTGGCGGACGCTGCCGGCCTCGAAGTGGCGGCCGACACCCTTGGCGAGGCTGTGGAATCCGGAGGCCACAGCGGCCAGGTGCTCGCTGTCCTCCCGGCTCAGGTCTTTGGAGGCTCCCGTCGGCAGGCCGTCGCCGGAAAGTACGACGGCCTTGCGGATGCTGCCGACACGGTCGACGAGGTCGTCGAGGAGCCAGTTCAGTTCGCCGTTGTCGGTCGTGGTGTGGCCGGTCACCTTCGGTGCGGTCATCGACCGTCCCCCTTTGTCGTTCGTTGTGGTGCTGTGCCTCTGTGGGCATCGTCGTCCGCGGCGTTCTCCGCGCGGCCGCGCTGCCAGCCGCGCTGGAGCGAGGCCATGCGGCTGCGGACCTCGTCCGCGTCACGGTCGGCGGGGTCCGAGCGGTCCTGGGAGGGCCGCTCGGGGCCCTGCCGCAGCTGCGGGGCCAGGTTCGCCTGCCGTACGCGCCGGGGCAGGGCACCCGTACCGGAGCCGGTGTCATGAGCCGTGTTGCCAGGAGGCCCGGTGAAGTCCTCGGGACTGCCGGGCGCCGGTTCCTCAGCCTGGTGGGGCGGGTTGCGCGTGAGGTCGGCCGTCTCGTCCGGACCGGCGGGCCTTCGGCTGCGGCTCGGCGGGGCGGGTGGCTGCGCCGGCCGGCCGGCGCTGTCGCCGGAGCGCTCGGCGGCGCCGGTGCTCCGCGGTATCTGTGGCGTCGCGCCGCGGCGGCGGGAAGGCAGCGGGGCCGGGCCGTCCTGCTCCGGCCGCACTCCGAGCGGCCGCGACGGGGATTCTTCGCCCGTGCCCGTCTCCGCACCCGCGCGTCGGGACCGCTGGCCGGTGACCGGACGGCCGTGCGAGCTGACCAGCTTCGGGGTTCTCCGGTTCGGCAGGGGCACGGGGGCGGCCGGTTCGCCCGTCGCGGGACGGTCCGGGTCGCTCCGGACGTCGGTCGGCCGACGGCGCTGCTCGACGGCGTCGGGCAGCGGGCCGTCCGACGTGCGGGTGAGGGCGCGGCCGGCACGGAACAGGCCGCCCCGCTCGCCGCTGTCGTCGTCCAGGGGGGCCGGGAAGCCACCGAAGGCGTCCAGGTCGACCGGAGCCTCCAGTTCGACCGGGCCGTCCAGCAGCGCGGGCGTGCCGGGGAGCTGCACAGGCGTCTGGGCCAGCGCGGACCTGCGGCTCCTCGCGGGCTCCGCCTCCTTCGCAGGCCGGGGGCGGTCGAGGCGGAAGCCGATGCCGTTGGTGTCGGGGACGTCGTCGGTGAGCAGGGCGTCGGGGATGAAGACGACCGCGGTCGTGCCGCCGTACGGGGAGGGCTGCAGGGAGACGCGGACGTTCTGGCGCTGGGCGAGCCTGCTGACCACGAAGAGGCCCAGCCGGTCGGTGTCGGACAGTTCGAACTCCGGCGTCTCGGCGAGCCGGAGGTTGGCTTCCAGGAGCGCCTCGGGCGCCATGCCGAGGCCGCGGTCGTGGATCTCCAGCGTGAAGCCGTTGGCGACCCGGTCGCCGAGGACCTGGACGGCGGTGTGCGGCGGGGAGAACACGGTGGCGTTCTCCAGGAGCTCGGCAACGAGATGCGTGAGGTCGGCGACGGCGGGGCCGGTGACGGCGACACGAGGGAGGCGGCGGACCTCGATGCGTTCGTAGTCCTCGACCTCGGCGACGGCGGCGCGCACGATGTCCATCAGCTGGATGGGCTTGCGCCACTGCCGCGAGGGGGCGGCGCCGGAGAGGATCACCAGGCCCTCGGCGTGCCGTCGCATGCGGGTGGTGAGGTGGTCGAGGCGGAAGAGGTCGGCGAGTTCCTCGGTGTCCTCGGTGCGGCGCTCCATGGTGTCGAGCAGGGTGAGCTGCTTGTGCAGCAGGACCTGGCTTCGGCGGGCGAGGTTGACGAAGACCTCGGAGACGCCGGAGCGCAACTCGGCCTGTTTGACGGCGGCCTCGACCGCGGCGCGCTGAAGGGTGTTGAGGGCCTGGCCGACCTCGCCGATCTCGTTCTTGTCGTACTCCAGCCGCGGGGCTTCTGTCTCGACGTCGATCTGTTCGCCCGCGGAGAGGCGGCGCATGACGCTGGGCAGCCGTACGCCGGACGCCTCGTGCGCTTCCAGGCGCAGTTGACGCAGGTCGCGGATGAGCCCGCGGCCGATGCGCACGGACAGGACGAGGGAGACGAGCAGGGCGATGAGGCCGAAGACTCCGGCGACCACCGCCTTGACGATGACCTCGACTGCCACGGGGCGGACGCGGTCCTGGTAACGGTCGTTCGCCTGCTCGTCGAGCGTGCCGAGTTCATCGAGGACGTTCGCGACCGCGGTGTCCCAGGTCTTGGCGGTGACCCCGCGGGGCATCTCGCCGGGCTCGGTGGACGCGACCGCCTGTTCCGCCGTGCGCACGGGGGCGGTGGTGGCGTTCTTCCAGAAGCGCTCGTAGCGTTCGCGCTCCGCGACGGGCAGTTGGGCGAGGCTGATGTCGTAGACGACCTTGCGCTGGGCCTCGAGGTCGGAGACGTCACGGATCTCGTCCCGGGTGACCCGGCCCACGACCAGGGCGGAGCCGAGCAGGGCGTCCTCCCGGGAGAGCAGCTCACGGGCACGGGCGACGCTGACGAGGGCCCGGTACTGCTTGTCCATCTCCACGCTGTCGACGACGTCGAGCTTGGCCAGCAGCGTGTAACAGGGGTCGATCAGACGGTTGTAGAGGTCCAGCGCCTGGGCGCGGGTCACGGTTCCCTCTTCGACGCCGCGGCGCAGGGTGTCGACCCCGTCGAAGGCGTCGAGGACGGCCGTCAGACCCTCGGCATCGTCCTCGTCCAGTACCTCGCGTACGTCGGAGTCCTTGGCGTTCGCGCGGATCTCCGCGAGTGCCTCGTCGGTGGCGGTACGGGTGCGGCGCAGGGCGGACAACGCGTCGGAGGCGCGGGGGTCGGCGAGGTAGACCAGGGTCTGGCGGCGTTCCTGCTGGACGATTCGGACGGTGTCCTCGATGGGGTAGCCGACCTTCTCGACGAGGTTCGACACCGTGAACAGGCGGTTCGCCTCGCGGCCCGTGAGCACCGTGGCGAAGCCCCACAGGGCGGTCAGGGACACCAGCGGCACGAGCAGCAGCGCCACGATCTTCCGGCGGATCGACTTCCCGCGAAAGCGCATGGACTCCCCCAGCTCGAACCCCCACCGGCAGGGGGTACGCATGTGCGTCAACAAACGGCGCGAGCCTACTACCGACGCGCAGTTAACTCGAAGACACGTCCGGAATCTGAACGTCCGTATAGGTTTCGCGGCAGGGCGAGTTGTCCGTTCATTGCGGGAGATTGCCTCCCGGAACCAGTGCCTTCGAGCGGGACGGGATCCGACCGGCGCCGCGGTGGAGTTGGCCAGAATTTTTCGCAGTTCGGGAATCTTCGGGGCGGGTTGCGCGTCCTACTCATTGGGAATTGGGGACGGAATCGGCCACAGGAGCCGCATGCCGCACCCGGGCGGCGTAAAAGAGCGCAAGCCGGGCAGCCAATGGGGAGCCGGTTCTTGGAGCCGGGGGCAAGCGGTCTGCCGGCGGTGGGGAGTGACACGTTGATGGGCACGGCGGAGCGGCGCGAGGCGCCCGAGGACGGTACGGCGGCGCACGGTACGGCGCTGCGGGACCCCGAGGCACCGGATCGTGACATTCCGGTGAAGGGGCGCAGGGTGACGGAGCGAAGCGGCCCTCCGATGACCGTGGCGGCCGTCGGTGACGCGGCCGAGGACGTCCGGCACTCGGGGGCGGCCCGGGACGGTGGCACGTCCCACGCGGAGCGGGAGCGGTCGCGGTACCGGCCGTTGTGGGTGGAAGAGCCCGCCCGTCGTCGCCGGCTTCCCGACCCGGTTCGCAGGTCGGCGGTGCGGGCGGTACTGCTCATCGCTGTGACTCTGCTTCAGGCCATGGTCGCCTTCCTGTGCACACTGGCCGGATCCTGGCTGGCCTTCCCCATGGTCATCAGCAGCGTGGTCAGCATCGTGCTGGCCACCTGGGGCGCGCTGGACGTCTGGGTGACCCGCCAGGTGTGGAACCAGCGCAACGGCGTCGTGTCGACGCCGAGCAGCACCGCGCGAGCACTGCGCCGTGAGCGTCGCCGGGCGCGCCGGCAGGAGCGGACCGCCGAGCGTGCGCAGGAGCGGATACGTCGCCGGAGTGGCGGCGCCGGACGGTTGTCCCACTCCTGACGCCTGTAACCGATCGCACCGGACGTCCCCGACGCCCGAGCCCGACCTCACGAGGCGCATCGCTCAGCAGGCCTCCGGTCCGCAGCCGGGGCGATCGCGCCCGCCGTCGCATCACGACGGTCCCGGCGCCGTCCGTCCTTCCTCTCGGGCAAGTGCCGAACACGGCGGCGGTTTCCCCCGCCGCCGCTGCGCTACGGGGTGGTCGGTGCCGGGCGCTTGAACATCCTCGTCGCAGTGATCTCGCTGTGCCCCACCTCGCCGGAGGACGCTTGCGGCAGTCCCGGGCGGAGGTGCTCCTCCACGCTGATGTACTTCAGGCCGGCCCGGAGGTCGGCGTCGTTGCGCAGGCGGATGACCAGGGGGAACTCCGCCAGCGCCGTCGTGTCGAACAGGCCGGTGGTGTACAGGAGCTGCACACCGAGGGCGTCCGAGACCGCGCGCTGGAGCTCCAGCAGATAGGTCGCGTTGGCGCGGCCGATGGGGTTGTCGAGGAAGAGCGTGCCGGCGTGCCGATGTTTGTCACGGCCCCGGTCGTTGCTCCTGAGGGCCGCCATCGTGCAGTACAGGGCGATGGCGGCAGTGAGCAGCTGACCACCGGAGAAGACGTCGCCCATCTGGCCGACGGGCACCCGCTCGGCGCGCAGCACGGCGTCCGGCTTGAGGATCTCGACGGCGACCCCCTTGGGCTCGAGCGCCGCCCCGACGCCCCGCAGCAGCAGGGACATGCCGTCGCGCCGCAGGTCGGAGTTCTTCTTGACGGCGGCGCGGGTGGCCTCGTCGACGACTTCACCGAGCCGCTCGGTGAGAGTGGCCTGGTCGGGTTCCTCGAAGCGGATGCGCAGGAACTCCTGCCCGGACCACTCGCCGAGCCCTTCGGGCAGCCGGGACAGCCGCTGGGCGGACCGCAGGGTGGCGAGCGCGGACTCCACGAGGCCGCGCAACCGGTCCACGATCGAGTCACGATTGCGCTCCAGCTGCTCCAACTCGTCCGTGAGGACGCGGAGCCTGGGGGCGAAGGCGTCCGCCCACTTCTGGGCGTGCTCGGGCAGCGCGGCGGCGGGCAGTTCGCGGATCTGCTGCCGGGCAGGGGTGCGGACTTGTTCGTAACGGGTGGAGTTGGCGTGCCGGACGAGGATGTCGCTCGCCTCGCGGACCGCGGCCTCGGCGGCGGACAGATCGGCGGCACAGCCACGCAGGGACCGGCGGGCCTCGGCCGCGGACTGACGGGCCTCCTCCAGGGTGCCCGGGTAGGGCTCCGGCGCCTCCTGTTCCTCCTCGGGGGTGTGCTCGCGCAGCAGGTCGCGGAGCATGGCGGCGATCTCGTCGAAGCCGCCGGCCGCGTCCTCGGCGGCGCGGTGGGCGTCCAGCAAGTCGGTGTGCGCCTCCCGAGCCTGGGTCAACGCCTCGGTGCGGGAGGCCAGTTCGGCGGTGGCGGTGCGCAGCAGGGCCTGTGCGTGTTCGGCGTCGCGCGGCTCGAGCTCCTCGGGCAGCCGGGTGTGGGCGTCGCCGTCCTGTGGCGCGTGCCGTTCGGCCTCGCCGCGGAGCCGGCCGAGTTGCTCGCTCGCGCTGGACACGCGGGTCTCCAGGAGCTGGACCAGCTCCTCCGCGCGCGCGGCGGCTGCCTGGCGGGACGGCCCGTCGGAGCCGTCGGGTGACTGGAGCAGCTGCTCCGCGCGGGTGCGGACCTTGTTGCTCAGCCGGTCCAGCTCGGCCAGGGCCGCGCTCTCGTCGCTCTCCGCGCGGGCCTGTTCGGCTCGCAGGTCGGCGCCGACGCCCACCTTCTCGTACACCTGGGAAGCGGTCCGATAGGCCTCGCGCAGGGCGGGCAGGGACGCCTTGGGCGCGTCCGGCTCGTCCTCCGGTACGTCGTCGGGGGCGCCGGCGATCTCGGAGCGCTCGGCGCGCAGCGCACGGGCGGTGCGGCGGGAGTCGTCGGCGGCGCGCTGGGCGGCGCGGCGGTCCTCGTCTGCGGCGCGGGCGCGCTCCAGGCAGGCCTGGGCGCGGGCCTCGGACTCCGCTGCCTCGTCGGCGAGTTCACGCAGCTTGACCTGCCAGCCGGCGCGTTCGCGCAGCCGGAAGGCGAGGCCGGCGAGGGCGTCGGCGGCACGCCGGGCCTTCTGGGCGGTCTCCTGCCGCTCGTCGCGCAGTTGCGCGGCTTCGGCGGCCGCCTCGTCGGCCTCCGCGCGCACCGTCCGTGCCTCGTTCAGCTCGGCCTCGGTCTCCTCGGCGAAGGCTCGTGCCTCGTCGGCGGTCCGTGCCAGTTCGGTGAGCCGCCCGGCAGGGCAGCCGGTGCGCCAGGAGGCGAGCCGGGCCGCCAGTTCGCGGTCCCTGCCGAGCCGCGCCGCGAGCCGGCGGATCTCCTCGTCCCGCTCCGTGGCCCGCGCGCGCAGCGTCTGCCGTTCCTCGTCGGCGGCGTGTTCGTCGTGCATGGCCGGGTTCGGCGGTACGAGGAAGACGTCACGGGTGTCGGCGTCGGGTGCCGGGGTGGGGGCGAGGAGGGCGGCGGCGGTGCCGACGGCCACGGCGGACCGGGGCAGCAGCGCGGCCTCGCTGAGCGCTTCACGCGCGCGTGCGTGCGAGTCCGGGTCGGTGATGATGACGCCGTCGACCAGTTCCGGCCGGGCGGCGAGGACGCGCGCGTGGTCGACGGGGTCGACGGCCTGGGCGAGGTAGCGCCAGCCGGGCAGGGCGGGGATGCCGTGCTCGCCGAGGAACTCGACCGTCGCGAGCACGTCCGGGCCGGGCGGCAGGAGTCCGCCGTCGCCGAGCGCGCCGAGGATGCGGGAGTCGTCGGCGGCGGCGGTCCGCAGCTCGAACAGTTGCCGCTCGGCGGAGGAGACGGCGTCGTCGAGGAGTTCGCGCAGCTCCTCGGCGTAGCGGTCGAGGTCCTCGGGCGTGAGTCCGGTGCTCTCGGCCTCGCCCCCCTGGCGCGGCTGCGGGATGATCCGCGCGGTCGCGCCGCCGGTCAGGCCGAGGAGTTCGGCCAGCCGCTCCTCGCTCGCGAGACCCTCGGCGAGCCGGCGCTCGGCTTCGTACGACCGGGCCGCGGCCGTCGCCGCGTCCGCGGCCCGGGCCGCGGTCAGCTCGGCGCGGGACTCGGCCGAGGCGGCCTCGCGGGCGTGCTCGGCGGCTGCCCGCGAGGCCTCGCGGGCGGTGTCCCAGGCGGCCACGGCGCTCTTCTCGGCGTCGCTGGCGGCGAGGGCCGCGCGCGCGGGGTCGGCGTCGGGCGCGCTGTCGTCCAGCCAGCCGGCGCGGACCGCTTCGGCGGTCTCCTGCTCGACCTCGGTGAGGCGCTGGCGCAGGTGTCCGGCCTCGCTGCGGGCGCGCTGGGCCTCGGTGGCGGCGGAGGTGGCGTCCCGGTGGGCGGCCTCGCCGACGTCCTGGAGCGCCGCGGAGCGTTCCTCCTCCTCGTTGGCGAGGGTCTCGGCGCTCGCGGCGGCTGCGTGCAGGGCGCGGACGAGGTCGGCGGCGGCCTTGGCGCGGGCGGCCAGCGCCGGGGCGGCGTCCCGCTCGGCCTCCTGGATGGCGGCGGACACGCGCGCGACCCGGTCGGCGGCGGCGCGCTGCCGCAGGGAGACCTCGGCGGCCTGCCAGGCGGCGTGCAGGGTGCGTGCCTCGGCGAGTTCCCGTTTCTGCGCGGCGGCGGACTTCTCCGCGGAGGCGAGCGCCAAGGAGGCGTGCCGGAAGGCGAGTTCGGCGGCGATCAGCGCGCTGCGCTCACGGGCGCCCTCGGAGTGCGTGACGGCGTAGGCGGCGGCCGTGACCCGCTGGGCCAGGTCTGCGGCGCGGGCGCGCTCCCGCAGGCCACGTGCGGTGAGCCGGCGCGCGAGGGTGCGGGTGCGGCGCTCGGCACCGGCGTGGACGTCACGCGCGCGTGCCCGTGCGTCCGCGGCCTCGACGATGCGCCCAAGCAGGTCCACCGAGCCTGCGGTGAAGTCGCGTTCGGCGATCAGCTCGGCGCGCCGGCCCAGCTTGTTGCCGAAGCCGCCGACGAGGTCGGCGAGACCGTCGGTGTCCCGTGTGTCCGTCACCGCGCGCAGCAGCAGGTCGGTGAAGTCGGAGTCCTTCTTGACCGCGAAGAGGCCGGCGGCCTCACCCTCGTCGGCGTTCATCTCCCTCTGGTAGCGGAAGAGTTCGGGGTCCAGGCCCAGCTCGCCGAGGTGTTCGATCCACCGGTCGTGGATCTCCTCCCAGTGCACCTCCAGGTGCGGGTACGCCTTGCCCGCGTCGGTGAGCGCGTCCCGGAAGCCCTTCATGGTGCGCCGGCGGCCCCGCGCCCCCGACTGGCCCTCGACGGACGGCCGTACGGCGGTGGACTCGGCGACGGGAAGGTTGTCGAGGGTGAGGCCGGGGCCGGGGCGGAAGGAGTACCAGGCCTCGGCGAACTTCCTCGGGTCGTTGGACACCTGCCGGCCGCGCCACTCGCTGACCTTGCCGACGACCACGCACTCGCCGGTCAGGACATGCTGCCACTCCAGTGCGACATGACCGCAGTCGTCGGCGAGCAGGAACTTGCGCAGAACGCCGGAGCTGGCGCCGCCGAGGGTGTTGCGGTGGCCCGGCAGCATCACCGAGAAGATCAGCTTGAGCAGGACGGACTTGCCGCCGCCGTTCTCCAGGAAGAGCACGCCCGCGGGTGCGGGCCGGCGCGGCGGGCCGACGGGCTCGTCCTCGAAGAACTCCGCCTGCGTGGGCGCGGGATCGGGCACGACGTCGCCCACGCCTCGCAGGTCAAGCACGGTGTCGGCGTAGCGCGCACCGGCGGGCCCGATCGAGTAGAGGCGGACCCGGGACAGCTCGTACATGGCGGACTCTCGTAAGTCTTCGGAAGGTGCGGTGGATCGGTGTTTCGGGGAACTGCCCGGGCTCGGGGCTCCGTGGAGTCCCGGAAGCCGCGGGAGGTCCCGGCAGGCCTTGAGGGTTCGGGCGGCTTCAGGAGTGGAACGGCAGTCCCGCGTCGGCGACGAGCTCCAGGTCGTCGGACTCCTCGGGGGGCAGCAGGGTCGGTGTGCCGTCGGTGACCGGGACGACGCCCAGTTCCAGCAGCTCGGCCATGGCCGCGCTCCCCGCCATGTCGCGGACCTGGAGCTGGTAGCGGGCGGTGGTCCGGTACGTACCGCCGTTGTCGTCGCCGGTGCGCTGGAGGAACCCGGAGTCGGTGAGGAACACGACGGCCTTGCCGACGATGCCGGTCGTCGAACCGGCGAGCCGGCGGGCGTCCTTGGTGGCACCGGCGGCGCTGCGTCTGGCCCAGATGCGCCAGGCGGCTTCCAGGCCCGGGGCGTCGGTCGCGGGGTCGGTGTTCTCGCCCTGCTGTTCCGCCCGCTCCTCCAGCCGGCGGCAGGCCTGGCGCACGAAGGCGTCGACGCCGTTGACGCTGACCCGGCCGATGTAGCCGTCGTCGGCCAGGTCCTCGGGCCGGGGGAACGCCATCGCGGCGACGGCGAGGTGGGCCAGACCGTGCAGGAACCGGTCCCCGGAGTCGGTGGACGTACGCCGCGCGTAGTCGCCCATGCGGACGGCGAACACCGAGTCCTCGGCGGCGGTGACGGCCATTCCCGCGCGCGGGGACACCTCCAGCACGATCAGTCCCAGCCCGGTGGCCACGGCGTCCGCGAGCCGCGCGAACGGCGGGTCCTCGCGGTAGCGCCGCAGCAGGTCGGCGTACTCCTGGTCGCGCGCGGGCTGGAGTTTGGGCTGGAGCCCGAAGGCGACGAGCCGCGCCGCGTCGGCGGCGTCGGCGGGAGTGACGACGGCGGAGGCCGGCGCGGCGGCCTCGGGCTCACTCCGGTCGACGTGCTCGGTCACGGTTTCGGCTCCTTGCTGCGGGGGTGCGCGTTGGTGCGGGAGTGCTCGTTGGTGCGGAGGTGCTCGTTCTCACGGGGGTCGTGCGGGGACGCTCCCTCTTGTGCTGCGGTGGCCGGTTGGTGTTGTTCCGCTTCCGGATCCGGCTCGTGCCGCTTCGCTCGGCTTCGCTTCGCTTCGGGGACCGCCTCATGCCGCTTCCGTCCGGTCCGCGGCCATCCCCGCCGCGTCCAGCAGCGCCGTGCCCACGATCAGGTCGGCCCCGCCGAACTCCGGATCGTCCAGTTCGGTCCCGTCGTCGACGGCGAACAACAGCTTCTGCTCGCCCTGCCGATAGGCCGTGCCGACCGCCGGACTGGCCGCGTGCACCGCCAGCAGGGCCACCAGGTAGGGCAGTTCGGGATCTCGCCCGCGTGCTTGCGCGAGGAGGCCCGACAGCCGCCGCGGCGCGTCGGCGGGCAGGTCCAGCAGTTCCATCGCGGCGGCCAGCTGCTCCTCGCTGAACCGGCTGTCGTCGGGTGTCGCGATGAGGTCCGGCTCCGGCATCTCCGCGCCGAGGTGCTCCCGCTCCACCGGTGGCGTCAACAGCAGGTCGACGAGATCACCCACCCGGACGGACACCGGTGTCCGCAGTCCCGTCCCGTGCGCGAAGAACGCGTCGGTGACCCGGACCGCCTCCTCCAGCGGCAACGGCAGCAGGGGCGCGACGAGATGCCCGTAGAGGTCTGTTCCCGACGACGTCATGGGGGTGGCGAAGGCCTGCCGGTCCTGCTCGGCGCGGAACAGCGGTCCGGCCTCCAGCAGCCGGGACTGCAGTTGGGTGTGGCGGCGGATGCAGTCCTTGACGATGTCGACGAGTTCGGCGGCCCGCCGCTTGTTCTCCGCGTCCTCGATCTCGTCGCGGGCCTTGCGGATGTTGGTGAGGATCGCGTTCTCGTGGCGGTAGCGGTCGGCCACGTGGTCGAGGGCCTCGGCGATCATGTCGGGCACGGCGTTGAGCCAGTCCACCGCGCGGACGTTGCGCCGGGTCGCCTCCAGGGCCCGGCGCAGCGTTTCCGAGTACTGCACGGTCCGGTAGCGGGCCTGCTCGGCGGCGAGTTGGGCGTCGGCCAGGCGGCCGCGGCGGACGAGGACCTCGAGCTTGACCTCGGCGGCGATCTGCGCGCTGGTGACGTCGGTGTCGAGGGCGCCCACCAGGACGTTGACCGCCTCGTCCGTGGTACGGAGGTAGACCGCGCCGCCATAGCCGGGGACCTCCTCGAGGAGCTTGAAGTCGTAGTCGCGGCGGACGTAGGTGCCGTCCGGCGCGAAGGTGCCGTACACGGCGCGGAAGCCGCGGTCGACGCTGCCGACGTTGATCAGGTTCTCCAGGACCCAGCGGGCGACGCGCTCGTGTTCCTCGGCCGGTCTTTGGGGGGCCTGCGCGGCGATGCGCGGGATCAGACGGGCGACTATCTGGTCGTGGTCGGCGCCGGTGTCGAAGTCCATGTTCAGGGTGACCAGGTCGATCGCGGAGAGGGCGATCTCCGCCATGCCGTAGACCGAGTACTCACCGGCGAGGTTGGCCTTGCGTGCGTCGAGGTCGTGGATCGGCGCGGTGCAGGCGAGCGCGCGCAGCCGCCGCGCCAGTCCCTCGTCGGCGGCCGGGCCCGGCGCCGGGCGCGGCCCCGCGCTGAGCTGGGGCGGAACACGGTCCGTCGATGCAGGCGAAGTCACGGTGCACAGACTAGGTCCTCGGTCTGACATCGACCCAAACGGCGCAGAAGCTCCCCCCGTCACAGCGGCGCGAGACCGCCTGACACGAACGCCGGGACGCCCCGGCCACGGCTGCGACAGCGGCTGCGACTGCGACGGCGACGGCCCGCCAGAGCCGGAGCCCCGAGAACCACGGCCCACCGAGGCCACGCCCATCAAAGGCCACGGCCCGCCAAAGCCACAAGCCTCGAAGGCCCCCGCCAGAACCACAGCCCGCCGGAGCCGCAGCCGCCCAAGCCACGTCCGGTCGAGGCGCACTCCCCCAGAGCCGCCGGGCAGAGCCTCAGCCGCCTGCGGGGTCCTCACCCACCCGCCGCCGGTACACCTCGACGATCCGTTGCAGTGAGTCGGTGAGATACACGGCGAGCAGCTTCTCCGCCTCGTCCCGGCCACCGGCCTCGAGCGCCTGGAGGATCTGGCGGTTGCGGGCGAGGTAGGGCTCGTGCAGCCGGCGGGGGTCGTCGACGACGTGGAAGGCCAGACGCAGTTCGGCGAAGACGCTGCGCATCAGCTCGTCGGTGCGTTCGCTGCCCGCGAGGGCGACCAGTTCCCGGTGGAAGTGGATGTTGGCCGTACCCAACGCTTTCCAGTCACCTTCGCGCACCGCCCGCTGCCCCTCCCCGACGGCCTCGCCGAGGTTGCCGAGGGCGTACGGCGGCTCCCCCAGACCTCGTACGACGGCGCACTCGACGAGGGCGCGCGTGCGGTAGATGTCCTCGACGTCCTCGACGGTCAGGATCCTGACGAACACGCCCCGGTTCAGTTCGTGGACCAGCAGGCGTTCGTGGGTGAGCAGCCGGAACGCCTCGCGCAGGGTGTTGCGGGAGACGCCGAGGGCACCGCCGATGCTGTCCTCCGACAGGCGCGTCCCCGGCGGGAAATAGCCCTCGGCGACACGGCTCCTGAGGATGTCCGAGACGCGTTCGGCCGTACTGGTGCGGCCCAGGAGGGCGCGGTCGTCGGCCAGTCCCGCCAGCTGCTCTGCCATGCCCGGAATTCAACCGCAGACACCAGGACGAAACAACGGGGGTATTGAGGGATCGTTCAACAATCCTCTACCTTGCTGGACATCTTGCTCCGCACGGCACCACCTCCGCACGGCACCACCTCCGCACGGCACGGCTCAGCCCCAGCACCCTCCGTCACCCCTCTGCGAGGTGCCCCATGAGGACGCCCCCTCCACCGCAGGCCCCACCCACCGACGCCCGTCTCCCGGAAGCCGAACGAGCCGCCGAGGACGGTGCGCTGGGCTGGTTGCGCGCCCCGGGCCCGTGGGGCCGCCGCGCCTTCGCGGGCGCCTTCGGCGGCTATGCCCTGGACTCCTACGACTACTTCACGCTGCCGCTCAGCATGGTCGCGCTGGCCGCCCACTTCGGCCTGGACAGCGGTCAGACCGGCCTGTTCACCACCGTGACGCTGGTGGCCTCGGCGGTCGGCGGCGCCCTCGCGGGCGTCCTCGCCGACCGGATCGGCCGGGTCAGGGCCCTGATGATCACGGTCGCACCTACGCCGTCTTCACCGTGGCCTGCGGCTTCGCGCCCGCCTATGAGACGCTGCTGCTCTTCCGTTCCCTCCAGGGCCTCGGTTTCGGCGGCGAGTGGGCCGTCGGCGCGATCCTGGTCGCCGAGTACGCGAGCGCGCGGCACCGGGGCCGCACCCTGGGCGCGATCCAGAGCTCGTGGGCCGTCGGCTGGGGCCTGGCGGCGGTCGTGTACACACTGGTCTCCTCCCTCCTCGGCGACGACGTGGCCTGGCGCGTGATGTTCTGGACCGGCGCCCTGCCCGCCCTGCTCGTGGTGTGGATGCGGCGCCGCGTGCGGAACGCGCCCACGGCGGTCGCCGCGCGCGAGCGCACCGCCGGCAGGGATTCCTTCAGCGCGATCTTCCGTGGCCCCCTGCTGCGCACGACGGTCCTCGCGGGCCTGCTCTCCACGGGCGTCCAGGGCGGTTACCACACGCTGGCGACCTGGGCGCCGACGTACCTCAAGAGCGAGCGCGGGCTGTCGGTGGTCGACACGGGCGGCTATCTGACGTTCCTGATCTCCGGCGCCTTCCTCGGCCATCTGGCCGGCGGGCATCTCACCGACCGGCTGGGCCGGCGCCGCAACATCTGGCTGTTCGCCCTGCTGTCGGCGGTCTGCATCCTGGCGTACGCCAACATCCCGAGCGGCGCGGACACCCTGCTGCTGGTCCTCGGGTTCCCGCTCGGGTTCTGCATGTCGGCCATCCTCAGCGGTTTCGGGTCCTTCCTGAGCGAGCTGTACCCGGCGGCCGTGCGCGGGACGGGCCAGGGCTTCACTCACAACACCGGGCGTGCCGTCGGCGCCGTCTTCCCCACCACGGTCGGCTTCCTCGCCGACGGCTGGGGCGTGGGCGGGGCCCTGGTCTTCGGCGCGATCGGTTACGGCCTCGCGGCACTGGCGCTGCCGGGGCTGCCGGAGACGCGCGGAAGGGGCTGGAGTGAAGCGTCCGGTCACCGTGCGGGACCGCCCGGTGGCCCTCGTCGACGAGCACGCGCACGCGTGGAGCCCGACGATTGCCCGGTCCCGCTTCCGGGACGGCCTGACCGGCCCTATGGCAGGCGTCGCCGCGGGCCGCACCCAGGCCAACCTGATCTCGGTGCCCGCGGACTGGGCGTACGACATGCTCCGGTTCCGCCGGCGCCACCCCAAGCCCTGTCCGGTCCTGGACGTCACCGACGCCGGCTCCTGGACGACCGCCCTGGCCGAGGGCGCGGATCTGCGCACCGAACTGCCGCGCTACCGGGTGTGGCGGGACGGCGAGCTGGTGGACGAGCCGACGGAGGTGCGCGGGTACTGGCGGGACGACCTGGTGTCGTTCCTCATCGGGTGCAGCTTCACCTTCGGGTGGGCACTGACCGGGCGGGCGTGCCGGTCCGCCACGTCGAGCAGGGACGCAACGTCCCGATGTACGTGACGAGCCGTCAGTGCCGTCCGGCGGGGTGGCTGCGCGGCCCGCTGGTGGTGTCCATGCGGCCGGTGCCGCCGGATCACCTGGCGGCGGCGATCCGGGAGAGCGGTCTGCTCCCGGCGGTGGACGGCAGCCCCGTACACTGCGGCGATCCGTCGGGACTGGGCATCGCCGACCTCGGCCGCCCCGATTCCGGGGAACCGGTGGACGCCGGGCCGGACGACATCCCGGTGCTCCGGGCCTGCGGGGTGACCCCGCAGGCCGCGGTGACGGCCTCGCGCCCGCCGTTCGCCCTCACCCACGCACCGGGACAGATGTTCCTCACCGACGCCCGCGACGAGCAGTACCGCGTGGCCTGACCAGGAGACAGCATGATCGATCTCAACGCCGACCTCGGCGAGGGTTTCGGACGCTGGCAGCTGACGGACGACGAGCAACTGCTGTCCGTCGTGACCAGCGCCAACGTGGCCTGCGGCTTCCATGCCGGGGACGCGTCCACCATGCGGCGGGTGTGCGAGCTGGCTGCCGGGCGGGGGGTGACGATCGGCGCGCAGGTCTCCTACCGCGACCTCGCCGGGTTCGGGCGGCGCGCGATGGACGTGCCGCCCGCCGAACTGGCCGCCGAGGTGGCCTACCAGATCGGTGCCCTGGAGGTCTTCGCCCGCGCGGCGGGCGCCCGCGTGGCGTACGTCAAACCGCACGGCGCGCTCTACAACCGGGTCGTGCACGACGAGGAGCAGGCGGCGGCGGTGGTCGACGGCGTGCTCCTGGCCGACGCGACGCTGCCCGTGCTCGGGCTGCCGGGCTCGCGCCTGCTGGAACTGGCCGGGAAGGCGGGGCTGTCCGCCGTCACGGAGGCGTTCGCGGACCGCGCCTACACCGAGGAGGGCACGCTGGTGCCCCGGGGCCGGGACGGGGCCGTGATCACCGATGCGGACGCCGTCGTCGAGCGGTCGGTGAGCCTGGCCAGGCTCGGAGAGGTCACCTCCCGCGCGGGGTCGCGCATCGAGGTACGCGCGCGCTCCCTCTGCCTGCACGGCGACACGCCCGGCGCGGTGGAGCTGGCCCGCCGGGTCCGGCGGCGGCTGGAGGAGTCCGGTGTGCGCGTGGCGGCGTTCGCATGAGGGCGCTGCCCGTCGGCCGGGACGCCCTGCTCGTCGAGGTGGCCTCCGGTGCGGAGGTCCAAGCCCTCCACGCCGAGTTGCTGCGGCGCCGCGCGGAGGGCTCGCTGAGCGTGCGTGAGATCGTCCCGGCGGCCCGTACGGTCCTCCTCGACGGTCTGGCCGACCCGGCCCGCTGGGCCGCCGAACTGACCACGGCCGCCGTGCCGCCCGCTCCCCCGCGCACGGGTGGGGTGATCGAGCTGCCGGTGCGGTACGACGGCCCCGACCTGGCCGAGGTCGCCGCCCACTGGGGCGTACTCGCCCAGGAGGTGGCCCGCATCCACGCGGCCACCGAGTTCCGCGTCGCCTTCTGCGGCTTCGCACCCGGCTTCGGCTACCTCACGGGCCTGCCGCCGCGCTACGACGTCCCGCGCCGGGCGGCCCCGCGCACCGCCGTGCCGGCCGGGTCGGTGGCGCTGGCGGGCCCGTACACGGGGGTCTATCCGCGCTCCTCGCCGGGCGGCTGGCAGCTGATCGGGACCACGCCCGCCGTGCTGTGGGACCACGCGCGCGTGCCGGCCGCACTGCTGACACCGGGCACGCGCGTGCGCTTCGTCCCGGGGGACCGGGAGGGCGCGGCATGAACGTCCTCATGCCGGTACCACGTCGCCGCGGCGTCGACGGCCGGACAACGGTGCCACCCGGCCGCGGCGTCGACAGCCGGATACCGATGCCGCGCCGCTGCGGCGGGAGCGGCTCGATGCCGGTGCCGGTGCCGGTGCCACGTGACCGCGGCGGGAGTGCCCTCGCCGCCGCGCGCTGCCCGGCGCGCGCGGGCACCGGCCGAGGCCGGCCCGGCTCGCGGCCCACGGCCGGCTCCCTGCTCCGGCACGGCACGAGCCGCGCGCCCGGCCGCACCGCCGAGGGCACCAGCGTCGCCCACGCACGTGAGGGCGCCGTATGACGGACCGTGCGCTCGTCGTCGTCCGCGCCGGGGCGCTGACCACCGTGCAGGACCGGGGCCGCCCCGGCCACGCCCATCTCGGCGTGCCGCGCTCCGGAGCCCTGGACGCGCCCGCGGCGGCGCTCGGCAACCGGCTCGTCGGGAACCCGTCCGGGACGGCCGTCCTGGAGACGACCCTCGACGGCTGTGCCGTGCGCCCTCGGTGCGCGGTCACCGTGGCCGTCACCGGCGCTCCGTGCCGGGTCGTCGTGGACGGCCGGCCCGCCGCCTGGGGGACGCCCGTGCGGGTGCCCGCGGGAGCCGTCCTGGACGTCGGTCGGGCCGTCTGCGGCGTACGGAGCTATGTCGCCGTGGGCGGCGGCGTAGCCGTCGATCCCGTCCTCGGCAGCCGCTCGACGGACCTCCTCTCGGGCCTCGGTCCGGCACCCCTCACCGACGGCACGGTCCTGCCCCTGGGACGGGCGGGCGCGCCGTGCGCGCACGTGGACGTCGCCCCGCAGCCCGCGCCTCCGACCGAACTGGTCCTCCGGGTCACCCTGGGCCCGCGCGACGACTGGTTCACGCCCGAGGCGGTCCGGGTGTTCACCTCGCGCGCGTACCGGGTGTCCGCGGCGAGCAACCGCATCGGCCTGCGCACCGAGGGACCCGCGCTGGACCGGGCGGCGACGGGCGAACTCCCGAGCGAGGGAATGGTCCTGGGCGCCGTGCAGGTCCCGCCCGACGGCGGACCGGTGGTCTTCCTTGCGGACCACCCGACCACCGGGGGCTACCCGGTGGTCGGGGTCGTCCGCCCCTCCGACCTCCCGCACGCCGCCCAGGCGGCACCGGGCACCCCGGTCCGCTTCGTGGCGGTACGCAGTCGCTGACGCACCCCGGTCGGCGTCAGCACCGGGAGGGAACCGTACGGACGGAACCGTCGCCTCCGCCGGAGCGCGACGCTCCCGCCCTGTCCTCCCCCGCTCCCGTTCCGGGCCGGGTGAGCACCGTCGCGTCGTGCGCCGCCAGGAAGGTCTCCACGGCCGTCGTCCACCCGAAGCGCTCCGCACGCGCGCGTGCCGCCTCGCGCCGCTCCACGGGGGGCCGCGCCAGCAGCCTCTCCACGGCGTCCGCGAACGCGTCCCCGTGATCCGCCGCGGTCGCCCCCGCGGCCCCGATCACCTCGGGCAGCGCCGAGGAGGCGCTGGCGACCACGGGCGTGCCGCAGGCCATGGCCTCCAGCGCGGCGAGCCCGAACGTCTCCGCGGGCCCCGGCGCGAGACACACGTCGGCGCAGGCCTGGAGAGCGCCGAGCAGGCCGCGGTCAAGGACGTGGCCGAGGAAGGCGACCGGCAGCCCGCGTTCCCGGGCCCGCCGTTCGAGCCGGCTCCGCAGCGGCCCGTCGCCGGCCACCACCAGCACCGCGCGTGTGCCACGGCGCACCAGGGACTCGAGCGCGTCCAGCGCCGTGCCGGGGCGCTTCTCCACGGACAGTCGGGTGCACGTCACCAGCAGCGTCTGGTCGTCGCGCGCGTACCGGGCCCGCAGCCGCGTGTCGGCCAGCGCGGGGTGCCGTTCGGCCAGGTCGACGCCGAGCGGCGCCCGCATCACGTTCCGGGCGCCGATGCGCACGAACTCCCGCTCGGCGAACCCGGTCGTGCAGACCACGCGCGCGTAGCTGTGCGCCGTACGGACGTTGAGCGAGTCGGCGGCTCGCCGGGCGGCCCCCTCCGACAGCCCCCACGTGCGCAGCACGCCGTCGGCGGTCTCGTGGGAGACCATGACGGCGGGCACCCGGGCCCGTCGCGCCCACCTGCCGGTCCAGCGCAGCGTCGTACGGTCGCAGACCTCGAGGCGGTCCGGCTCCAGGTGTTCGAGCAGCCGGGCGACCCGCCGCTTGTCGGTGAGGACGCGGTAGCCGCCGGTGCCGGGCAGCAGGGGTCCGGGCAGGGTGATCACCCTGCCCTGTTCGGTGTCGCGGTCGCTCGCCCGGTCGCCCGGCACGACCAGGACCGGTTCGTGTCCGGCGGCGCGGTAGCCCTTGCCCAGTTCGCGCAGCGCCGTGCGCAGTCCGCCCGAGGCGGGCGCGACGAAATTGGCGAGACGGACGATCCGCAGCGGTCCGGCACTCATGCGGCCACCACCGGCCAGCGCGCGGTGAGGACGTCGCCGTAGTGGCCGATCAGCTGGTCGCCGACGGCGGCCCAGGTACGGCCCTCGACCGTGGCCCGTCCGGCGGCCCCGTAGGCCCTCCGGCGCGCCGGGTCGGCGGCCAGGGCGGCCACCGCGTCGCGCACGGCGCCGGCGTCGCGCGGCGGGACGAGCAGGCCGGTGCGCCCGTGGTCGACCAGGTCCAGCGGTCCGCCGGTGGCGGGCGCGACGACCGGGACGCCGCTCGCCATGGCCTCCTGCACGGTCTGGCAGAACGTCTCGAAGGGCCCGGTGTGCGCGAAGACGTCCAGCGAGGCGAAGACGCGGGCGAGTTCGTCGCCGGTGCGGCGGCCGAGGAAGACCGCTTTGGGCAGTGCCTCGGCGAGCCCCGGCCGGGCGGGACCGTCGCCCACCACCACGACGCGCACGCCGGCCAGGCCGCAGACGCCGGAGAGGAGTTCGACCTGCTTCTCGGGGGCGAGTCGCCCGACGTAGCCGACGATCACCTCTCCGTTCGGGGCGAGTTGCCGGCGCAGCGCCTCGTCGCGGAGGTCGGGGCGGAAGCGGACGGCGTCGACGCCGCGCGGCCACAGCCTGACCCGGGGCACGCCGTGCGTGGTCAGGTCGTGCAGGGCCGCGCTGGAGGGGGCGAGAGTGAGGTCGGCGGCGGCGTGCACGGAGCGGATGCGGCGCCAGGCGGCCGCCTCGCCGGCGTGCACGTAGGTGCGGGCGTATCCGGCCAGGTCGGTCTGGTAGACGGCCACGGCGGGGATGCCGAGCCGGGTGGCGGCGGCCATGCCGCGTACGCCGAGGACGAAGGGGCCGGCCAGGTGGACCATGTCGGCCCGGTGGTCGGCGAGGGCCGCGGCGACGCGTCGGCTGGGGAGGGCGACGCGGACCTGGGGGTAGCCCGGAAGCGGGAGGGAGGGGACGCGGACGACGGGACAGGGCGCTTCGGTGTCCGGCGCGGAACCGGCCGCGGTGGCCGGCGCGACGACGAGCGGGAGGTGGCCGCGGTCCACGAGGTGCCGGGCGGTCTGGAGCGCGCAGTGGGCCACGCCGTTGACGTCGGGGGGAAAGGATTCGGTCACGATGACGACACGCATACGGGTGTTGTCGCCACGCAGGACGTGTACGCGTCAAAGTGGATCTTTCCGGAGGCCGAACGTCCCATGAGCGTTGCCCCGCACGCCCGGGCAGGTCAGACGGCGGCCACGCCCGTCTGACCCGCGGGTCGTCCGCCGTTCACCCGGCGGGTACGCCTGTGCCGTCGCTCACATGGCGGAGGCGGCGTCCGGCCCGATCCGGCTGCGTACGGCCGTCTGGACCTCCGCCTCCTCGGCGGGGTCGGCGGCCAGGCGGCGGAGCCGTTCCACGACCCGGGCGTCACCGGTCTCGGCGTGCCGCGCGGCGATCTCGCGGGTGGTCTCCTCGCAGTCCCACAGGCACTCGACGGCGAAGCCGGTGGCGAAGGAGGGGTCGGTGGCGGCGAGCGCGCGGGCGCAGCGCCCGCGCAGATGGGACGAGGCGGTCTCGCGGTAGATGTGGCGCAGCACCGGGGCCGCGCAGGCGATGCCCAGCCGTCCGGCGCCGTCGACCAGGGTCCACAGGGTCGGCGCGTCGCAGCCCTCGCCGCGCACGGCCTCGCGCAGGGCGCCGAGTACCAGGTCGCCGTCACGGACGGTGCCCCGGCAGGCGAGCACCCGCCCGGCCGCGGCGCCGAGGGCGTCGGGCCGGTGGGCCCAGCCGCGGGCCCGGTCGACCGCGGCGCTGCTGCGCATGCGTTCGAAGGCGTCGACGGCGGCCTCCACGACGAACCCGCCGCCCGTCACCACGGCCTGTTCGATCAGGTCTGGGGCCTCGGGGTCGTCGTGATCGGCGAGATAGCGCAGGGCGGTGCACCGGGCCCCCTCGGTGCCGTCCTCGGCAGCCCGCACGATCTCCGCGCGGTCCTCCGGCCCGGCCACTGCGGTGAGGCAGCGGGCGGCGGGGACATGGAGCGCGGCGCCCCGTTCGATGCCTTGCTGGGCCCACTCGAACACGGCCCGCACGCTCCAGCCGGGGCGGGGACCGGTGGGGCTCATCTGCCGCTGCCAGCGGTCGAAGCATCCGGCTTCCTGGGCGGCACGCACGCGTGCGGAGACGTACTCGCGGGGGTCCTCGGCCCACAGCCGCCAGGGCCGGGGCTCGAACGCGTCCCGTACGACGGCGGCCAGTTCGGCCTCCCCCTCGGGGTCGGTGGAGAACCGCGCGAGCACGGGGGCGGCGAGGGCGCGCAGGCCGGCGTCGTCGTCGCGCAGGGCGAGTTCGTCCAGCGCCCAGGCCCAGTTGGAGCCCGAGGCGGCGTACCTGCGCAGCAGGTCGAGGGCGTCCCGCCTGCCGTAGGAGGCGAGGTGGCCGAGGACGGCCAGGCTCAGGCCGGTACGGCTCTCCTCGGTGTCGAAGGCGTCCTCGGCGTCGAAGAGGTGCGCCTCGATCTCGTCGAGGCCGCCGCCCAGGTCGAGGTAGAGACGGGCGTAGTAGAGGGAGCGGTTCTCCACCTGCCAGTCGTGGCGGGGATCGCGCAGCACGCAGTGGTCGAGTGCCGCGAGCGCCTCGGCGCGGGGGGCGGTGAGCGCGTGCAGTGTGCCGTCGCCGCGGCCCCGCTGGAGCAGGCCGAGCAGCGTACCGCTGGGCGCTATGAACGGATCGAACATGGGAAACAGCCTCACATCAAGCGTCGACGCAACCGGGGACGTGCATTACCTGGCCGCGTGACAACACGTCGGGGCGCCCGCCGTTTCCTGCTTGCTGTAAGCCATCTTCCTCTGCCTCTCGTCGGTGGCCCATGCGGACCGCATCACGGCCCGCGCGGTGCGGCAACACCTGCCCGGCCATCGCGTCCGTGAATCACGTCGTCATGATGACTCGGCAGCTCAGCCTGCCGCGACCGAAATTTCCGGCGGCCCTGTACCGCCTCCCCCGTGGTCGTCGTTTTACCTGGTCAGGAACCGCTTCTCACCCGCTCAGGAACCCTCGGCTCACCCCACGCCGAACAGTTCCAGCAGCTCCGTCCTGCCGAACATGCGGGCCGTGTCGACTGCCGAGGGGGTGCCCGCGGCAGGGTCGGCGCCGGCCCCCAGAAGGACGTGGATGACGTCCGTCTCCCCCTTGAAGACGGCACCGGCGAGGGGGGTCTGGCCCCGGTCGTTGATCCGGTCCGCCTCGGCTCCCCGGGCCAGCAGCGCCCGGACCGCCCCGGCGTGGCCGTGGTAGGCGGCGAGCATCACGAGCGAGTCGCCCCGGTCGTTGGTGAGGTCGGCCGGAACGCCCGCGTCGACGTAGGCCACGAGCGCCTCGGTCTGTCCCCGGCGAGCAAGATCGAAGATCTTGGTCGCCAGTTCCACGACCTCGGGGTCGGGGACTTCGGTCATCGGCCGGACCGCCTCTCATTGCAACCGTTCAGGTGAATCGCCAGGGTACTGGCTCCCCGGACACATGGCGCGACCCGCCGGAGGCAACCATCACGGCGGGACCCGTTCGCCGCAACCCCCCTGCTCACGCGGCTCTTCAGAACCTCCGCCACACGGGGGAAATTCGCCTTATTTCACCCAGTTGCACCTTTTATCGTATGGATACATCCTGTGAGCCTGGAAGTACTCATGGTGACTGTCCCCCGTGAACCAGGAGAACCGAAATGATCCTGTCCATCTCAGGCGTGGTCCTGCTCGGCGTCATCGTCTTCCTCTTCTGCCGCAAGGACGGGCTCAAGGCGTCGCACTGCTTCGTCTGCGCCCTGTTCGGCTTCTACCTGGCCAGTACGGCCATCGCCCCGAGCATCAAGGCCGGCGGCGAGAGCCTGGCCAGCATCCTCGGCGGCATCAAGTTCTGAGGCCGTCCGTCCCCCGCCGTCCGTCCCTTCCGTACGCACCTTCAGGAGACAGCAGTGGCCCGGCGCCCCCTCCCCCGCATCCTGAGCACAGGCAGCGCGCAGATCGCCCGGAGCCGGGAGCTGGCCCGGACGGCGGCGGACAGCGCCACCGACATCCTCCACCCGCTGATCACGGTGACCCGCGGTCTGGGCCGGTTGGCCTCGGCCGGGCGGCGCAAGTGGGCCGAGACCCCCAAGGACAGGCGCGGGCCGCTGCTGTTCCTGGTGGCCTCGGTGGTCCTGGTCGTGGCGCTCGTACCGTACGGACCGCTGCTCGCCGTCATCACCGTGATGGCGGCAGCCGCCTGGCAGGGCCGGGACCGCACCCCACCGGTTCCCGACGGCCCCGACGAGTCGCAGATCCAGCGGCTCCAGGCCCTGTACGAAGCCCTGGTGCCGTACTTCTCCACGACGGAGGACCCTTCTCCCCTCTACGCGCACGGCGGCGAGTGGGAGAAGGCCTTCCCGTCCTACGAGTTCGACGGCTCGGGGCGGACCACCCGACTGGAGATCCACTACCCCGCGTACTTCCCGGACGGTGAGGCCGAGGCGCGCGCTCGGGTCGAGCACCTGCTCACGGCCAAGTCCGGCCGGGGGCGGGAGTACCACTTCGACTGGGACGAGGAGGGCAACACGCTCACCGTGTCGGTGCTCGCCCCGCTCCCCACCGACCTCGCCGCCCAGCGCTTCGTGACCGCGCCCGGCGAAACCGTCCTGGGCTTCACCGATCCCTCCCGGGTACAGCGCACGCTCCCGCTCACCCACGGCGAGGAGCGGCGCGACGTCCCGCCGGTCGTCTGGCGCACCGGCATCCGCTCCACCGAGCCCCACCTGTTGGCGGTCGGCCAGCCCGGCAGCGGCACTTCGACCCTGCTGCGCTCCATCGCCCTCCAGGCCCTCCGGTCCGGCGACGTCCTGGTCATCGACGGCGGCGGCACCGGCGAGTACGCCTGCCTGACCGGCCGGGACGGCGTCCTGGGGGTCGAGGTCGGGCTCGCCGGGGCACTGGCCAGTCTGGAGTGGGCGGCACACGAGACCGAGCGCCGTCTGATCGCCGCGAACCGCGCCCGTCAGGAGGGCCACCCGCCGCCGGACGACACCAAGCGCCCCCTGTGGATCCTGCTCGACCGGCCGACGGCGTTCACCCACCTCGCCGACGCCGACGGCCGCAAGGACCCGCAGTCCCTCCTCCAGGCTCCCCTCCGGCACGGCCGCGCGGCCCAGGTCACGGTGGTGGTGGCCGAACAGTTCGACTGCCTGGAGACACTGAGCGAATCCGTACGGCAGCACACGCGCGCGCGGGTCGTCCTCGGGCCCGCCCCCGCCGCCCTGCTGGAGGCGGTCCTGGGCGTCCGGCCGCACACCTCCCCCGCCGAGCACGTCCCGCCGGGGCGCGGTTACGCCCGGCTGGGCAGCGGCCCGGCGCACCGTCTCCAGGTGCCGGCGACTCCTGACCCGTACGACGACGCCACCAGCGACGCGCACCGGCAGGCGGTGCTGGAGCTGCTGCCGCCGCGGACGACACCCGCGGACGGCGAGAAGCTGCCGGTGCCGGCCGAGGCCGTGGCGGCGGAGAGTTCCTGACCGGACCTGTCGCGCGCACACCGACGGGCCGCGGCCGGGTGGTCCCCCACCCGGCCGCCGCCCGTCACGCCACGAACGTGCGGGGGCCCTCACCGCCCGCGGTCCCCCCGCTCTCCACGATCCGGGCGGCCGCGGCCAGCCGCGTCGCCGCCTCGTCCGCCACCGCGCCGCCCACGGTGAACGGCAGCCGCACGAAGCCCTCGAAGGCTCCGTCGACCCCGAACCGGGGCCCGGACGGCACCCGCACCCCGACGCGCTCCCCCGCCTCGGCCAGCCGGGACCCGGAGAGCCCCCCGGCCCGTACCCACAGGGTCAGCCCGCCCTTCGGCACGGCGAACTCCCACGCGGGCAGCTCCCGGCGCACCGCCGCGACCAGCGCGTCCCGGTTGTCCCTGGCCTGTGCGCGGCGCAGGTCCACGGCCTGCTCCCAGCCGCCGGTACTGAAGAGCCAGTTCACGGCCAGCTGCTCCAGGACCGGCGTCCCGAGGTCGGCATAGGCGCGGGCCGCGACCAGGCTGCGGATGACGTCGGGGGCGGCCCGTACCCAGCCGATGCGCATGCCGGCCCAGAAGGCCTTGCTCGCCGAGCCCACGGTGATCACCGTCGACCCGGCGGGGTCGAAGCCGCAGACCTGGCGGGGCATCTCGACGTCGTCGTCGAGCCACAGCTCGGTCATCGTCTCGTCGGCGACCAGCACGGTCCCGGCCGACCGGGCCGCCTCGACGAGCCGACGCCGCTGGTCCTCGTCGGCGAGCGCCCCGGTCGGGTTGTGGAAGTCGGCGACCACGTAGGCGATGCGCGGCGCGGCCTCGCGCAGGACCTGCCGCCAGCGGTCCATGTCCCACCCGGCGAGCCCCTCGGCCATCGCCACGGGCACCAGCCGGGCGCCCGCCTCCCGCATCAGCTGGAGGATGTTGGCGTACGAGGGCGATTCGACGGCGATGCGCTCGCCGCGGCCGCCGAAGAGGTGACAGATGGCGTCGATGGCGCCCATCGCGCCCGTGGTCACCATGATCTGCTCGGGCATCGTCGGGATCCCGCGCCGGGTGTACCTCTCGGCGATCATCGCGCGCAGGGCGGGCAGTCCCGCCGGGTAGTCGCCGTGCGTGTGGGCGTACGGGGGCAGCTCCTCCAGTGCGCCCTGAACGGCCCGGGTGAGCCATGGCTCGGGGGCGGGGAGGGCGGCGCAGCCCAGGTCGATCACCGAGCCGAGGGCCTCGGGCGGCAGGGGTTCCAGCCCGCGCGCGGGCACCGGGTTGCCCGCGGGGACGGACGTCCAGCTTCCGGCGCCGCGCCGGGACTCCAGGAATCCCTCCGCGCGCAGGGCCTCGTAGGCGGCGGCGACGGTGGTACGGCTGACGGACAGGGCCAGGGCCAGTTCGCGTTCGGCGGGCAGGCGCGCGGCGACGGGGACCCGCCCTTCCAGAACGAGCAGCCGGACGCCGTCGGCGAGGGCGCGGTAGGCGGGCGGGCGGCGCGTCCCGGGGCCGGCGGGCCGCTCCTGCTGGGACGTGAGGAGCCGTGCGAGCTGCGCGGCCCCCACCGCCGAGGTCCACTGCGCCATGGATATCAGTCCACCTTCCCGGAATTGGCCATGGATGACCTTTCCTTCCACGTCACAGAGTGACACGCGTCAGTCCACTGCCACCATCAGGGGTCCACTTGTCCGAGCCGCTCCCACCCATCGGCCCGCTCACCCGCCGACTCGTCCAGCTCTACGTCGGCCTCGCGCTCTACGGCGCCAGCTCCGCCCTCCTCGTACGGGCGGGCCTCGGCCTGGAACCCTGGAACGTGCTCCACCAGGGGCTCGCCGAGCGGAGCGGCCTGTCCATCGGCGTCGTGTCGATCGTCGTGGGCGCCGCCGTGCTGCTGTTGTGGATCCCGCTGCGCCAGCGCCCGGGGCTCGGCACCGTCTCCAACGTCTTCGTGGTCGGTCTCGCGATGGACGGCACGCTCGCCCTGGTCCCCGAGACGCACGGCCTGGCCGTGCGGGTACCGCTGCTGGTCGCGGGCATCGTCCTGAACGGCGTGGCCACCGGCCTCTACATCGCGGCGTCCTTCGGTCCGGGGCCGCGCGACGGGCTGATGACGGGGCTGCACCGGCGCACCGGCCGGTCGGTCCGCCTGATGCGGACGGCCGTCGAGATCGCGGTGGTGGCGACCGGTTTCGCCCTCGGGGGCACGATCGGCCCCGGCACCCTGCTGTACGCGGTGTCGATCGGTCCGCTCGCCCAGCTGTTCCTGCGGGTGTTCGCCCTGTCCCCGGCATCCGGCGGCAGCACGGTGGTTGCCGGCGGGTCACCACGGGGAGCGATACTGCGTCCGTGAGCACCCCCGTACGCCACCCCTACCTCGACCACCCGGGTCCCCTCGCGTTCGCACACCGCGGCGGGGCCGCCGGCGGTCTGGAGAACACCGTGGCGCAGTTCCGCCGCGCGGTCGAGGCGGGCTACCGCTACATCGAGACCGACGTCCACACCACCCGGGACGGCAGGCTCGTCGCCTTCCACGACGCGACGCTGGACCGGCTGACCGACGGCACGGGCCGCATCGCCGACCTGCCGTGGGCGGACGTCCGCCGCGCGCGCGTGGGCGGCAGGGAGACGGTCCCGCTGTTCGAGGAGGTGCTGGAGACCTTCCCCGAGGTCCGCTGGAACGTCGACGTGAAGGCCGAACCGGCCCTCCACCCCCTGCTCAACCTGATCGCCCGCGCCAACGCCTGGAACCGCGTCTGCGTCGGCTCCTTCTCCGAGGCCCGCGTCATGCGCGCCCAGCGGCTGGCCGGACCGCGCCTGGCCACGTCGTACGGCACCCGCGGGGTGCTGAACCTGCGGCTGCGGTCCTGGGGCGTGCCCGCGACGGTGCGCCGGTCGGCGGTCGCCGCCCAGGTGCCGGAGGCGCAGTCGGGCATCCAGGTCGTGGACCGGCGTTTCGTGCGTTCCGCCCACGCGCGCGGACTCCAGGTGCATGTGTGGACGATCAACGAGGCGGATCGGATGCACCGGCTCCTGGACCTGGGGGTGGATGGCATCATGACCGATCACATCGACACGTTGCGCCAGGTCATGGTGGACCGGGGCGTCTGGGTCTGATCCCGGCCCCCTGCCCGTTCCGCAGCCGCGCGCGGCATCTTCGGCGGGGAGGCGGGGGCGCGGGTGGGCACCGACACCGTGCGGACGGAGGCGTCCGACGACGCGACCGGGCGGCGGCGCGAACAGCGCGGCTGGTACTTCTACGACTGGGCGTGCTCCGTCTACTCGACGAGCGTGCTCACCGTGTTCCTGGGCCCGTATCTGACGTCCGTCGCCGAGGAGGCCGCCGACCCGGCCGGCTACGTGCATCCGCTGGGCGTGCCGGTCCGCGCGGGCTCCTTCTTCGCGTACTCGGTGTCGCTGTCGGTGATCGCGGCCGTCCTGGTGATGCCGCTGGTGGGCGCGGCAGCCGACCGCACCGGCCGCAAGAAGCCGTTCCTGGGGGCCGCCGCCTACACCGGGGCCGCGGCCACGGCGGGCATGTTCTTCCTCTCCGGCGACCGCTACCTGCTGGGTGGCGTGCTGCTGGTGGTCGCCAACGCCGCCCAGTCCGTCGCGATGATGCTCTACAACTCCTACCTGCCCCAGATCGCCCCGCCCGAGGAACGCGACGCGGTGTCCTCGCGCGGCTGGGCCTTCGGATACGCGGCGGGCTCCCTGGTCCTGGTCGTCAACCTGGTCCTCTATCTCGCCCACGGGTCGTTCGGCGTCTCGGAGTCCACCGCCGTGCGGATCTGCCTGGCCTCGGCGGGCCTGTGGTGGGGCGGCTTCACGCTGATCCCGCTGCTGCGGCTGCGCGACCGCCCGCCGACGGCCGCCTCCGCGGGCACGGCGAGCACCCCGGGTCTGCGCCAACTGGTGGCGACCTTCCGGGACATGCGCCGCCATCCGCTGACTCTCGCCTTCCTGCTGGCCTACCTCGTCTACAACGACGGCATCCAGACGGTGATCTCCCAGGCCTCGGTCTACGGCTCCGAGGAACTCGGTCTCGGCCAGTCCACCCTCATCGGCGCCGTCCTCCTGGTGCAGGTCCTGGCCGTCGCCGGCGCCCTGACGATGGGCCGGCTGTCCCGGATCTACGGCGCGAAGCGCACGATCCTCGGGTCCTTGGTGGCCTGGACGCTGACCCTGGCCGTCGGCTACTTCCTGCCGGCCGGCGCGCCGGTGGGCTTCTTCCTGCTGGCGGCCGCGATCGGCCTGGTGCTCGGCGGCAGCCAGGCCCTGTCGCGCTCCCTCTACTCCCACCTCGTCCCGCCCGGCAAGGAGGCCGAGTACTTCTCCGCGTACGAGGTGAGCGACCGTGGGACGAGCTGGCTCGGCCCGCTGCTGTTCGGGATCACCTACCAGGTGACCGGAAGCTATCGGGACGCGATCATCTCGCTGGTGATCTTCTTCGTCCTCGGTTTCCTGTTGCTGGCGCGGGTTCCGGTACGGCGGGCGATCGCCGACGCGGGCAATCCCGCACCCGAAAGGATTTAGCGCTGGAGACCAAAGGGCGGTAGTGTACGCGTTTGGCCTGCCAGGCGTACCGTTACTGCGCGTCAAAGATACCGAAACGCTGGGTGACATCTCCATTCAGATGTGACAAACCGGGCGCCGGTGGGTACTGCACTGGTTGACAAGGCTGCGGCTACGACGGCGACGCACGACCCGGAACGGGACTCCGAACGGGAATCTTTACCGCCGACCGGACGTTGACCGGATGACGACGACAGCGACACCTGTCCTGTGGGCGACAAGCCCGGGAGGCACGATTCATGAGTGAGCGAGCTCTTCGCGGCACGCGCCTCGTGGTGACCAGCTACGAGACGGACCGCGGCATCGACTTGGCCCCGCGCCAGGCCGTGGAGTACGCATGCGAGAAGGGGCACCGCTTCGAGATGCCCTTCTCGGTGGAGGCGGAGATCCCGCCGGAGTGGGAGTGCAAGGTCTGCGGAGCGCCTGCGCTCCTCGTGGACGGCGACGGCCCTGAGGAGAAGAAGGCCAAGCCCGCGCGTACGCACTGGGACATGCTGATGGAGCGGCGGACCCGGGAGGAACTCGAAGAGGTCCTCGAGGAACGGCTGGCCGTTCTGCGTTCCGGAGCGATGAACCTCGCGGTACATCCTCGGGACAGCCGCAAGTCCGCGTAGTTCTGCGGAGCTGGGGCTGGTTTACAGCGAACGAGAGATGACCGCGGGCGCCGTACGCGACAGTGCGTACGGCGCCCGCGGTCTTTTCGTGCATCACCGACCACGTGGTGACTCACCGCCCACGGGCTCGGCTCACTGCGTCAGCGGGAGACGCTGGTCCTGCATCACCGACCACGTGGTGACTCACCGCCCACGGGCTCGGCTCACTGCGTCAGCGGGGGACGCTGGTCCTGGTGGCCCTCTTCCCGCTCGTCCCTCCTGATCACCTCGCCCTGGACCACCTTTCCGTCCGGGCGGTGCATGCGGACCTGCTGGAAGGCGTCGCCGAGGCTTCCGGGGCCGGCCGCGCGCAGCTTGCGGTCGACCGTGCGTTCCGTGTAGCGGCCGACGGCCTTCTGGACCGGCGGGAGGAGCAGAAGCAGCCCCAGCGCGTCGGAGGCCAGGCCGGGGATCATGAGGAGGAGGCCTCCCAGCATCATCAGGCCGCTGCCCCCGCCCGAGGAGGGGGGCGTGCCGCGCTGGAGCGCCTCGTTGAGGTTCTGGAAGGCGCGTCGGCCCGCCCGCTTGATGACCACGGATCCGAGCAGGAACCCGGCGAGCAGCAGCAGGAAGACGGTGAAACCGCCGGCCGTGCCCGCGACCACGGTCAGCAGCCAGATCTCCAGCACCAGCCACGCGGCGAGCCCCAGCGGCAGGACCGTCCGCAGACGGGAACGCCGGGGCCGGGTGTCGAGGGGCGTGGGAGTCTGAGCGCCAGTCGTCATGCTCCCCAGTGTGCCTGGCCCGGGCTCAGAGCGGCGTAAGGGGCCGATCAGCCGCTCCTGTGCCATCCGCCGGACGGGCCGGTGCCGGCGTCACGTGCGGGCCTAGGACTGCGGGGGCTGCTGCGTCGACGGGGTGGGCGGGGTGGACGTCGTCGGGGACGACTGCGACGGGGGCTGCGCCTGCTCCGGCCCGCCCGTCCGGCCGGCGATCTTGCCGACGCGCTCTCCCACGCCCCAGGCCGTGACCCGCCACAGCGCCTCCACGAGGATGTCGCGGCTCATCTTGGAGTCGCCCAGCTCGCGCTCGACGAAGGTGATGGGCACCTCGACGACGTGGTAGCCGGCCTTGACCGCCCGGCGGGCGAGGTCGACCTGGAAGCAGTACCCCTGCGAGGCGACCTCGTCCAGGCCGAGGCCTTCGAGGGTCTCGCGCCGGAAGGCGCGGTATCCGCCGGTGATGTCGCGCAGCGGCAGGTCGAGCGCCAGGCGCGAGTAGAGGCTGCCGCCGCGGGAGATGACCTCGCGGGACCGGGGCCAGTTCACGACCCGTCCGCCCGGCACCCAGCGGGAGCCCAGCACGAGGTCGGCGCCCTTGAGGGCGGTGAGGAGGCGGGGCAGTTCCTCGGGCTGGTGGGAGCCGTCGGCGTCCATCTCGACCAGGACGCCGTAGCCGTTCTCCAGGCCCCAGCGGAAGCCCGCGAGGTAGGCGGCGCCGAGGCCCTCCTTGCCCTTGCGGTGCAACACCTGGACGTGGTCGTCCGTGGCGGCCAGCTCGTCGGCGAGTTTGCCGGTCCCGTCGGGGCTGTTGTCGTCGGTCACGAGGACGTGCGCCTCGGGGACGGCCTCGCGCACCCGGCCGACGATGCTCTTGATGTTCTCCGCCTCGTTGAAGGTCGGAATGATCACCAACGCCGTGCCGAGCGGACCGAACTTCCTCCCCCGGTCCTGTGCCGCGCGGGTCGCGTCGCCGTCGTTCACTGCTGCCCCTTCGTGTCCATACGCAGGGGTCCACCATAGTGGCCGCCGCCTGGGGTGACGCGACAGGACGTTCGTATGGTGGTGTCGTTTCCACAAAAGCGGGGTATGGATCCGCTTTTCGGCTCGTATGACCAGGCGTACCGCCGGAGGACGCGCCCGTACGGTCCTGCGAATGGGGGCCCGGCGCCCTTCGGGCCGACCTGGGACCCGCCGGCTGCGGGTCGACCTGAAGCCGTTGTCTACTGAGCGTCCGGGCCCCACCCGGGTCACACCGCCCCGACCGGCCGGAACGTTCCCTCGTCCTGGTGCGGCGCTGCGCCTGGCTCCCAGTGGCGGCGCGCCGGTGCGGCACACCGTCCCTGACCCAGCGGCGCACCGGCGAGTGCGCGGACGTTCCCCGGCGGGGCGTCCGGTGGTGGACCCGGCCGAACCTACCGGCCCCCCGCGGTCGGCTGTCAACAGCCGACCGACCTGCGACTCTTCGGGTAAGGCGCTGGTCAGTGGGCAGGCGGCGACTCCCGTGGGACGCCGTACGGACGGGTGATCTTCCGCGCCGCGCCCCGGCGGATCACTCGCCCGGCCGTACGAACACCGTCCGTCCGCCGACCACCGTGCGCAGGCACTCGGGCAGGTCGGTGCCGGGCGTGAGGTCGGGCAGGCCGGGAGTGCCCGAGCGGGGGTCGGTGGACCAGCGGGCGACGCGGTCGTCCGGGGCCTGCACGACGAGGGCGCCGGTGCGCCAGACGGCGTAGTCGGCGGGCGCGCCCGGCACCAGGACACCCGCGTCGTCGCGTCCGACGGCCCGCCAGCCACCCCTGGTGTGGGCGGTGAAGGCGGCGCGCACGGAGATCCGGTGCTCGGGCGTGCGGTGGAAGGCGGCGGCGCGGACGGTGCCCCACGGGTCGAGGGGGGTCACCGGGCTGTCGGAGCCGAAGGCGAGGGGGACGCCGGAGCGCAGCAGGGCGGCGAACGGGTTGAGGGCCCGGGCCCGCTCGGCGCCCAGGCGCTGGGCGTACATGCCGTCCTCTCCTCCCCACAGGGCGTCGAAGGCGGGCTGGACGGAGGCGGTCAGGCCGAGTTCGGCGAAGGCGGCGATCGTCTCGGGGGTGAGCATCTCGGCGTGCTCGACGCGGTGGCGGGCGGCCCGCACGCGGGCCAGGCCCACCTTGTCCGCCGCCGCGCGCACGCCGTCGACGACGGCGGTGACGGCGGCGTCGCCGATGGCGTGGAAGCCCGCCTGGAGGCCGGCCTCGGTGCAGACCGTGACGTGCTCGGCGACCGCGGCGGCGTCCAGGTAGGCGGTGCCGGTGTGGGCGGCGTCGCGGTACGGGTCGTGCAGGCAGGCGGTGTGGGAGCCGAGGGCGCCGTCGACGAAGAGGTCTCCGGCCGCGCCGAGGGCACCCAGCGCGCGCGCCTTGTCGACGTCGCGCTCCGCCCAGTAGCCGACGACCCGCGGACCCGGTTCCTCGGCGGCCAGCCGCAGCAGGGCGGTGAAGTCGTCCTCGGAGGAGATCTCGGGGCCGGCGCACTCGTGGACCGAGCCGATGCCGAGCGAGGCGGCCTGCGCCAGGGCGGCCCGCTGGGCCTCGGCCCGTTGAGCCGGCGTCACGGCCGCGAACGCCGCCGCGCGGACGGCGTGGTGGGCGTCGGCGGTGAGCGGGGCGTGGCTCGGCCCGTCCGTCGCGCCGACGCCCGGGGTCATGTCCAGCAGGGCCGTGGTGACGACCGCGGAGTGGACGTCGATGCGGGACAGGTAGAGGGGCCGTCCGCCGGTGGCCTCGTCCAGTTCGGCGCGCGTCGGGGGGCGGCCGCCGGGCCAGCGTGCGGCGTCCCAGCCGTGGCCGAGGAGAACCGTGTCCCGCGGCCGGGCCGCGGCGAAGTCCCGTACCCGGGCGAGGGCCGCCTCCAGGGAGGGCGCGGACGACAGGTCGAGGCCGGTCAGGGCGAGGCCCGTGGAGGTGGTGTGGACGTGGGCGTCGGTGAACGCGGGGGTGACCAGGGCGCCGTCCAGGTCGACCACCTCGTCGACGCCGTCCGCGAAGGCGTCGGCCGCGCCCTCGGAACCGACCCAGGCCACCTGGCCGCGCTCGACGACCATCGCGGTCGCGAACGGGTCGGCGGGGCTGTGGACCTCTCCTCGGCGGAGCAGGACGGTCTTCGGGTCGGGGGTGCGCTCACTCATGGCACCAGTCTCGTACCTCGCCCCGGCCGACCGGCACGGGGGACCCCCTCGCACCGGGGGCACGGGGTCATCCGGTGCGGGACCGTCGTACCCGGGTGTCGGGCGCCCGGGGGCCGTCCGGGGCGGCGGTCGTCAGATCCGGGGCGGGCGGGCCTCGTACGGGGTGGACAGTACGACCGTGGTGCGTGTGGAGACGCCCGCGAGGGCCCGCAGCCGGCCCAGCAGCTCCTCCAGTTCGTGCGGGGTGGCCACCCGCACCTTGAGGATGTAGTTCTCGTCGCCGGCCACGCTGTGACAAGCCTCGATCTCGGGCACTCCGGCGAGCCGGTCGGCGATGTCGTCGGGCGCGCTGGGGTCGAAGGGTTTCACCGAGATGAAGGCGGTCAGGGGCAGCCCGACGGCCTCGGCGTCGACGACGGCCGCGTACCCCCGGATCACGCCGCGCTGTTCCAGCCGGCGCACCCGCTGGTGCACGGCCGACGTGGACAGGCCCGTGGCCTTGCCCAGGTCGGTGTAACTCATCCGCCCGTCCTTGACGAGCAGCTGCACGATCTGTCGGTCCAGCTCCTCCATGGGGCAAGAACTTACAGGGCGCGCGATCTCTTCGTATACGTATACAGCCCAGGTCATACCGGTTCGTGATGTGGTGGACCGGACGAGCCGATCAGCACCTGCGCATGGCATGTGACCAACACCACAGCCCGTGCGAAGTCTTCGTGATGGTCCCGTGATTACCGCCGCGGAGGGCTGGGAAGTGCTTGCTGTGGTCGAGGCCGCAGTGCCTGAACGGCCCAGCCCGAGGGGGAGAATCCCATGCAGAGCCTTAAGCGTCCTGGTCGTACCGCGCCCAAGCGGTTCCAGCCCACCGTCGTCGAGTCCGAGCCGGAGGGCGTCGAACCCGACGGCTACGACGGCCTCGACGACGAGAGCGACCACTCCTACGAGTTCGACGCCTACGACACGTTCGAGATGTACCGGGTGGTCTGCCCGGACTGCGCGCAGCCCATCGCCCTGCTGGCGGACGAGGAGGTACTGCCGGAGCACGCGCTGTGCGCCTCGCCGTGGAACCCGTTCGGGCTCACGGTCTGCGCCGGCACGGGCCGTGCGGCGACCGAGGCCCGTCCCGCGGACGAGTCGGTGGAGCCCCAGGAGCAGGAGACGGCACTGCTGTTGACGCTTCCTCAGGGACTGGACTGGCGCATGCAGCCCTTCTCGCACGTCGGCGGACCCGCCTCGCGCCCGATCCGGGTGCCGGCCCTGCGCCGCCACGCCGCCTGAGCGCCTCCGCCCGACTCCCCCGACCGGCCCGTGCCATGGCCCGCATCCCGGCTGTGGCATCCGGTCGGCATGTCCGCAGCAGTCAAGTGCGGTTCAGATAGCGAAATGTGACGGTAGGTCAGCCAGCGGTCGGGTCCATGCGGGCCGTACCGGGGGCACATCCCGAACTCACGCACGAGGGTGCGAGCCGTGACCCGGCGTCACGCGCTCGCGTTGCCCTGGTATGGCCCCCACCTATCAGGCGTCCGGGCGTCACCGCCAACCGTCCGTCCCGGCCCCCGTCCCGGTCTCCGTGTCGGCAAAATCGGCTCCGCAGGCTCCGCCGCCGCCCTCGCACGACCCGCCGATCTACCGCGACATGATGCGCGCCTGGTCCGACCGCGGCCGCACCCTGCCCGGCCGGCGGGACCCGGAGTGGGTGCGACTGGCCGCACCGCTGGTGCGGCCGGGCCAGTTCAGCGGGTCTCCGGACCCAGCAACTGACGAGCGATGACCATGCGCTGGATCTGGTTCGTGCCCTCGACGATCTGCAGGACCTTGGCCTCGCGCAGGTAGCGCTCGACGGGGAAGTCGGCGGTGTAGCCGTAGCCGCCGAGCACCTGGACGGCGTCCGTGGTGCACTGCATCGCCGCGTCGGTGCAGTGCAGCTTGGCCATGGCCGCCTCGCGCACGAACGGCCGACCGGCGTCGCGCAGTCGCGCCGCCGCGAGGTACAGGGCCCGGCCCGACTCGACCCGGGTCGCCATGTCGGCGAGCAGGAAGCGCAGCCCCTGGAAGTCGGCGATCGGCCGCCCGAACTGCCGTCGCCCGGTGGCGTGGGCGACCGCCTCGTCCAGGGCGGCCCGGGCGACGCCGACGGCGCAGGCGGCGATGCCGAGCCGTCCGGAGTCCAGGGCGGCGAGGGCGATCGCGAAGCCCTGCCCCTCGTCGCCGATGCGCAGCGCGTCGGGGATCCGCACCCCGTCGAAGTGGACCTGGGCGGTCGGCGAGCCCTTGAGCCCCATCTTCCTCTCCGGCGGTGCGGCGCTCAGCCCCTCGGCGTCACCGGGCACCAGGAACGCGGTGATCCCGCGGGCGCCCTCACCGCCGGTGCGCGCCATGACGGTGTAGAAGTCGGCGATGCCCCCGTGGGTGACCCAGGCCTTGGTCCCGTCGACGACCCAGCCGTCGCCCTCCCGGACGGCCCGGGTGCGCAGTGCGGCCGCGTCGGAGCCGGAGGCCGGCTCGGAGAGGCAGTAGGCACCGAGTTGCCCGCCGCCCAGCATCGCGGGCGGGCGGGCGGCCCGCTGCGCCTCGGTTCCGTGGGCGGCGAGGGCGTAGGTGGCCAGGGTGTGCACGCTGACGCCGAGGCCGACGGTGAGGCGGGCGGCGGCGAGTTCCTCGAGGACCTGGAGGTAGACCTCGTACGGCTGGTCTCCGCCGCCGTACGTGGACGGGTAGGGCAGGCCGAGGAGGCCCGCTTGGGACAGGAGGGTGAACAACGCGCGCGGGAAGCATCCGGCGTCCTCCTCCGCGGCGGCGTTCGGGGCGATCTCGCGGCGGGCGATGTCCTGGACGAGGGCGAGCAGGTCGCGGGCCTCCTCCGTGGGCAGGAGGCGGTCCACGGACGGTGTTGCGCGGTCCGGCATGACACCCACTCTCCTCCTCGGGCCGGTCGGCGGCCCCGCGCGGTGAGTATGCCCGCGGGGAGCGGCGGCCGCACGATCGACGCGGCGGGCTACGCGGGCGCGGCGCAGTACGTCGACTGGTACAACCCGATGACGTACGACTGCTTCGGCGCCCGGGACACGACCGGGCCCACGGCCCCGCACCCGCCGCTGAACTCCCACGCCGGCGTCCCCGGGGCGGGCACCCGCACCCCGGCGGCCATCGCTGAGCTCAAGGGCCTCGGCGTCCCCGCCTCGAAGCTGCTGCCGGGCATCGGCTTCCACGGGCGCGGCTGGACCGGAGTCACCCGGGCGGCACCCGGCGGCACCGCGACCGGCCCGGCCGCGGGAACGTACGAGCAGGGCGTCGAGAACCACAAGGTGCTGAAGACCAAGTGCCCCGCGACGGGCGCGGTCGGCGGAACGGCGTACGCCAAGTGCGGCAATGAACCGTGGAGTTACGACACCCCGGCGACCATCGCGACGAAGGTGACGTACAAGAACCAGCAGGGCCTCGGCGGAACCTTCTTCCGGGAGCTGAGCGGGGACACCGCAGGCGGTGAGCTGATCAAGGCCATCGACCAGCCGGTCCCGCAAGGCCACTCGGGACGGCGGACCACGAGCCTTCGTCCCGGGGGCGGTTCAGGGCACTCGCCGGGCCGGCTTCGGGGCCGGGAAGGCGGCGTCGAGTTCCTCGACGGCGCGCAGGGCGCCGCCCAGGGTCCTCACGAGGAGGTCGCGCATGGTCTCGCGGGAGAGTTCGGGACGGTCGATCCAGTCGAGGGTGGCGCCCTCCACGCTGCACACCCAGGACAGCAGGCTCATGCGGGGCAGCGCCGGGATGTCGCTGCGGCCGTAGGCGCCCTCGGCGATGGTGGCCACGATCGCCTCGCGCACCCCGTCCCGGATGGCGTGCACCTCGGTGTCGAAGCCGACGCCGCCGCTGACGATGGTGCGGTAGGCGGCCTGGTGGTGCTCGGCGAAGCGCAGGTAGCCGTCGATCGTGCGGTGCACCCGGTCCACCGGGGGCAGTTCCATGCCGCTCGTCGCGAAGGAGACCAGGTCGGCGACGGAGTCCTGGACGATCGCCAGGTAGTAGCCGCGCTTGGACTGGAAGTAGTAGTAGATCAGTCCCTTGGCGACGTGCGCCTGCCGGGCGATGTCGTCCATGGAGAGCGCGTCGTAGGACGTGTCGGCGAACAACCTGCGCCCGATGGAGATGAGTTCGGCGCGACGCGCCAGTGAGCGTTCGGTGCCGCGCGCCCGGGGACGGGACGCGTCACGCTGCTGACTGATGTTCAATGTCGACCCTGGCTCCAACGCTCGGCGGGACGACGTCAGTATGTCAGGTCGAACCGGGCTCGGGCGCGGCGGGACCGGACCGCGGACGGCGCTCCCGCGCCGGCGTCAGACCAGGCCCAGCTGGGTCACGAGCATCGCCACGACGACGACCAGGGTCCATCCCATGACGTGCTCGAAGATCTTCGGACCGTCGTCCTCGGGCCCACCGGTACGGGTGCGGGCGGTGCCGGCGGCAGCGGTGTGTGCGGTCATGGTCTCTCACTGACGGTCGTACGTGCGGTGGACTGCGGGATTCCCCCGATCCGTCCACCTTGCCACCGTGCGGGGCTTTTGCGGCCGAGAGCTTGCTCACACGCGGGCGGCCCCCGCCATGACGGGGGCCGCCACGACGGGGGCCGTCGGTGTGCGGGTCGGGGCTCAGCGCACTCCGACCGCCGCGAGCGCCCTGCGCTGGAGCGCGCTCGGACGCGCCGGGAAGTAGAGGTAGCAGACGCCTCCGGTGCCCGACGCGACCTTGCCGCTCGCGTCGTACCGCCTGGTCCGCAGCCAGATGTTCTCGAACTCCCGCCGCCGGTAGACGCGCCGCACCGCCGGATCGCTCGGCGAGGCCGGGTCGTTGGCGATCACGTCGCCGTCCGCGGTGAAGCCGATCACGGTCATCAGGTGGCCGGAGGTGCCGTACCCCGCGCCCGTCAGCTCCTCCTTCAGGAAGGACTGCGACGTGATGGCCGGGATGCCGGCCGCGATCAGCGTCTCCAGGTCAGTGAGGGAGCCGAGCCGGGTCACCACGCCCTGGAGGTCCTCGAACGTGGCGGCGTAGGCCGCGTTGAACGGCCAGTTGCCGCAGCCCTCGTACTGGTGGTCGAACGTGTGGCGAGCCGCGTGGCACACCTGCGGGTCGGCGTACGCGGGGTCGACCCAGGCCAGTTGCTCCGGGGTGAGGCGGCCGCCCCAGTACTCGATGACCATCTGCGAGGAGGTGGGGCTGCACCAGGCCTCGCCGCCGTTGTCGTACTCGGGGTACCGGCCGGCGTGGATCTCCTGCGAGTAGCGCGGGACGACCAGTTCCTGCGCGAGGCCCGGCACCGAGGCCGGGACGGTGAAGCGGTCCGGGACGTCGGAGCCCGTCGCGCCCACCTGCCACACGGTCGGGGTCAGTTCGGTGCCGGGCCTGCGGTGGAGGGTCAGACGCAGCCGGTACGACGTGAGGCGCGGGCCCGTGGCCGCGTCGTCGACCGCGAGGGTGTCCGTCCACACGGTGCTCCGGCCGTCGGTCTGGCCGTCGACGGAGGTCCGCTTGATGTCCTGGTCTCCGGCGGCCCACCGGCCCATCACGTACCAGGGGGTGTTCGTGCCGTCGGAGTATCCGGCCTTCAGTTCGACCTGGAGCCAGGTGCCGGCCGGTGTGCCGGCGTTCCAGGAGGCGATCGCCTCGGTGGCGGGGACGGCGAACCGGTGGACGGGAGAGGTCCAGGTCGCGTACTCCCAGGCGGCGGTGGTGCCGGTGTGCGGGTCGGTGTAGTCGGTGGTCCCTGCCGGGGTCGCGAGGACCAGCCCGGGCCGGGCGCCGGCGACGGCGCGGGTCCCCGCGGCGGTGCCGGATCGCCAGTCGGTGTACGTCGTCCAGGAGTGGTGCTCCGCGGAGCGGTCCGGGGCCGCGCCCGGCCTCGCTTCCGGCGCCGTGCCCGGGCCCACGGGCTCGGCAGGAACGGCGGCCGCGGCCACCGCGGGGGCCGCGCCGCCCGCCACGGCGGCGACGACCGCGGCGGCGAGGAGCGTCCTGCGGGACGGCTGGTCGGTTCGGTCGGTTCGGCCGGAGAGCTGGTCGGCCCTCCTGGACGGCTGTTCGGCTCTGCTCATGAGCGAAGGACTCCCAGGGTGTCCGGGTCGGAGCGGGTCCGGTGTGCGGTGTGCGGTGTGCGGTGTGCGGTGTGCGGTGTGCGGTGTGCGGTGTGCGGTGTGCGGTGTGCGGTGTGCGGTGTGCGCCAACTATGGCGGGAGGGGGGCGGACCTGCCAGCACTTCCGCCCGTGCCACGCCCGGCAATATGGGCCTGGTCCACTGGCGTGACCTGGGAGAGGGCCGACCCCCGGCGCTAGACTTGCCCAGCCCGACCACTGCCACCACCACCGCCAGGAACCGCCATCCGCCAGCTCGCCTCCCGGCTCCGCAGCCTGCCGCCGTCCTGCGGCCGGGTCCGCCTGATCGGCGTCGACGGGCACGCCGGCTCGGGCAAGTCCACGTTCGCGGGACAGCTGGCCGAGGCGTCGGGCGGGGCACCGGTGCTGCGCCTGGACGACATCGCGACCCACGACGAACTGTTCGCGTGGACCGGGCGGCTGCTGGCACAGGTGATCGAGCCGCTCGGCCGCGGCGAGACGGCGCACTACGCCCCCTACGACTGGCGCGTCCGCGGTTTCGGTCCGTCCCGCCCGCTTCCTCCGGCTCCCGTGATCCTGGTCGAGGGCGTCGGCGCCGGCCGCCGTGCCCTGCGGCCGTACCTGGCCCACCTGCTGTGGATGGAGCTGCCGCGCGAGGAGGCCTGGGCTCGCGGGCGGTCCCGGGACGGGGAGGACCAGCGGGACTTCTGGGACGGTTGGGTCGAGGCGGAGGCGCGACATTTCGCCGAGGACCCGTCGCGGCCGTACGCGCACGCTCTGGTGCGGCAGTTGCCCGAGGGGTACGAGGTGCTGCCGGGGCCCGCGGGAACGCGCTGAGCACACCACCGCGTCACGCGGAGTGACGGGTCGCCCGCAGTGTGGTGAAAGCGTGAAGGGCCTTGCGTTCGAACTCCGCCAAGTGCTTCAACTCGGCTTGACCGACGGCCCGTACAGGACTTACGTTCTCAATGTGCGGCATTGGAAGCCGCCCCGCAGTCGCGAAGCCCCCGGTTGTTCCCCCGTGATCGGGGGCTTCGTTCTGTCCGCGTGCCCCTTCGGGGCCGTTTCCCCGACGCACCGTGATGCCGTTCGCTCACCCAGGGTCACCGTGCGACGGTGCGCCCCCTCTGCTCCCACGTCGCCGAACGGCCCGTGCGGCACCCTTCGGTGGGGTGCTCCCCCGCAGGTACGATGCCCTCGGTGCGACCTACGGGCGACTGCTGCGCGCACCTGGCAACTCCGGTCCGCGGCACAGCGGTTCGACCATCGCAGCCGATGGGCTCCGGCCCGGTGGCATACCGACGGGGGCACGGTTCGTGGGGGACGTGATGGATTTCGGCACGCGGGGCCCTGAGGCCCCGGCCGACCTCGCCTGGCTGCGAGGCGTGGACGCCTACACCATGGGCGCGTATCCGCAGGCGGAGGAGGAGTTCCGCGCCGCGGTGCGGATCGATCCCGGCATGGCCGACGGCTGGCTCGGACTGCACGCGCTGCGCGTCGACACGACGACCGCGCTGCTCAGGATGTTCCGGCACCGCGACCGCTTCGGCGAACAGCGCACCCGTCACCGCCGCACCATCAACTCCTGGTACTGGCTGGGCTGGTGGGTGCAACCCGTACTGGAGAGCCCCCGCGACCTGCTCCTCGCGCACGCCTCGCACTGGCTGGACGGCCGGCACGTGCCCGAGCTGGACCGGGCGCTGGCGGGCCTCCCGCCCGTCGACGCCGACCACCACGTCCGCTTCCTGCACGCCTGCCGCTCCTATCTGGTCAAGGACTGGGAACAGCTCGTCCGGCACACCGACCCGCTCCTCGACGACCCCCTCCTCGGCATCGAGGCCGGTCTGTTCGGCGGCATGGCCCGGGTCCGGCTGGAGATGTACGGGCAGGCCGAGCCACTGCTGTCGACGGCGCTCATGCGCTGCCGCAGCGAACAGCCGCAGCGCAAGGAGCTGCGGTACTGGCTGGCCCGCGCGCACGAGGGCACCGGCCGGTCCGCCGCCGCGCTCCCCCTGTACCGGGCCGTGCACCGGGTCGACCCCGCCTTCATGGACACCTCGGCCCGGCTCGCCGCGATCGCCGAGGGCGACGGTTACGACGACGCGGGCGACCTGGCGTCCATCACCCTGGCCGGAGTCGGTCAGGACGTCGGGGACGGGGCGGACGTCCTGGACCCACTGTTCGGCACCGAGGGCCGGGACCTGAAACTCGGCGACCCGTCCGACCTGCCGCCCGTGGGTCCCGTCCCGACGGTGCCCGACCCGGCCGTGCGCGAGAAGACCGTCGTGCCCCCGGTCCTGCCGGCCGGTCCCACCGACCCGACGTTACTGGAGGAGGCGCTCACCGAGCTGGAGCGCATGGTGGGTCTGGAGCCGGTGAAACGGCAGGTCAAGGCCCTGTCGGCGCAGCTGAACATGGCCCGGCTGCGGGCCGGCCAGGGACTCCCGGTCCAGCCGCCGAAGCGGCACTTCGTCTTCTCCGGCCCCTCCGGAACCGGCAAGACCACGGTGGCCCGCATCCTCGGCCGCGTCTTCTACGCCCTCGGGCTGCTCGGCGGCGACCACCTCGTGGAGGCCCAGCGGGCCGATCTCGTCGGCGAGTACCTGGGCCAGACCGCCGTCAAGGCCAACGAACTGATCGACTCCGCGCTGGGCGGCGTCCTGTTCGTGGACGAGGCCTACTCCCTGTCCAACTCCGGCTACGGCAAGGGGGACGCGTACGGGGACGAGGCGCTGCAGGTGCTCCTGAAGCGGGCCGAGGACAACCGGGACCACCTGGTGGTGATCCTGGCCGGCTACCCCGAGGGCATGGACCGGCTGCTCGCGGCGAACCCCGGTCTGTCGTCCCGCTTCACGACCCGCGTCGACTTCCCGTCGTACCGGCCCCTCGAACTCACCTCGATCGGTGAGGTGCTCGCGGCGGACAACGGGGACGTGTGGGACGAGGAGGCGCTGGACGAGCTGCGGTCGATCGCCGGGCACGTGGTGGACCAGGGATGGATCGACGAACTGGGCAACGGGCGGTTCCTGCGCACCCTGTACGAGAAGAGCTGTGCCTACCGGGACCTGCGGCTGTCGACGTACCCGGGGACCCTGACCCGGGACGACCTGTCGACGCTGCGGTTGCCGGACCTGATGCAGGCGTACGGCGAGGTGCTGTCGGGACGGGGGCCGCAGGACCCGGCCTGAGGCCTGTCCGCGCGGCACCGGCCGGGGGCGGGGGCGGGCGCGTGCGGCCACCCGCCCCCGGCGGCCGGACCGGCTAGGTCGCCATCACCACCTCGGGGTAGTGCCGGTGGGCGGGGTCCGTCACCTCGCCCACCAGCAGCTCCAGGACGTCCTCCAGGGCGACCAGCCCGAGCACCCTGCCCGAGGCGTCCGCGACCTGCGCCAGGTGCGTCGCCGCCCGCCGCATCACCGTCAGCGCGTCGTCCAGCGGCAGTTCGGAGCGGAGCGTCGTCATCGGACGCCACACCTGCTGGGGCACCGCCCGGTCGGACTCCTCGAGGTCGAGGACGTCCTTCACATGGAGGTAGCCCATGAAGGCGCCCTTGCCCGCGGCGACGGGGAAGCGGGAGTAGCCGGTGCGGGCGGTGAGGGCGACGATCTGCCCGGGAGTGACCGAGGGCGGGACCGTCACCAGCGACTCGCGCTTGAGCAGGACGTCCGTGACCGGGCGGGAGCCCAGTTCCAGCGCGTCCTCCAGCCGTTCCTGCTCCTCGGGATCGAGCAGGCCGGCCTGACCGGAGTCCTCCACCAGCCGGTTGAGCTGCTCGCTCGTGAAGACGGCCTCGACCTCGTCCTTGGGCTCGACGCTGAAGAGGCGCAGGATGCCTTGGGCGCAGGCGCCGAGGGCGACGGTGATCGGCCGGCAGAGGCGGGCGAAGGCGACCAGACCGGGGCTGAGCCACAGCGCGGCCTTCTCCGGGGCCGCCATGGCGAGGTTCTTCGGGACCATCTCGCCGACGACGAGGTGGAAGAAGACCACGGCCGCCAGGGCGATGACGTAACCGAGCGGGTGGATCATGCCGTGCGGCAGGTGGATGCCCTCGAAGAGCGGCTCCAGCAGGTGCGCCACCGTCGGCTCGGCGACGGCTCCCAGGGTCAGCGAGCACACGGTGATGCCGAACTGGGCGGCGGCCATCATCTGCGGCAGGTGTTCCAGACCGTGCAGGACCTGGCGGGCCCGCGCGGTGCCCAGCGGCTCGATCTGGCTGCGGCGGACGGAGACCAGGGCGAACTCGGCGCCGACGAAGAAGCCGTTCGCGAGCACGAGGAGGCCGGCGAACAGGAGTTGGAGCACGCTCATCGGGCGACCTCCACGGCCACTGCGGTGCGGACGATCCGGACCCGCTCGGCCCGGTAGTGGCCGACGCGGCGGACCGACAGCCGCCAGCCGGGCAGCTCGGCCCGGTCGCCGACGGCCGGGATGCGGCCGAGCAGGTCGGCGACGAGCCCCGCGGCCGTCTCGTACGGTCCCTCGGGCACGTCGAGGCCGATGCGCCGGAGGGTGTCGACCCGGCAACTGCCGTCGACGTCCCAGGCGGGCCTGCCGTCCTCGGGCGGTGCGGCGGCCAGTTCGGGGGTGTCCAGGCCGTCGTGCTCGTCGCGGACCTCACCGACGATCTCCTCGACGATGTCCTCCAGGGTCACCACGCCGGCCGTGCCGCCGTACTCGTCCACGACGACGGCGATGGGCTGCTCGCTGCGCAGCCGGGCCAGCAGGGGTCGCACGGGCAGGGTTTCGGGGACCAGCAGGGCGGGGCGGGCGATCCGGCCGAGCGGGGTGCGCAGCCGGTCGTGGACGGGGACGGCCAGGGCGTCCTTGAGGTGGACCATGCCGACGATCTCGTCGATCTTCTCGCGGTAGACGGGGAAACGGGACAGGCCGGTGGCGCGGGTCAGGTTGACCACGTCCTCGGCGGTGGCCGACGCCTGGAGGGCGCTGACCTTCACCCGCGGGGTCATCACGTGCTGCGCGGTCAGCTCGGCCAGGGACAGGGTCCGCACGAAGAGGTCGGCCGTGTCCTGTTCGAGCGTGCCGGCCCGGGCGGAGTGCCGGGCCAGGGAGACCAGTTCGCCGGGGGTGCGGGCGGAGGCCAGTTCCTCGGTGGGCTCGACGCCCAGGGCGCGCACGAGCCGGTTGGCGACCGCGTTGAGACCGGCGATGACCGGCCGGAACAGGCGGGCGAACGCGTGCTGCGGGCCGGCGACGAATCGCGCGACCTGGAGGGGCCTGGAGACCGCCCAGTTCTTCGGCACGAGTTCACCGATCACCATCTGCACGGCGGAGGCCAGCAGCATGCCGATGACGACGGCCACCCCGGAGACGGCGCCCTCGGGGACGCGGATCGCGGTGAGGGGGCCGCCGAGCAGCTCGGCGAGTGCCGGTTCGGCCAGCATGCCGACGACGAGGGAGGTGATGGTGATGCCGAGCTGGGTGCCGGAGAGCTGGAAGGACAGCTCCTTGAGCGACTCGACGACCGTGCGGGCCCGTCGGTCGCCCTCGGCGGCGGCTTTCTCGGCCTCCTGGCGCTCGACGGTGACGAGCCCGAACTCGGCGGCCACGAAGAAACCGTTGGCGAGGATGAGCAGGAACGCGGCTGCCAGGAGCAGCAGGGGGGTGGTCATGGAGCCGCCGCCTCCGCTTCGGAGGGGGCGGCGCAGGTACTACAGGACGAACCGTCCATCGCCGGAGAGGGTCACTCCTCGGGTAGCAGGACCCCCCGTGCGCCCGGCAGGGCACGACGGGGGTGGAGGCGCAAAGGGGACGCCTCCGTCACCAGATTAATCAAGACAGGGGCTCCAGCGGCAGGGTGGACGCCCCCGAGTCAGCCCTGATCCTGCTCCGCGTCAGCCCTGATCCTGGTCGGAGCGGTGCACGGACCGGGCCTCCACGAGGCTGCGCAGGGCGCGCGCGTGAGCGATGGCCTGCTGCTTGTCGATGCCCGGCTGGATGCCGAGCGCGGGCAGGCTGGTGCCGTCGCTGAGGTCGAGGAACACCCAGGGGTCGCCCTGCCGGAGGTTCACCCGGAGGATCTCGGCCCACTCAAGGCGCCGTCTGCTCGCGATGTTCACCACGGTGACGCCGGAGTCGTCGGCGACGACCCTGACCCGGGCGAGCTGGGCCGGCACCCAGAAGCAGAGGGCGCCGGTGAGGACGAAGCTGAGCCGCTCCCCCGGCCCGAGCTCGAGCAGCAGGGCGACGGCGGAGATGACGAGGAAGAGCACCGCTCCGGCCGAGAGGAGCACCGCGCGGGTGCGGCTCGGCCGGAAGGTGACGGGGAGCGTGGGCTGGTCGGACATCTTCCCGGGGTTCTCAGAGGCGGCAGGCGTGGATGGCCGTGGTGAGGATGGCGCGGGCGCCGATGTCGTACAGGTCGTCCATGATCCGCTGGGCCTCCTTGGCGGGGACCATGGCACGGACGGCGACCCAGCCCTCGTTGTGCAGCGGGGAGACGGTCGGCGACTCCAGGCCGGGGGTGAGCGCGACGGCCTTCTCCAGCTGCTCGACGCGGCAGTCGTAGTCCATCATCACGTACGTCCGGGCGACCAGGACGCCCTGGAGGCGGCGCAGGAACTGCTGCACCTTGGGCTCCTCGCCGTCGGCGCCGGTGCGGCGGATGACGACGGCCTCGGACTTCATGATGGGCTCGCCGATGACCTCCAGGCCCGCGTTGCGCAGGGAGGTGCCGGTCTCGACGACGTCGGCGATGACCTCGGCGACGCCCAGCTCGATGGCGGTCTCGACGGCGCCGTCCAGGTGGACGACGGAGGCGTCGATGCCGTGGTCGGCGAGGTGCCTGGCGACGATCCCCTCGTAGGAGGTGGCGACCGTCATGCCCTTGAGGTCCTCGACGCCGCCGGCGGTGCCGGGCTTGGTGGCGAAGCGGAAGGTGGAGCGGGCGAAGCCGAGCGGGAGGATCTCCTCGGCGTCGGCGCCGGAGTCGATGAGCAGGTCGCGACCGGTGATGCCGATGTCGAGGCGGCCGGAGGAGACGTAGATCGCGATGTCGCGGGGGCGGAGGTAGAAGAACTCGACCTCGTTCTCCGGGTCGACGATCCGCAGTTCCTTGGACTCGCGGCGCTGCTGGTAGCCGGCCTCATGCAGCATCTCCCCCGCAGGTCCGGACAGGGAACCCTTGTTGGGGATGGCGATGCGCAGCATGAGGTCGGCTTCCTTCGCGTGGTGTGGTTCGGGGGGCGGGCGGGACTTACAGGTGGGCGTAGACGTCGTCCAGCGAGATGCCGCGGGCGACCATCATCACCTGGACGTGGTACAGCAGCTGCGAGATCTCCTCGGCTGCGGCGTCCTTGCCCTCGTACTCGGCGGCCATCCAGACCTCGGCGGCCTCTTCGACGACCTTCTTGCCGATGGCGTGGACCCCCTTCCCGACCAGTTCTGCGGTGCGGGAAGTGGCGGGGTCGCCGGCGGCGGCCTTCTGCTGGAGCTCGGTGAACAGCTCCTCGAACGTCTTCTTGGACATGGTGGTCCCACCCTAGCCGTTGTCCGTGCCTGCCTACCGCCAGGGTTCGGATACTGAGCGCAGGGTGGCCGCGGTCGCCACCGCCGCCGTCACCGCCTCGTGTCCCTTGTCCTCGCTGGAGCCCTCGATGCCGGCCCGGTCCAGGGCCTGCTCCTCGGTGTCGCAGGTGAGGACGCCGAAGCCGACGGGCACGCCGGTGTCGACCGAGACCTGGGTCAGGCCCTGGGTGACGCCCTGGCACACGTACTCGAAGTGCGGGGTTCCGCCGCGGATGACGACGCCGAGGGCGACGATCGCGTCGTAGCCGCGGCCGGCGAGGACCTTGGCGACCACCGGAAGCTCCCAGCTGCCGGGGACCCGGAGCAGGGTCGGCTCGTCGATGCCGAGGTCGTGCAGGGCGCGCAGGGCGCCGTCGACCAGACCGTCCATCACCTTTTCGTGCCACTGCGCCGCGACGACGGCGACCCTGAGGTCACCCACATTGCGTACGGACAGCTCCGGTGCACCCTTGCCGCTCACGTCTCTCCTTCGTGCCGTGCTTACGTGCTGCGCTTACGTGCTGTGCTTACTGGTTGCCGCAGGGGGACACGGGAGCCGTGTCCAGCCAGGGCAGGTCGTGTCCCATCCGGTCCCGCTTGGTGCGCAGGTAGCGGAGGTTGTGCTCGCCCGCCTGGACGGGCATCGGTTCGCGGGCGGCGACCTCGATGCCGTGCCGGGTGAGCGCGTCGGTCTTCTCGGGGTTGTTCGTCATCAGGCGTACGCTGCGCACGCCCAGGTCGTCGAGGATCTGCGCGCCGGCCGCGTAGTCCCGGGCGTCGGCGGGCAGGCCCAGCTCCAGGTTGGCGTCGAGGGTGTCCCGGCCGCGCTCCTGGAGTTCGTACGCCCGGAGCTTGGACAGCAGGCCGATGCCGCGGCCCTCGTGCCCGCGCAGGTAGACCACGACGCCCCGGCCCTCGGACTGGATGCGCTGCAGGGAGGTGTCGAGCTGGGGACCGCAGTCGCAGCGCGCGGAGCCGAAGACGTCCCCGGTGAGGCACTCTGAGTGGACGCGGACGAGGACGCCCTCGCCGTCGCCGATCTCGCCGTGCACGAGGGCGACGTGCTCGACGCCGTCGACGGTGGAGCGGTAGCCGTACGCGGTGAAGGTGCCGTGGACGGTGGGCAGGCGGGTCTCGGCCTCGCGGCGGACGGTGGGCTCGGCGGTGCGCCGGTAGGCGATCAGGTCCTCGATGGAGATGATCGTCAGGCCGTGCTTGCGGGCGAAGGGGATCAGCTCGGGCAGGCGGAGCATGCGGCCGTCCTCGCCGGCGATCTCGACGATGGCGCCGGCCGGGCGCAGGCCCGCGAGCCGGGCGAGGTCGACGGCGGCCTCGGTGTGGCCGTTACGTACGAGGACGCCGCCGGGCCTGGCGCGCAGCGGGAAGACGTGGCCGGGGCGGACGAGGTCGCCGGGACCGGCGGTGCCGTCGGCCAGCAGCCTCAGGGTGGCGGCGCGGTCGGCGGCGGAGATGCCGGTGGTCACGCCGTGCGCGGCACTGGCGTCGACGGAGACGGTGAACGCGGTCTTCATCGACTCGGTGTTGTCCGCGACCATCTGCGGGAGTTCGAGCCGGTCGAGTTCGTCGCCCTCCATGGGGGCGCAGATCAGCCCGCGGCACTCGCTCATCATGAAGGCGACGATCTCGGGGGTGGCCTTCTCGGCGGCGATGACGAGGTCGCCCTCGTTCTCGCGGTTCTCGTCGTCGACGACCACGACCGGGCGGCCGGCGGCGATGTCGGCGACGGCCCGCTCGACCGGGTCGAGCGCGAAGTCCTCGATGTCGTCGGGGGCGTAGAGGATGGGTGCCGTGCTCATGCGGGCGCTCCTTCCAGAACGGGCCGCGGACCCCTGCGGGAGCGCAGCCACCAGTCGCGCATGCCCCACAGGACGAGCGCGCCGTAGATGACGTAGACGAAGCCGGAGAAGGCGTAGCCGTTGGCGAAGTTCAGGGGGACGCCCACGAGGTCGACGAGGAGCCAGGCGAACCAGAACTCGACCATGCCCTTGGCCTGGGCGTACATGGCGACGATGGTGCCGACGAAGATGTAGGCGTCGGGCCAGGGGTCCCAGGACAGGGTGGGGTAGGCCGTGAAGAGGAGTGCCACGGCGACCGTGCCGCCGGCGGCGGCGCCGGTCATGGCGGCGCGCTCGCGCCAGGTGGCGAAGCGCGGGGTGATGTGGCCGTCGGCGGATCCGCTGCGGTCACGGTTCCACTGCCACCAGCCGTAGAGGGCGACGGCCATGACGACGGCCTGCTTGCCGGCGCTGCCGGTGAGGTGGCCGAAGAAGGCGCCGAAGAGGATGAGGCCGGAGAGGAACTGCACCGGCCAGCTCCAGATGGACCGGCGCCAGCCGAGTGCGAGTGCGGCCAGCCCGAAGAGGTTGCCGATCATGTCCGACCAGAGGATGTGCTGGTCGAGGAGGACGAAGGCCTCGGAGTTCAGGGAGTTCACTTCGCCGCTCCGTCGGTGGCGGCCATCAGGCGCTCCACGTACTTGGCGACGATGTCCACCTCGAGGTTGACCGGGTCGCCGGGCTGCTTGAGGCCGAGGGTGGTCAGGGCGAGGGTGGTGGGGATGAGGCTGACGGTGAAGTGGTCGGACCCGGCCTCCACGACCGTGAGGCTGATGCCGTCGACGGTGATGGACCCCTTCTCGACGACGTACCGGGCGAGGCCGGCGGGCAGCGCGATCCTGACGATCTCCCAGTGCTCGGAGGGCGTGCGCTCCAGCACCCGTCCGGTGCCGTCGACGTGGCCCTGCACGATGTGGCCGCCGAGGCGCGCGCCGACGGCGGTGGGTCGTTCGAGGTTGACGCGGGAGCCGACGGTGAGGGCGCCGAGGCTGGACCGCTTCAGGGTCTCGGCCATGACGTCGGCGGTGAACTCGTCGCCCTCGTGCTCGACGACGGTGAGGCAGACGCCGTTGACGGCGATGGAGTCACCGTGCTTGGCGCCGCCGGTGACGACGGGGCCGCGCAGCCGGAAGCGGGAGGCGTCGCCGAGGTCCTCGACGGCGGTGACCTCACCCAGTTCTTCGACGATTCCGGTGAACACTTCCCGGGTCCTCCTGCCTCTTCGGGCACGGACTCCGGGGCCTGTCGATGACGACAGAGTGAAACGGGTGAGGACACCGGGGGGCGACGCCGGACAGACCCGTCCGCGGACGGGTACGGATACGGCGGCGCGCACGAATGCCCGCCCGCCGCGCACTGCCTCCCATCCGGACTTTAACCGTCGGTCCAGGAATTTCACCTGGTCAACCGGCCGCTGGAAGCGGTCGGGTCGCGGACTGTAACCGCCGGTTCGGAATTTCACCGACCCCGGAGTGCGCTGCTTTAGGTACAGGGTCAGTGTGCCACGCCCGGTACGCGTCCATGCGGGTGACGTCTGTGGGGTGCCTCACAGGGGGGTGCGGGGACATCCCGGTCGGGCCGCCCGGCGCCCCGGCGCGCGACCGGTGCACCCTTCTCCAGATTGGTTCATACCTATGGACGCACTGGTCTAGTCCTCTCTAGGGTCTGCGCAACTTCCGCGGAGAGGAACCGACTGTGCTGTCCCCCTCACGACACCGGGCGAGACCCGCGCTGCTCGCCGCCGCGGTGGCGGTGGCGGGCCTGCTGCTCGCCGGACTGCCGGCCACCGTCTCGAACGCCGCCGACCAGGAGTCCTGCCGCCCCGACGGCCTCCACGAGACGCCGGGCGTGGACGTCCCCTACTGCTCGGTCTACGACACGGCCGGCCGGGAGAAGATGGGCGCCGACCACCAGCGCCGGGTGATCGGCTACTTCACCGGCCGGCGCACCGGCAAGGACGGCACACCGGCCTACCTGGCACCGGACATCCCGTGGGACAAGGTCACCCACCTCAACTACGCGTTCGCACACGTCGACGGGGCCGACAGACTCTCCGTCGGCGCGGACGGCGCCGCCAACGCGGCGACCGGGATGACCTGGCCGGGCGTGGCCGGCGCCGAGATGGACCCGGCACCCCCCTACCGGGGCCATTTCAACCTGCTCAACAAGTTCAATAAGCAGCACCCGGACGTGAAGACCCTGATCTCCGTGGGCGGCTGGGCGGAGACCGGCGGCCACTTCGCCGCCGACGGCACCCGCGTCGACTCGGGCGGCTTCTACTCCATGGCGACGAACGCGGACGGCTCGGTCAACCAGGGCGGCATCGACACCTTCGCGGACTCCGCCGTCGACTTCATCAGGAAGTACGGCTTCAACGGCGTCGACATCGACTACGAGTACCCGACGACCATGAAGGACGCGGGCAACCCGCTCGACCGGTCCCTCTCCAACGCCCGCCGCGCCGGCCTCGTCAAGGGATACGCGGCGCTGATGAGGACGCTGCGAGAGAAGCCCGACCGTGCGGGCTCGGTGGACGGGAAGCACTACCTGCTGTCGGCGGCCGCGCCCTCGTCCGGATATCTGCTGCGCGGCATGGAGGCCTTCCAGGTCCAGAAGTACCTGGACTACGTCAACATCATGTCCTACGACCTGCACGGCGCCTGGAACGAGTACGTCGGCCCGAACGCCTCCCTCTTCGACGACGGCAAGGACGCCGAACTCGCCGCGGCGGGCGTGTACTCGACATCGCAGTACGGCGGGATCGGCTACCTGAACACCGACTGGGCCCACCACTACTTCCGCGGGTCGATGCCGGCCGGCCGCATCAACATCGGGCTCCCCTACTACACCCGGGGGTTCAGGAACGTCACCGGCGGGACCGACGGGCTGTGGGGCAGGGCGGCCACGACCACCTGTCCGGCCGGATCCGGCCTCACCAGGTGCGGGGACGGTGCCGTCGGCATCGACAACCTCTGGCGCGACCTGGACACCGCCGGGAAGGAGGCCCCGGCCGGATCCAACCCGATGTGGCACGCCAAGAACCTGGAGAAGGGCGTCGTCGGGGACTACGTCACGCGGTACGGCTTCCCGGCCGACACCCGGCTGACCGGCACGTACGCCCGCAGGTACGACGCCACGCTGGTCGCGCCCTGGCTGTGGAACGCCGAGAAGAAGGTGTTCCTGTCCACCGAGGACGAGCAGTCCGTCGCCGCCAAGGCCGATTACGTCGTCGACCAGGGCATCGGCGGCACCATGGTGTGGGAGCTGGCCGGTGACTACGGCTGGAACGCGGCCGAGGGGCAGTACGAGCCGGGGTCGACGCTGACCTCCACGATGTACGAGAGGTTCCGGTCGGCCTCGCCGTACGGCGCGAGGCGGTCGACGGTGGAGCTGCCGGCGCAGGCTCTGAAGATCGACGTGGAGTTCGGGCAGTTCCCGCTCGGCGACTCCGACTACCCGATCAGCCCCAAGCTGAGGATCACCAACGACACGTCCACGACCCTGCCCGGCGGCACCGAGTTCCGCTTCGACTACGGCACGTCGGCACCCGGCAACGCCAAGGACCAGTCCGGCTGGGGCACTTCGGTGATCAGCAGCGATCACACGGGGAACGACGTCGGCGGCCTCAAGGGCGCCCACCACCGGGTCTCGCTGAAGCTGCCGGCCTGGCGGACGCTGGCGCCGGGGGCGTCGGCGGAGCTGGACTTCGTCTACCACCTGCCGGTGTCGACGCCCTCGAACTGGACGGTGACCTTCGGCGGACGGACGTACGCGCTGGCCGGGGACCTGGCGCGCGGCACCACGGTGGTGGAACCGGGGCCGTCGGCTCCGGCCAGTCCGAGTGCGAGCCCGAGTGCGAGCCCGTCGGACAGCGTCTCCCCGTCGCCCTCCGGCGGGACCGGGCAGTGCACCGCCCCCGCCTGGACCGCGACGACGGAGTACGCCGGCGGGAGCCAGGTGTCCCACAGGGGTCACACCTGGCGCGCCCAGTGGTGGACGCGGGGCGAGGAGCCCGGCACCACCGGTGACCGGGGGGTGTGGCGGGACCTCGGTTCCTGCTGACCCCGTACGACCGGCCCGGTGGCGGTGACGACGGCCCTTGCCCGCCACCGGGCCCCTCCATGACCCGGCCCCCTCGGGAATTCAGCTGTCGCGGCCTCCGAACAGCTCCGCCTGGGCGGACTCCCGTGCCGTCAGCAGTGCGCCGCGCAGTACCGCCGCGCCGCCCAGGGGGCTCGGACGCACCTGGGTGGGGAGCGGCGCCATCCGCCGCAGCCGTTGCGCCACCCGGGCCGCGAGGACCCCGCCGCCGACCCGGCCGACCTCCCCGCCGAGGACCACGCATCCGGGGTCGAGGACGGCGACGACGGAGGCGGCGCCGATGGCCAGCCGGTCGGCGAGGGAGTCGAGGAAGCGTGCGGAGGCGCTGCCGGAGTCACTGCCGGGGACGTCTCGGCCGGGAGCGTCTCGGCCGTCGCCTGCGCCGGTGTCCACCCGCGCCACCGCCGCCCGAACCAGGCCGACCGCCTCCGGTTCGCCGGGCACCGGGTCCGGGGCCGGACCCAGCCCGTGCTCCCGCGCCAGCGCCGCGACCGCCGCCGAGCCGGCCAGGGAGTGGAAGCCGCCCTCGCAGTCCGTGGCCGACGGCAGGCCGGTGGTACCGGGGACCGGCAGGAAACCGATCTCGCCGGTGCCACCGGAGGCCCCCCGGCGCAGGGCGCCGTCCAGGACGACGGCCGCGCCCGTGCCGTGGCCCAGCCACAGCAGCACGAAGGTGTCACGGTCCCGGGCGACGCCCTCGCGCTGTTCGGCCAGGGCCGCGAGGTTGGTCTCGTTCTCGACGGTGACGCGGGCCGCGGGCAGCCGTTCCTGGAGGGCGGCCACCAGGCGGCGGTGCCAGGCGGGCAGGCCGGAGGAGTCGCGCAGTTCGCCGCTGGCGGGGTCGATCAGGCCGGGCGCGCCGATGCCGACGGTGTGCAGCCGGTCGGCCCCGGCCTCCTTCACGGCCCGTTCGACCAGGGTCACCGCCTGCTCCACGGCGGGCCCCGTGCCGATGTCGCCGCCGATGGGCACGGACGCCTCGGCGAGCACCCGCCCCACCAGGTCGGAGACCAGCACGGCGACACCCTCGGTGCGGACGTCCAGCGCCGCCAGGTGGGCCCGGCCCGCGACGATGCCGTAGAGCCGGGCGTTCGGGCCGCGCCGCTGCTCCCCCGCCTCGCCCACGACCTCGACCAGGCCGGAGGCGGTGAGACGTTCGACGAGGTCGGCGACGGTGGGCCGGGACAGGCCAGTGAGCTGTTTCAACTGCCCCGCCGTCAAGGGGCCTTCGTCCTGCAGGAGGCGCAGGGCGAGCCGGTCGTTGATGGCCCGGGCGGTACTCGGGGATGCGGGCATGCGCGGAATCCTCCCATGGGCGCCGGAGCGTCACCCCGGACCGGCCTCTATTTATCAGGCAGGGTTCCTGATAGTTTACGCGGACGCCGCGCGGACGCGGCCTGCGCACGGCACCGCGCCGGGCGGCACACCGGCGAGGAGGGGCCCGGGAATGAGCGAAGCGACATACGCGCCGCCGGAGGTGCGGCGGGCCCGGTACGGGGTGGCCGCCGTGTTCACCGTGCACGGCGCGGTCACCGGCTCCTTCGCCACGCGGGTGCCGTGGATCCAGGACCACGCCTCCGTGAGCGCCGGCCAGCTCGGCTTCGCCCTGGCCTTCACCGCGTTCGGCGCGGCCTGCGCCATGCCGCTGGCGAGCCGGATCACCCACCGCCTCGGCAGCCGGGCCGCCCTGCGCGCACTGCTCGCGCTGTGGACGCTGGCGCTGGTCCTGCCCTCCCTCGCGCCGGACATGCTCACCCTGTGCCTGGCGATGTTCGTCTACGGCGCCACCGCGGGCATGGCCGACGTGGCGATGAACGCCCTCGGCGTCGAGGTCGAGCAGCGGCTCGAGAAGTCGATCATGTCGGGGCTGCACGGCATGTGGAGCGTGGGCGCGCTGCTCGGCTCGGCGGCCGGCACCCTCGCCGCGCACCTGGGCACGGACGCGCGCCTGCACCACGCCCTGGTGGCGGCCGCGCTCACCGCGCTCGGCCTGCTGGCCTGCCGGTGGGTGCTCGACCTGCGGCCCACCGAGGACGAGGAGCCCCCGCCGCGCTTCACCCTGCCGCCCCGCTCGGCGCTGCTGATCGGCGCGGTCGGGTTCTGCGCGGTGTTCGCGGAGGGCGCGAGCCTGGACTGGTCGGCGGTCTACCTGGACGACCATCTCGGCACCTCGGCCGGTCTCGCGGCGGCCTGCACGACCGGCTTCATGCTCACCATGGCGGTGGCCCGGATCGTGGGCGACGCCGTGGTGAACCGGTTCGGCGCGGTCCGCACGGTCCGTGCGGGCGGGGTGCTGGCCGCCGCGGGCGGGCTGCTGATCGTGGTGGCGGACCACCCGGCGACGGCCATCGGCGGGTTCGGGATGATGGGCCTCGGCATCGCCGTCGTCGTCCCGCTGTGCTTCGCGGCGGCCGGGCGCAGCGGACCGAACCCCAGCCAGGCCATCGCGGGCGTCGCGACCATCACCTACACCTCGGGGCTGATCGCGCCGAGCCTGATCGGCGGGGTGGCGCAGGCGAGCAGCCTGGTGGTGTCGTTCGGCGTGGTGACGGTGCTGGCGTTCGGGCTCGTCGTGTTCGCGGGCGTGCTGCGCGGCGGTGAGCGCGGGTCCGTGAAGGTCAGTCCGCCGGACGCAGCAGTGCCCGGCCCGCGCTCCTGAGCGTCTCGCTCCACGGCGCCGGGCGCATGGTCGCGGGGTCGAGGCGGACCAGGACGCGGGTGCCCCGCGCGTAGGTGACCGCCCCGTCGGCCGAGCAGAACCGGAAGCCGTAGGTCAGGCCGGTGTTGCCGAGCCGCTCCAGCCACAGGTGGACGGCGTAGGCACCCGGCTTGGTGACGGGCGCCTCGTAGCCGATGCGCAGTTCCTTCACGGCGTTGCAGGCGTCGCCGGCCGCGGCCCAGTCCCCCTCGAAGCGCACGCCGTGCTCCTGCCACAACTCGGTCCAGGCCCGCTCGACCATCAGCGGGTAGCGGGCGTTGTGCAGCAGTCCGAGCGCGTCGAGGTCGTCGAAGTGGACGGTGACGGGCATCAGCCGGCCGTGGGACAGGACGGGGGCGGCCGGGGCTTCGGCGGTCACGGGCGGGGCTCCTGAGGGCGAAGGGGGACGTACGAGGAAGATGTACGAGACAATCACCCCTATCCTAAGCGGTCGCTCACCCTCCGGATTCGCGTGAGAATGGGCCGGACATCCACACCGCGCCGGACGACTTCCGCACCGGAACGGCTTCCGCACCGGAACGGCTTCGGCGCCGCACGAACGAAAGCGAAACCCACCATGGATCTTGGCGTCCGCTGGAAACTGCACGGCGACGGGCGCACGCCGGAGCCCGGAGCGGTGGTCCGCCCCGACGAACGGCTCTCCTGGCCCCGCACGGCCGGCCTCGGCGCACAGCACGTGGTGGCCATGTTCGGGGCGTCCTTCGTGGCCCCCGTCCTGATGGGCCTGGACCCCAACCTGGCCATCATGATGTCGGGCGTCGCGACCATGATCTTCCTGCTCGCGACCCGTGGCCGGGTGCCCAGCTACCTCGGCTGCTCGCTGTCGTTCGTGGGCGTCGCGGCGGTCATCCGCGCCCAGGGCGGCACGAGCGCCACCGTCACCGGCGCGGTCCTCGTCGTGGGTGTCGCGCTCTTCCTGGTGGGCGTGGCCGTGCAACGGTTCGGCGCCCGGATCATCCACGCCGCGATGCCACCGGTCGTGACGGGCGCGGTCGTGATGCTGATCGGCTTCAACCTCGCCCCCGTCACCGCCTCCACCTACTGGCCGCAGGACCAGTGGACGGCCCTGCTGGTCATGCTGTTCACGGGTCTGGCCGTGGTCTGCCTGCGCGGCTTCTGGTCCCGCATCGCGATCTTCCTCGGCCTGGTCTTCGGCTACGGCATCTCCTGGGCGTTCGACCGGATCTTCGGCCGGATCCACTCGGCGGACGCGAGCGGCAAGGTCGTCGACCACTGGCGGCTGGACCTCTCCGCCGTGGGCCGGGCCGACTGGATCGGCCTGCCGTCCTTCCACGGCCCGAGCTTCGAGTGGTCCGCGATCCTGGTGGCCCTTCCCGTCGTCATCGCGCTGGTCGCGGAGAACGCCGGACACGTCAAGGCGGTCGGCGAGATGACCGGCGACCCGCTGGACGACAAGCTGGGCACGGCGATCGCGGCCGACGGCATCGGCTCCGTGCTGTCCACGGCGGTCGGCGGCCCGCCCAACACCACGTACTCCGAGAACATCGGCGTGATGGCCGCGACCCGCGTCTACTCCACGGCCGCCTACTGGGCCGCGGCGGGCTTCGCGCTGCTGTTCGGCCTGTGCCCCAAGTTCGGCGCGGTGGTGGCCGCGATCCCGGGCGGCGTCCTCGGCGGCATCACCGTCATCCTGTACGGCATGATCGGCCTGCTCGGTGCCCAGATCTGGCTCAACGCCGGGGTCGACCTGCGCAACCCGCTGAACCTGGTCCCGGCCGCCGCGGGCATCATCATCGGCGTCGGCAACGTCACCTTGGAGTTCACCGACACCTTCTCGCTCAGCGGCATCGCCCTCGGCACCCTGGTCGTCATCACCGGCTACCACGCCCTGCGCGCCTTCGCACCCGCCCACCTCAAGACCCAGCCTCCGCTCCTCGACGAGGGCACCAGCTCCTACGACGAGGCCGGCTCGTAGACGTACCGGGGGCACCCGCCCGACCACCGTCGCGGCCGGTGCGGCGGCGGGTGCGGCGCCCCGCCGCCCGACCCGCGACTCGGGTGTGGCCCGCACGCGCCCTCCGCCTCCCGCGCGACGGACTCGTTCGCCCGTTCCGGGGAAGCAGCGGGCCTGCGGGCCCGCGAACCGCCCGGGACTGCGACCCTTCCTGCATGCCGCACCCGGAACAGTTCGTCCCTCCCCTCGGCGCGTCCGTCGGCGTCGACGGGGTGCTCTCCCGTATGCGCGCCCTCGACGCGGCCCTCCCGCCACAGGACGGGATCGCCGTCTTCAACCGCGTCTACCTCGCCGTGACGGAGGAGGTGGACCGGCACCTCGGCACCGGCCGGTTCGGCGCCCCCCGAGCCGCGGTCACGCTGGACGTCCGGTTCGCGGAGCGCTACCTCGCCGCCGTCGACGCGGCCAGGGCCGACCGCCGCCCCCCGGCCTGCTGGCGCCCGCTGTTCCAGCTCCGCCGTCATCCGGGCGTACGGCCACTGCAGTTCGCGCTCGCGGGCGTGAACGCCCACATCGGGCACGACCTCGCGCTCGCCGTCGTGGACGCCTGCCGGAGCCTCGGCTGCGAACCGGCCGAACTGGAGGACGAGTTCGACCGGGTGGGCGATCTCCTCGTGGCGCTGGAGGAGCGCGTACGCGAGGACCTGACGCCCGGCCCCGACCTGCTCCGGATCACCGACCCGCTCACCCACCTGCTCGGCTCCTGGAGCCTGGAGCGGGCCCGCGAGGCCACCTGGTCCGCGGCCCGCGCCCTGTGGGCCCTGCGCCGTCTCCCGGACGTCGCGGGGGAGTTCACCGACCGCCTCGACGCGGCGGTCGGCTTCGCGGGCCGCATGCTCCTGACCCCCCTGTCGGACCGGCCGGGCGGCGCGGGCGTGCCCCGGCTCTGAAGCCGGAGGGCCGAGGGGTTCTAGTCCTCCGGCAGTTCGACCGGGGCGATCTCGTCGTACACGTCGCCCGGGCCCGGGTTGGTCGCGTCCGTCGTCCCGCCGAGGTGGTGCATCACGCCCCACACCGCGTTGAGGGCGGTCTGGACGGCGCCCTCGGCCCAGCCCGCGGTCCAGGAGATGTCGTCGCCGGCGAGGAAGATGCCCCGCTTGTCCTCGGGCAGCCGGTCCTGCATGAAGTGGGTGAACAGGCGCCGCTGGTAGCGGTAGTGGCCGGGCAGGTTGGCCTTGAACGCGCCCATGAAGTAGGGCTCGTTCTCCCAGGAGACGGTGACCGGGCTGCCGATGACGTGCTTCCTGATGTCGACGTTCGGGTAGATCTCGCCGAGCGACTTGAGCATGACCTCCATCCGCTCGTTCGCGGACAGCGGCAGCCACTTCAGGCTGTCGTCGCACCAGGTGTAGGACAGGCAGATCACGGCGGGCCTGTCCGGGCCGTCGTCGAGGAGGTAGGTGCCGCGGGTCATGCGGTCGGTGAGCGTCATCGACATGACGTCCCGGCCCGTCTCCGCGTCCTTGTCCAGCCAGAACGGCCGGTCGACGGGTACGAAGAGCTTGGAGCTCTCCATGTAGTGGGTGCGCTCGATCGCCGTCCAGTGGTCGATCGGGAAGAGCGAGTCGTCGCAGGCGATCTTCGACAGCAGCATCCAGGACTGCGCGGTGAAGACGGCGGCCCGGTAGGTGCGGATGTCCCCGTTCGCGTCGGTGACGGTGATGCGGTTGCCCGCGGTGCGGTGGAGACGGGTCACCGCCGGGCGGGGCTCACCGCCCTCGTGCAGGCTCGCGAGCGAGGTGCCGTAGGGCCAGTGGACGATCTTCTGCGGTTCGCGTTCCCACAACCGCAGCGGCAGTTGCTGGGAGCCGCCGACGATGCCGCGGTGGTGGTCGTCGGCCTCGGTGTAGACGACCCGGAGGATCTCCAGGATGGAGTTGGGGAAGTCGGTGTCCCAGCCGCCGGTGCCGAAGCCGACCTGGCCGAAGATCTCGCGGTGCCGGAAGGACCGGAAGGCCTCGGAGTCGCAGAGGAAGCCGTAGAAGGTCTGGTTGTCGAGCTTCTCGACGAGCTTCGCCCAGATCTCGCGGATGCGCGGCACGTCGCGCTCGCGCATGGCCCGGTTCATGTCGGAGAAGTCGGCGCCCTCCTCCAGGCACTTGTTCCAGGCGGCGGCGACGTCCCGGTAGACCTGCGGCAGGTCGTCGATCGTCTCGGCGTAGTGGGACTCGCCCTTGAGGTCGACGACGGTCGAGGGCGTGGTCTCGGCGAGCGGGTTGGGGAACGGGCGGGTCTCGAGGCCCACCAGGTCGATGTAGTGCTGGAGGGCCGTGGAGGAGGGCGGGAAGCGCATCGCGCCCATCTCGGCGGTCAGCGAGGGGTCGCAGCCGTCGAAGCCCACCGTGCGCAGCCGCCCGCCGATCCGGTCGGCCTCGTACACGACGGGCTTGAGGCCCATCTTCATCAGCTCGTAGGCGGCGACGATCCCGGACAGTCCGCCGCCGATCACGGCGACCTCGGTGCCGTGCTCGGTGGCCGGTATCTGGCCGAGGCCCGCCGGGTGGGCGAGGAAGTCGTCGTAGGCGTACGGGAAGTCCGGGCCGAACATCGTGATCGGCGGCTGCTGCTCGTCTGCGTGCTCGACGGCGTTGGGCACGGTGGACGTCATGGGGTGCGGACTCCTTGCGGCAACGAGAAAGGGAAGAAAGAGAAGAAAAGGGAGGACGGGGGGTCAGACCAGGGACCCGTAGAGGCCGGGGCGGCGGTCCTTCAGGTACGGGTTCGCCTCGCGGGAGGCGGCCACGAAGGCGGGGTCGGCGTCGGCGAACACGAGTTCCTCCTCGCGTCCGGCGCGGGCGCGGGCGACGCCGTCGGGACCGGCCAGGGTGGAGAGCCCGACGAACTCGAACTCCCCTTCCCGACCGACCCGGTTGACGTAGGCGACGTACATCTGGTTCTCGAAGGCGCGCACCGGGATCATCGACTCGGCGACGAACTGGAAGGGGTGCATCTGCGCCGTCGGCACCACCAGCAGGCCGGTGCCGGCCAGGGCGTGGGCGCGGACGTTCTCCGGGAACTCGACGTCGTAGCAGATCATGAGGCCGACGGTCAGGCCGCCGAGGTCCACCTGGACGACGGGCCGGTCGCCGGGCGTGAAGTGGTCGCGCTCGAAGCAGCCGAAGAGATGGGTCTTGCGGTAGTTCGCGAGGCGGACCCCGTCGGCGGAGATCAGCTGCGCGGCGTTGTACACCGTCTCGCCGTCGCGCTCGGGGTATCCGTAGGCGACCGCGAGACGGTGTCGCCCGGCGAGGTCGGCGACCGCGTCCGCGGAGTCGCCGTCGGCGGGCTCGGCGAGGCGGGCGACGTCGTCGCCGATCGCGTACCCGGTCAGGAACATCTCCGGCGCGACCAGCAGTCCGGCGCCCGCGGCGGCGGCGCGGCCCGCGGCCTCGTCGAGGACCTTGAGGTTCTCGACGACGGAGCCGGGCCGGCCGGAGCTCTGGAGCAGGGCGATGCGCATGCGTGTTCCTCACCGGAGGCGGAAGGGTGTGGGGGACACCTAGACGGTACGGTCCGCCGACCAGGGGGGACAAGGAGGAGCCGTTGCGTGCCGGTGAGCTGTTCGTTGCGTGCGGGGGGCGCGGGGCGACGATTCGTTGCGCGGCCCCGCGCCCGGGATCACCGCCGCGGGATCACGGCCGTGAGGTCACCGCCATGGGGGCACCGCCGTGTCGGCACCGCCGCGGGACCACCACCACGAGGTCACCACCACGGGACCACCGCCATGGGGACACCGCCGCAGCGGCACCGCCGCAGGACCACCACCACGAGGTCACCACCACGGGACCACCGCCATGGGGACACCGCCGCAGCGGCACCGCCGCAGGACCACCACCACGAGGTCACCGCCGCACTGCCACCAGCAGCGCGGTCACCAGGCAGGGCGCCGCGAGCAGCGCGAAGGCGGTGCCGTGCGCGGTCTCCGAGGCGAGCGGGGCGTAGGTGACGTACACCGCGATGGTGGTGAGTTCGGTGCCCAGGCCCGCGACGGAGGTGAGGGTGGCCCGGCCGGTGCCCTCGATGCGCTGCTGGAGGCGGGCGTCGGCCAGTACGGTCGCCAGCTGGAAGCCGCCGAAGGCCAGGGCCACCAGGGCCAGGCCGGCCGGGGTGCCGGCGCCCGCCCCGACGGCGAGGGCGAGCGCGGCGGCCGTGAGCAGCGCGGCGAACCCCCTGCGGCCCAGGCGCCCGGCCGGGCCGGCCAGCAGGCTTCCGGCGGTGACGCCGGCCCAGATCATCATCAGCAGACAGGGGATCGACGCGTCGGTGGCTCCGGTGTCCCGCGCCAGCAGCGGGGTGTACTCGTCGAGTGCGCCCCAGACGGCGCCGACGGCCGGGACGAGCAGGAGGGCACCGCGCACGGAGCGGTCGCGTCGGGCCTCGGCGAGGCCGGCCCGCAGGGTCGCCGCCCAGCCCTCGTCGTCACCGTCGGCGGCAGCGGGGGCGCGGTGTTCGGGGAAGCGGGTCGCCGTCGCGGCGCACAGCAGGCAGGCCAGCACACTGGCGGCGCCGACCGCCGGATAGCCGTACCCCGCGAACACCGGGCCCGCCAGGGCCATCGCCGTCATCGCCGCGGCCTGTCCGGCCGCGTGGGCCCGGCCCATGAGGCGGGTGTACCGGTCCGCCGCGCCGAGCCGCTCCAGCTCCTCGTAGACCAGGGCCTCCAGGGCGCCCGAGCCGAGCGCCCCGCGCGCGCCCCACAACACGAAGCCGGCGGCGAAGGCCCAGTACGAGGGGACCAGCACCCACAGCGCGAAGCCGGCCGCGCCCAGCAGCGGGCCCAGCCACAGCAGCAGCCGACGGGAGACGGCGTCCGCCCAGGCGCCGGAGGGGACCTCCAGCAGGACGCCGGTCGCCGACCAGAGGACGAACAGCGAGGACATCTGCCCGACGGACAGGCCGGTGTCGGCGAACAGCAGCGCGTACACCGGGTAGAGCAGGACGAACTCGTCCAGGAACGCATAGCCGTACAGCGTGGTCGTGAGCCGCCGTACGCCCGGTGCGCCGACGGGCGCACGGGCAGGTGAGTGAGTCATGGGGCCTTCCCGCAGGGACGTTTCGGACACCGGGGGCACGGCGTCCGAGGCGGTCCTCGGGAGGCACGGCTGCTGGATCAATGTCGCCAGGTCATGGGATCGAGGGTAGACCTGGGCCCGGCCCGCTCACCAGCGCTTTGCGGAGCCGGCGGCGGCGCCGGAGCCGGGCCCCGCCGGAGCCAACGACCGCGGAGCCGGAGCCGGCGGCTCTCAGGTCGGCGAGCCGGAGGAGAAGCGGCGCAGCAGCGGGGAGAGCACCAGCACCGACTTCGTGCGCTCCACGAAGGGCTCCCCCGCGATCCGCTCCAGGACCCGCTCGAAGTGGCGCATGTCGGCGGCGAAGACCTGGGCGATCGCGTCCGCCTCCCCGGTGACGGTGGAGGCGGCCACGACTTCCTGGTAACGCTCCAGGCCCCGCTGGATGGTCTCCGGCGAGGTGTTGCGCCGGCAGTAGATCTCGACGTACCCCTCGGTCTCCCAGCCCAGGGCCGCCGGGTCGACGCGCACCGTGAACCCGGTGATGGCCCCGGTGGCGCGCAGCCGGTCCACGCGCCGTTTCACGGCGGGTGCGGAGAGTCCGACGAGCTGCCCGATGTCCGCGTAGGAGCGGCGGGCGTCCTCGGCGAGGGCGTGCACGATGCGTTCGTCGAGATCGTTCAGCACTGCGGGTCGTTCACTTCACTTCGGATGACGCGAGGCGGGAGCGGCGGTGGCCGTAGGGGAAGTAGAACACGAGCCCGACGGCGGCGTGGAAGAACATGGGTCCGTCGGCGGCGCGGAAGGAGGCGGGCCCGGCGACGACCGGACCCGCGGTGTCCTCACTGCGGCGGCACCGCGCCGCGGGGCGCTCAGTTCCAGCTGGCGTGCAGGGGCTGGCCCTCCGCGTAGCCGGCCGCGCTCTGGAGGCCGACGACGGCCTTCTCGGCGAACTCCTCCAGGGAGGCGGCCCCGGCGTAGGTGCAGGAGGAGCGGACGCCCGCGACGACCGAGTCGATCAGGTCCTCGACGCCCGGACGGCCCGGGTCGAGGAACATGCGCGAGGTGGAGATGCCCTCCTCGAACAGCGCCTTGCGGGCCCGGTCGTACGCCGACTCCTCGGAGGTGCGGTTGCGCACGGCGCGCGCGGACGCCATGCCGAACGACTCCTTGTAGAGCCGTCCGCCGGCATCCTGCTGGAGGTCGCCCGGGGACTCGTAGGTGCCCGCGAACCAGGAGCCGATCATCACGTTGGACGCGCCGGCCGCGAGCGCCATCGCCACGTCGCGCGGGTGACGGACGCCGCCGTCGGCCCACACGTGCTTGCCGTACTTCCTCGCCTCGGCCGCGCACTCCAGGACCGCGGAGAACTGCGGCCGGCCCACGCCGGTCATCATGCGGGTGGTGCACATGGCGCCGGGGCCGACGCCGACCTTGATGATGTCGGCGCCCGCGTCGACGAGGTCCTTGACGCCCCCGGCGGAGACGATGTTGCCGGCGACGATCGGGACCTGCGGATCGAGGTCGCGCACCAGCCGGATCGCGCTGATCATCGATTCCTGGTGGCCGTGGGCCGTGTCGATGACGAGGGTGTCGACGCCCGCGTCCAGCAGCAGCTTGGCCTTCTCGGCGAAGTCGCCGTTGATGCCGACGGCGGCGGCGATCCGCAGCCTGCCCCGCGCGTCGGTGGCGGGCGTGTACAGGGTGGCGCGCAGGGCGCCCTTGCGGGTCAGGATGCCGGCCAGCCGGCCGTCCGCGTCGACCGCTGGGGCATAGCGCCGGTTGGCCGCGTCGAGGGTGTTGAAGGCCTCGCGGGGGTCGATGTCCGCGTCCAGGAGCAGCAGGTCCTTGGACATGACCTCGGCGAGCTGGGTGAAGCGGTCGACGCCGCTGAGGTCCGTGTCCGTGACGACACCGACGGGGCGGGCGTCCCCGTCGACGACGACGCCCGCGTTGTGCGCGCGCTTGGGCAGCAGGGCCAGCGCGTCGGCGACGGTCTGGTGCGGGGCGAGCACGATCGGGGTGTCCAGCACGAGGTGGCGGCTCTTGACCCAGGAGATGACGTCGGTGACGACGTCGATCGGGATGTCCTGGGGGATCACCACGAGGCCGCCGCGCCGCGCCACGGTCTCGGCCATCCGGCGCCCGGCGACGGCGGTCATGTTGGCCACGACCAGCGGGATCGTGGTACCCGTGCCGTCCGGGGAGTTGAGGTCCACGCCCAGACGCGATCCGACCGCGCTGCGGCTCGGGACCATGAAGACGTCGTCGTACGTGAGGTCGTACGCGGGCTGGATGTCGTTGAGGAAACGCACGTGCCGCACATCCCAGTCGATCAGAGGTGACCCCCGGACCGGCCGGCCAGGGGGAAGAGCACGTACTTCATTCTCCCATGAGAGCCGTGACGTCCGGCCCGGGAGAATCATCCAGGCTGGTCAGGAGGGTGTTCGGAGGATCGTCCGAGGGATGTCCGCGGGATGTCCGCGGGGCCCGCCGGTCAAGCGCCCGGGCCGCCCCCGAGGGCGAGCGCCACCGACAGCCGTGGCGTGCGGTCCACGGCCTGCGCGAACACCTCCTCGGCGACCGCCCACTCCCGCGCGTTCTCCCGCGCGTACGGCCGCCAGCCCCGTACGACGACCAGCAGCCCCCGGTCGGCGCACCCGGCGGGCCAGACTCCGGGGTCGGCGAGGGAGTCGGCGAGCGCGTCCCAGTTGCGCCCGAACCACTCCGGGAGGTCCAGGGCACGGGCGGCACGGTCCATCAGGCCCGCCTTGTCCGTGATCCCGTCGAGGTCCAGCGTGACCACGTGCTGCGTCATCTCGGTACCGTCCTGAACGAGTCGGGTGATCGTCGGTGCAGTGGGTGGCGAACGGGCGGGGAGGCACACGGGGGACGCACCGCGGCAGCGTGCGTCGACGCTGTCACGGCCGTCCCCTCATGACCTGCCGTCGGGGGCGGTCAGGCCCCGTCGGGGTCCGCCCGGTTCAGGGCGGGCCTGGGCGTCGGACCCGCCGTCATCAGGTAGTCCGCGGCCGAGGTGTCGGTCACCAGGCTGGTGACGAGCCCCGAGCGCAGCACCGCGTCGATCGCGGCCGCCTTGCGCTGCCCGCCCGCGATCGCGACGACCTCGGGGATACGGCGGAGCTGGTCCGCCTTGACGGTGATGCACCGCTCGCCGAGGTCCCGGCCGACCCGGCGCCCCTCGGAGTCGAAGAGGTGCGCGGACATCTCGGCGGCGACCCCGAGCGAGGCGTAGTGCGCCCGCTCCTCGTCGCTGAGCATGTCGTGCACCGTCGAGATGCCCGGCTCCCAGGAACCGATGGAGACACAGGCGACCGTGACCTTGTCGAAGTACTCGAAGGCCCGGGCGATCCCGGTCTGGTGGCGCAGGGCGATCGCGGTGGCCGCGTCCGGCAGCAGCATCGGCGCGTAGATGGGGTGCGCGTCGCCACCGGACACCTGGGCGGCGCGGCGGACGGCCTCGACCGAGCCGCGCTCGGCGGTCCCGGCGTCGTACACACCCGTCAGCTGCACCACCGTGCAGGGCGGCAGCCGGTCCAGCGCCGCCGCCATGTGGATGGTGGACCGGCCCCAGGCCAGGCCCAGGACGTCCCCCTCGTCGAGCAGCTCGCCGAGCAGGTCGGCGGCCACCTCCCCGAGGTTCTCGGGGTCTGGCGACTCCTCGGCGTCGGCCGGGGACTCGACCACCACGGCGTGCCTGAGGCCGTACCTGGCGCGGAGCGCGTCGGAGCGCTCGGCGTCCAGTTCGGCCGGCACACGGATCTCGATCCGTACGAGATCCCGTTCGAGGGCGGTCTCCAGGACCCGGGCCACCTTGAAGCGGCTGACGCCGAACTCCTCGGCGATCTGGATCTTGGATTTGCCCTCGAGGTAGAAGCGGCGGGCCATGGCCGCCGCCTGCACCAGCTCAGCGGGTCCCATCCGCATGGCTGACCGGCCCGCCGACATACCCGACACGGCGCTCTCCTCACTGCTGTTCACACTCTGGATTCGCCGTTCATCCTTGCAGATGCGGCGCACTCGATCGGCCCTGATCGCGGCCGTTCACGTTCCCTTGGTCCCGCGGTCGCCCACCCGTACGTCAGTGGGCGCACGCCCAGGACGCCCCGGCGGTCGCCCCCTCCGCCTGCGTGCGCAGCGCACGTACCGCCTCGGCCGGGTCCGACGCCCCGTAGACCGCCGAGCCGGCGACGAAGACGTCGGCGCCCGCCTCGGCGCACCGCTCGATGGTGGCGGCCGAGACCCCGCCGTCCACCTGGAGCCAGAGCTCGAGACCGTGCTTGCTGATCAACTCGCGGGTGCGGCGAATCTTCGGCAGCATGATGTCGAGGAACGCCTGTCCCCCGAAGCCCGGTTCGACCGTCATGATCAGCAGCATGTCGAGTTCGGGGAGCAGATCCTCGTACGGTTCGACAGGCGTCGCCGGCTTCAGCGCCATGGAGGCGCGCGCACCCTTGGCGCGGATCTCGCGGGCGAGCCGGACCGGCGCGGCGGCCGCCTCGACGTGGAAGGTGACGGAACCGGCCCCCGCCTCGACGTACCGGGGCGCCCAGCGATCGGGGGCCTCGATCATCAGATGGCAGTCCAGCGGCGTGTCCGTCGCACGGGCCAGGGACTCCACGACCGGCACACCGAGCGTGAGGTTCGGGACGAAATGGTTGTCCATGACGTCGACGTGAAGCCAGTCGGCTCCTTCGACCGCCTTCGCCTCGTCCGCGAGGCGGGCGAAGTCGGCGGACAGGATGCTGGGGTTGATCTGCGCGGCCATGACCCAAGACTGCCATGTCCGGGCACGTTCGTTCGCCCCTGTCCACAACCGGGACGTCCGCCGGACGTTCCGCGGGGGCCGCACGTGCCGTCCTGGGTGCCCCACCGGTACCACGTTCGGGAACGGGGGCAGCTGTGAGGCGGCTCGACGTCTGGAAGCGGGGTGCCGTCCGGCTCGTCTGCGGACGGCGGTCCAAGTGGCTGGTCCTGGTTCTCTGGCTGGTCGTCCTGGTGATCGCGGCGCCCTTCGGCGCGAAGCTGGACGAGGCGCAGGACAACGACGCCCAGTCGTGGCTGCCGGGTTCAGCCGAGTCCACGCAGGTCCTCAGCGTCTCCGAGGAGTTCCGGCCGGAGCAGATCCCCGCGGTCGTCGTCTACGCGCGCGCCGACGGGCTGACCGACCGGGACCGGCAGCGGATCGCCGAGGACGTCCGCCAGGTGAGCGCGCTGCGCGCGCACGGCGTCCGCGGGGCGGAGGTCAAGGGCCCGGTCTTCGACCGGCCGACGGCGCCGCGGGCCGCCCAGATCTACGTGCCCATCACCATGGACGCACAGGGCTGGCAGCGCATCGCCCCCGCGGTCGAGTCCGTCCGCGACGACGTGGGCCGGGGCGAGGACGGACTCACCGTCCACATCACGGGACCCGGCGGCACCTCGGCCGACTTCTCCGAGGCCTTCGAAGGCATCGACACGACGCTGCTGTTCTCCGCGATGGCCGTCGTGGTCGTGATGCTGCTGTTCACCTTCCGCAGCCCGGTCCTGCTGTTCGTGCCGCTGCTCGGGGTGGTGGCCGCGCTGTTCACGGCCCAGGCGCTGATCCACGTCCTCGCCACGCACGCCGGTCTGACGGTCAACGGCCAGAGCGCGGGCATCCTGACGGTGCTCGTCTTCGGCGCGGGCACCGACTACGCGCTGCTGCTGGTCGCCCGCTACCGGGAGGAGCTGCGCCGCCACCACGACCGGCACGAGGCGATGGAGCTGGCCCTGGGCCGCGCCGGTCCGGCGGTCGTCGCCTCCGGCGCCACGGTCGTGCTGAGCATGCTGGTGCTGCTGGTCGCCGAGATGAACTCGACCCGGGGCCTGGGCCCGGTCGCCGCGATCGGGGTCGCGGTCGCCCTGCTGGCGATGCTCACCCTCTTCCCGGCCCTGCTGCTCGTCTTCGGCCGCTGGATCTTCTGGCCGGCCGTTCCGCACGAGGGGTCCGCGGATCCCACCGTGGGCGGCGTGTGGGCCCGTACCGGCCGCGGTATCGCCCGCCGCCCCCGCATGGTGTGGGGCATCACGGCCGCGGTGCTGGCGGCCCTGTCCCTCGGTCTGTTCCAGCTGCGCGCGGCGGGCATCGCCAACGCGGACGCCCTCACCGGTGAACCGGACTCGATCGTCGGCCAGAAGGTGTCGGCGCGCTACTTCCCTGCCGGCGCCGGTGATCCGCTGGTGATCGTGTCGAACGCGGACCGGGCCGAGCGGGTGGGCCGCACGGTCGCCGCGGACCCGGGCGTCGTCCCGGCGAGCATCGGCACACCGCCCGGGACCGCGCCCGAGCACGACGGGAAGGTGCTGCTGGAGGCGACGATGCGCGCCCCCGCCGACAGTGCCGAGGCCAAGGCGACCGTGGAGCGCGTGCGCGACGCGGTGCACGCCGTGCCCGGCGCCGACGCGCGGGTGGGCGGCGGCACCGCGGCCCTGCTGGACATGGACGAGGCCCAGACCCACGACAACTACCTGGTCATCCCCCTCGTCCTGGTCGTGGTGCTGCTCGTGCTCTGCGTGCTGCTGCGGGCCCTGGTGGCGCCGCTGCTGCTGATCGGGACGGTGGTGCTGTCGCTGGCCACCGCGCTCGGACTGAGCGCCCTCGCCTTCCGGCACGTCTTCGGCTACGCGGGCGAGGACGTGGCCTTCCCGCTGTTCGTGTTCGTGTTCCTGGTGGCGCTGGGCATCGACTACAACATCTTCCTGACGACCCGCATCCGCGAGGAGTCGGTCCGTCAGGGCACCCGGCCCGGCGTGGTCACCGGCCTGGCCACGACCGGGGCGGTGATCACCTCGGCCGGCCTGGTCCTGGCCGGCACCTTCGCCGCGCTCGGCACGCTTCCCGTCCTGGGCTTCGCGGAGATCGGCTTCGCGGTCGCGCTGGGCGTCCTGCTGGACACCTTCGTCGTCCGGTCCGTCCTGGTCACCGCGCTCTTCCTGGACCTGGGCGAGAAGGTGTGGTGGCCGCACCCGCTGGCCCACCGGGACGGCGCGGCAGCGCAGGTGCCCCGGCCGCAGGCTCCGGTCAGCCGGTCCTCCGAATGAGCGCCAGGTACATCGCGTCGGTCCCGTGCACGTGCGGCCACAGCTGGACGTCGGGCCCGTCGCCGAGGGCGGGCACGCCCGGGAGCAGGGGCCTGGCGTCGACCAGTTCGGCCTCCGGGAACTGCTTGAGCAGGTCGGCGACGACGGCCCGGGTCTCCGCGAGGTGCGGGGAACAGGTGGCGTACCCGACGACGCCCCCGACCCGTACGGACTCCAGCGCGGTCCGCAGCAGGCCCCGCTGCAGGGGCGCGAAGCCGTCCAGGTCCTCGGGCCTGCGCCGCCAGCGTGCCTCGGGCCGGCGGCGCAGGGCGCCGAGCCCGGTGCAGGGGACGTCCATCAGCACCCGGTCGAAGGAACCGGGCCGCCACGGCGGCCGCGTCCCGTCGGCGGCGACGACCTGGTAAGGCCCGGGGTTCCCGGCGAGCGCCTTGGCCACGAGCCCGGCCCGGTGCGGCTGCTTCTCCGAGGCGAGCAGCACGGCGCCGCGTTCGGCGGCGAGCGCCGCCAGCAGCGCGGCCTTGCCGCCGGGCCCCGCGCAGCCGTCGAGCCAGCGCGTGTCGGAGCCCTCCAGCGGCGCGTTGGCGAGCGCGAGCGCCACCAGCTGGCTCCCCTCGTCCTGCACGCCCGCGCGCCCGGACCGCACGGCCTCGATCGCGCCGGGTTCGCCGCCCTCGGTGAGCCGCACGGCGTACGGCGACCAGCGTCCGGGGGCGGCGGCCTCCTCGCGCAGCAGCTCGTCCGTCGTGGCCCGGCCGGGCCGGGCGACCAGGGTCACCTCGGGCCGCTCGTTGTCGGCCTCCAGCAGTTCCTCGATGCCGGCCCGGCCGCCGCCGAGGGAGTCCCACAGTGCGGAGACGACCCAGCGCGGGTGCGAGTGGACGACGGCGAGATGGTCCTCGGGGTCGTCGTCGTAGGAGGGCGCGATCTTCTCGATCCAGGTGTCGAGGTCGTGCTGGGCGACCTTGCGCAGGACCGCGTTGACGAACTTGGCCCGCCCGTCGCCGAGCACCACCCGCGCCAGCTCGACCGAGGCGGACACGGCGGCGTGCGTCGGGATCCGGGTCCCGAGCAGCTGGTGCACACCGAGGCTGAGCACGTCGAGCACGGGCGGGTCGACCTCCCGCAGCGGCCGGTCGACGCACGCGGCGACGATCGCGTCGTACGTCCCCTGCCGGCGCAGCGTCCCGTACACCAGCTCGGTGGCGAGGGCGGCGTCCCGCCCGTCGAAGTCCCCGCCGGCCCGCGCCTTGCGCAGCAGCGGCGGCAGCACGAGGTTGGCGTAGGCGTCCCGCTCGTCCACGGCCCGCAGCACCTCGAACGCGAGGAAGCGGACGGGGTCCTTCTTGGGCCGACGGTGGGGCTTGCCGGTGGTGCGGGGACGGCGGGGCTGCTCGCTCACGAAAAAGGTGCTCCGGATTGCAGGATGACGGTACGCCCAGCCTACGACGGGCGGGCGGGCCCCGGTGCGGAAGCCTCGCTGTCCCGGCCGGTCCCTCCGCTGCTCCCACGGCCGCCCTTCCGGTCGCTCCCCCGGCCGCCCTTTTGGTCGCTCCCCGGCCGCCCGCCCGGCCGGCGTTCCGGTCGCTCGTGCCGCTGCTCCCGGCGGCTGCCGCCCCCGCCGTGGCGTCGGCTACTCGCCCGCACGCTCCCCGACGGACTCCCCGACCCGCTCGCCGTCCGTGATGCGCACCCCACGGGCCCAGTCGGCCGCCCGCATCGGCTTCTTGCCCTGTGCCTGCACCCACAGCAGCTCGACGGCGTGCGATCCGGTGCCGACGTGCACGCTGTTCTTGCCGACGGCCAGGGCGCCCGGCGCGAGGTCGTCGCGCCCCGGCACGGTTCGCACCTGGATGAGCTTGAGCCGCTCACCGCGGAACGTCGTCCAGGCACCCGGCGCGGGAGTGCACCCGCGCACGACCCGGTCGACGCGCAGTGCCGGGGCGGCCCAGTCGACCCGCGCGTCCTCGACGGTGATCTTCGGCGCGAGGGTGATGCCGTCCTGCGGCTGCGGTACGGCCTTCAGCGAGCCGTCCTCGATCCCGTCCATGGTGGCGGCGAGCAGCCCGGCGCCGGCGAACGCCAGCCGGGTGAGCAGGTCACCACTGGTGTCGGTGGTCCGGACCTCCTCCGTCACCGTGCCGTAGACGGGCCCGGAGTCGAGCCCCTCCTCGATGAGGAAGGTGGAGGCGCCGGTGATCTCGTCCCCCGCCATGACGGCGTGCTGCACGGGCGCGGCCCCGCGCCAGGCGGGCAGCAGCGAGAAGTGCAGGTTCACCCAGCCGTGGGCCGGGATGTCGAGGGCCGCCTTGGGCAGCAGGGCGCCGTAGGCGACGACGGGACAGCAGTCCGGGGCGATCTCCGCGAGCCGCGCCAGGAACTCCGGCTCGCGCGGCCGGGCCGGCTTCAGCACCTCGATACCGGCCTCCTCGGCCCGCTGGGCCACGGGGGAGGCGACCAGCCTGCGCCCCCGCCCCGCCTGCGCGTCGGGCCGCGTGACGACGGCGGCCACCTCGTGCCGTCCGGAGGCGAGCAGGGCGTCCAGAGCGGGAACGGCGACCTCGGGGGTACCGGCGAAGACGAGCTTCATGAGTGGGCACGGGCCTCTCGGAGGGAACGGACGACGGGCGACGCACAAGTTTATTGCGACCCCGGGGAAAGCCACCGACGGCACGGGACACCCACGGCAGGCCGAAGGCCGGCCGACGCCCTCGCCGGGGGCGTACGCATATGCCCATACGCCCCCACACCGTGACCAGCGGAGCACATCCGCGTTGGTCAAGACAGAGTTGACCACACCGGACCGCGCCTCACCGCGGGCCACCCCTTATCTCTTCAACGCCGGTTCGAGAGGCTTGTTCATGGCCGACCACGCAACCCACGACGCCCAGGCCCGTGCCAGCCTGCAACTGCTGGTGCGGGACATCGAGCGGGTCCGCCGGCAGGTGGACGCGCTGCGCACCCTGACGGCCCAGCTGGGCAACGTCTACCGCCCGCGCCGCTCCGGCCCGTCCACGGGCTTCGTCGTCTACGGACGTGCCCCCGCGCCGACGGTCCGCCTCGCCCAGGAACTGCGGGACAGCGTCGAGACCCTGGTCACCGCGGCGGTGGACTTCGACCGCTCGCTCGGCTTCTCGTGGGACGCGGTGGGCTCCGCGCTCGGCGTGACCAAGCAGGCGGTCCACCGCCGCTACGGCGCCCGCCGTGCCGCCGCCCAGGCGGCCACGGAGGCCGACCGGACGGCGGACGGGACACCGGCCCCCCGCACGGTCGATGTGGGCACCGGCATCTCCGTGGTCCCCACGGTCCCCGCGGCCCGCTCGATGCCGACCCAGCCGACGGCGGGCAGCTCGTCCCTGCGCGAGGACGTCAGACCCACGGCGTTCCCCGGCCTGCGGAACGGCTGACCCCTCCCCCCTGCCCCCTCGGCACGCCCGAGGGGGCGGACGCGTGTCGAGGGCGGCGCGACGGAGGCATGTCGAGGCGGAGGAGAGCAGGGCGGCGGCACATCCGCCCGGCGCAGTACGGCGCCGCCCGGAAGCGGCCGCAGGGCGCGCCCATGCGCCTCGTGAACCATGTGCACCGTGGGCCGCGGCCCACGGCCCGCGGGCCCCGTGCCCGGTGCCCCGTAGCGCGGCCGCAGCCGGCCGCCTACGGCCACCGACGGCCGACCGCGCGCCCTTCGGCCGCGGCCGACCTCCACCCCCGGCTCACCCCCGGCTCACCGTCGGCCGCCGACCGCCGCAGTGCGACTTCCGGCCCCGACCCACAGCCGATCACCGACCGCAGACCGCCGCAGCGCAGACCTCAGACCTCAGACCGCCGCAGCGCCCCTCCTGTTCCGACCGACCGTCACCCGATGTCCGGCGGATCCACCCGCACCCACACCGCCCCCGAAGCCCCCTCGCCCCGCGAGGCCGCACCGCCCCGCGCCATCCGCGCGGCCTGCGCGGCCTTGAGCGCGGCGGCCAGGGCGGCCCCCTTCCCCGGCGGCACCCGGACCAGCGCCCGCTCCCACTGCTCGCCGGGCGGCGGTGCCCCCGGCCGCCGGGGCCGCCCCGCGGGAGTGACCGGCAGCGGGACGGGTCCCAGCAACTCGGCCTCCCCGGGCAGTTCCACGGAGCCGAGGAAAGCGGCCACCGCCTCCCCCGTCCCGGTGACGGCCGCCATCCGCGACACCGGGGGAAAGCCCAGCTCGGCCCGTTCCGACAGTTCACGCACGGCGTGTCCGACGGGGTCCCAGCGCACCAGCGCCTGCACCGGTCGCAGGGTCGGCTCCGCGACGACGACCACGGTCCCCCCGTCGCCCTGCGGCCGTACCAGGGAGGCGGCCGCGATCCAGCGCCGCAGCGCGTCCTCCCCGGCCCGCAGGTCGGGCCGTCCGACCATGGCCCAGCCGTCCAGCAGCAGGGCCGCCGCGTACCCGCCCTCGGCGACGGGCTCGGCGCCCGGTGTGCTCACGACGAGCGCGGGTGTGCCGGGCACGGTGTCCAGCACCTGCTCCCGCCCGGACGTCCGCACCGGTACGGCGGGGAACGCCCGGCCCAGTTCCTCGGCGGTCCGCCGCGCCCCGACGACCTGCGCGCGCAGCCGGAAGCCACCGCACTCCGGGCAGTGCCAGGCCCCCTCCTCGCGCCCGCACCAGCCGCACCACAGCGCCCCGCCGTCCCGCGCCTCCAGGGGACCGGAACAGTGCCGGCACCGGGCGGCTGCCCGGCAGGCGGCGCACGCCATGCGCGGCACGTAGCCGCGCCGCGGCACCTGAACGAGCACGGGCCCGTGCCGCAGGCCCTCGCGGACGGCCTGCCAGGCGAGGCTGGGGAGCCGGGCGGCCCGGGCGGCCTCGTCCCGGGCGAGTTCCTGGTCCCCCACGGTCCGCACCAGCGGCGCGGCCCGGCGCACCTGCTCCCGGGGGGCCACCAGGGGCCGCGCCCACCCGCTCTCGACGAGCTGCGCCCCCTCCACGGTGCAGCTCCAACCTCCCATCAGGAAGGCGCACTTGTCCTGCGCCGCCCGCAGCAGCAGCACATCGCGCGCGTGCGGCTGCGGGGCGTGCTGCTCGCTGTGGCTGTCGTCCCCGTCGTCCCACACCGCGACCAGTCCCAGGTCGCGCACCGGCGCGAACATGGCGGCCCGCGTCCCGACGACCGCCCGCACGCTTGCGCGCCGCACCGCGAGCCACTCCCGGTAGCGCTTCTCCGGCCCGGCGTCGGCGGTGAGCAGGGCGTGCCGCCCCTCCCCCAGCAGGGCCGTCAGAGCACCGTCCACGCGCGCGGCGGCCCGCCCGTCCGGTACGACGACGAGCGCGCCGCGCCCGGAGGCCAGAGTCGCGGCGACGGCCCGCGCGAGCTCCTCGCTCCACCCTGGACCGGGCAGCGCGTTCCACACCGCCCTCGGGGACCCGCCCTGGGCCAGCGCGTCGAGGAACGCGCTCCCGTGCTCGTACCGCCCCCACGAGCCCGGTGGCGGGGCCGGTGGCGGGGGGAGGGGCGCGGGCGAGGGCCGCTGCTCGGCCCGGGCGCTGCGCGGCGGCACGGCCAGCTGGAGCACGTCCGCCAGGCTGCCCGCGTACCGGTCGGCGACGGACCGCGCCAGTCCCAGCAGTTCCGGGCTGAGCACGGGCTCGGGCGACACGACCTGGGCGAGAGCGGCCAGCGGCCCGGCGTAGTCCGACTCGGCGAGCCGCTCGACGAGGAACCCGTCGATCAGCCCGCCGCCCTCACGGCGCCCCTCGCGCACCCGCCCGCGACCGGCCCCGAACCGCACCCGCACCCGCACGCCCGGCTGGGCGTCCGCATCCAGCTCGGCCGGCACCGCGTAGTCGAAGTAGCGGTCGAGATGCAGGACGCCCTTGTCGACGAGCACCCGCGCGACCGGCATCTCCTCGGCGAGCGCGGCCCCCCGCCAGGTCCGCGGTTTCGCCCGCGGCGCCTTGGCCTGTCGCACACTCTCGCGGAGAAGCGCGAGCTGCTCCGGCGGCGCCCCGTCCCCGGCGCCACCGCCCTCCCGCTGCCCGTTCTCGCTGCTCACGCCTGCATTCATACCAAACGCCGCTGACAACGGCCGTCCCCGAGCGCCCGCGCCCCGCCTGCGAACGTCCGCGTTTCCCCGGCCCCGCCGGCCGCGGGACGGCGCCACGCAACGCCGAGGCCCGGCTTCCCTGGGGAAGCCGGGCCCGGTGAGTCGCGGTGACGGTGGCCTCAGAGGCCCGCCGCCTCCTTCAGCGCGGCCACGCGGTCCGTGCGCTCCCACGTGAAGTCGGGCAGCTCGCGGCCGAAGTGGCCGTACGCGGCGGTCTGGGCGTAGATCGGGCGGAGCAGGTCGAGGTCGCGGATGATCGCGGCCGGGCGGAGGTCGAAGACCTCGTCGATGGCCTTCTCGATCTTCTCGGGGTCGATCTTGTGCGTGCCGAAGGTCTCGACGAACAGACCGACCGGCTCGGCCTTGCCGATCGCGTACGCGACCTGGACCTCGCAGCGCGCGGCCAGGCCGGCGGCGACGACGTTCTTGGCGACCCAGCGCATCGCGTAGGCGGCGGAGCGGTCGACCTTGGACGGGTCCTTGCCGGAGAAGGCACCGCCGCCGTGGCGGGCGAAGCCGCCGTACGTGTCGATGATGATCTTGCGGCCGGTCAGACCCGCGTCGCCCATCGGGCCGCCGATCTCGAAACGGCCGGTGGGGTTGACCAGCAGGCGGTAGTTCTCGGTGTCGATCTTGATGCCCTCGTCCAGCAGCGCCTTCAGCTCCGGCTCCACGACGAACTCGCGGATGTCGGGCGTGAGCAGCGAGTCCAGGTCGATGTCGGACGCGTGCTGCGAGGAGACGACGACGGTGTCCAGACGGACCGCCTTGTCGCCGTCGTACTCGATGGTGACCTGGGTCTTGCCGTCGGGGCGCAGGTAGGGGATGGTGCCGTTCTTGCGGACGTCCGAGAGGCGCTTCGACAGGCGGTGGGCCAGGAAGATCGGGAGCGGCATCAGCGTCGGCGTCTCGTCGGACGCGTAGCCGAACATCAGGCCCTGGTCACCCGCACCCTGCCGGTCCAGCTCGTCGTCGTCACCCTCGACCCGCGTCTCGTACGCCGTGTCGACACCCTGGGCGATGTCCGGGGACTGCGCGCCGATGGACACCGAGACGCCGCAGGAGGCGCCGTCGAAGCCCTTCTTCGAGGAGTCGTAGCCGATCTCCAGGATCTTGTCCCGGACCAGCTGCGGGATCGGCGCGTACGCCTTGGTGGTGACCTCGCCGGCCACGTGCACCAGGCCGGTCGTGATCAGGGTCTCTACGGCGACCCGGGACGTCGGGTCCTCGCGCAGGAGCGCGTCGAGGATGGTGTCGCTGATCTGGTCAGCGATCTTGTCGGGGTGACCCTCGGTCACGGACTCCGAGGTGAACAGGCGACGGGACACAACGCTCCCTGGGGTTGCAGCGGCTGCTGGCTGATCATGGGCGGACGCGACGGGAGCTGCGCCCGGCGTCGTCCGACAACAGTTTATCGGTCGCGCTTCACCACCGGCCCACCTGTCTCGCCTCTCGGGAGCGCTGTGACCTGCGGCACAGGCATTCTGCCGAATGCCGGCCGCTGTTGGCCAGGGGCGCCACGCCGAACGGGCGAAGGTCGGGGGGACCGTGCGCATCAAACAATCACGCCAGTCGCCGCGTCACCAGGTCCCACACGATTTCGGCCAGTGCTTCCTTGGGGCCGTGCGGGACGGGGGTCTCGCTGCCGTCGGCGCCCAGGACGACCGCCTCGTTCTCCTCCGAGCCGAAGGTCCTGCGCTCCCCCACCTCGTTGACGACCAGCAGATCGCAGCCCTTGCGGCGCAGTTTCGTCCGGCCGTTGGCCAGCACGTCGTCGGTCTCGGCGGCGAAGCCGACGACCACCTGGCCGGGGCGGGCGCGCTCGGCGGAGATCTCCGCGAGGATGTCCGGATTCCGCAGCAGAACGATGGGTTCCGGATCCTGCCCGTCCTGCTTCTTGATCTTGCCGGGCGCGTAGGCGGCGGGCCGGAAATCGGCGACCGCGGCCGCCATGACCACCGCGTCGGCGTCGGCCGCCGCCTTCAGCACCGCCTCGCGCAGCTGTACGGCGGTGCCGACCTGGACGACGTCGACGCCGGCGGGGTCGGGCAGCGCGGTGTTGGCCGCGACGAGCGTGACGCGGGCGCCGCGGGCGGCGGCGGTACGGGCGAGGGCGTAGCCCTGCTTGCCGGAGGAGCGGTTGCCGAGGAAGCGGACGGGGTCGAGGGGTTCGCGGGTGCCGCCCGCGCTGACGACGACGTGCCGCCCGGCCAGGTCGGGCTCCCGCGGTCCGCGGGCCAGGACGCGTCGGCAGACCTCGAAGATCTCGGCGGGGTCGGGCAGCCTGCCCTTGCCGGTGTCGACGCCGGTGAGCCGGCCGACGGCGGGTTCGACGACGACGGCACCGCGGCGGCGCAGCGTCGCCACGTTCTCCCGGGTGGCCGGGTGCTCCCACATCTCGGTGTGCATCGCCGGGGCGAAGACGACCGGACACCGGGCGGTGAGCAGGGTGTTGGTGAGCAGGTCGTCGGCCAGTCCGTGGGCGGCCTTGGCGAGCATGTCGGCCGTGGCGGGGGCGACGACCACGAGGTCGGCGCGCTGGCCGATGCGGACGTGCGGGACCTCGTGGACGTCGTCCCAGACCTCGGTGGAGACCGGGTGGCCGGAGAGGGCGGACCAGGTGGCCGCGCCGACGAAGTGCAGGGCGGAGGCGGTGGGGACGACGCGCACGTCGTGGCCCGACTCGGTCAGCCTGCGCAGCAGCTCGCAGGCCTTGTAGGCGGCGATGCCACCGCTGACCCCGAGCACGACCTTGGGTTTGTCCACTGTCTCTCCCCGGACCTCGGAAACCGTACGCCGCGGCTCCCGGCGCACGGGTCCATCACACACCACAGGCCCGGCAGTCGCGCCGCCGGGCCTGTGGAAAAACCTACTGCGAGCTGAAAATACTACTGAGCCGGGCCCTCGATGGCCTCGGACGTCAGCAGGCCCGCGTTGATCTCGCGGAGCGCGATCGAGAGCGGCTTCTCGTGGACGTGGGTGTCGACGAGCGGACCGACGTACTCGAGGAGGCCCTCGCCGAGCTGCGAGTAGTACGCGTTGATCTGGCGGGCCCGCTTGGCCGCGTAGATCACGAGGCTGTACTTCGAGTCGGTGGCCTCGAGGAGCTCGTCGATCGGCGGGTTGATGATGCCCTCGGGAGCGGAGATGGAAGAGGACACGCTCTACCTTCCGATAGGTGGAAAAAGACGGGGCATGATCACACAGTCGTGATCACACAACACCGGTCAAGGCTAGCAGCTCGCGCGCCACGTCCTCGACGGAGGTGTTGACCAGGGTCTCGTCGAACTCCGGCTCGGCCGCGAGTTCGACCTTGGCCGCGTCCAGACGGCGGGAGACGACCTCGGGCGACTCGGTGCCGCGGCCGGTGAGCCTGCGCACCAGCTCCTCCCAGGAGGGCGGAGCCAGGAACACCAGCTGGGCCTCGGGCATGGAGCCACGGACCTGCCGCGCGCCCTGGAGGTCGATCTCGAGGAGGACGGGCTCGCCCGCCTCCAGGCGCTCCAGCACGGCCGCGCGCGGCGTGCCGTAGCGGTTGCCGGCGAACTCGGCCCACTCCAGCAGCTCGCCGTTGGCGATCAGCTTGTCCATCTCGTCGTCGGTGACGAAGAAGTAGTGGACGCCGTGCTTCTCGCCGGGGCGGGGCCTGCGGGTCGTCGCCGAGACCGAGAGCCAGACCTCGGGGTGTTCTTTGCGCATATGGGCGACGACCGTGCTCTTGCCGACCCCGGAGGGGCCGGAGAGCACGGTCAGCCGCGGACGTGCGTCCGGGGGCTCGGGGGTCGTCCCCCGGGGTGTTACTGCCATGCAGCGATTATTCCAGCTGTCGCGCCGTGCCCGGGACGCTGTGCCCGGAGCACGTCGGACTCACTTGGCCGTGTCGCCGAACTCACGCTCCAGGGAGGCGATCTGGTTGGAGCCGAGACCGCGCACCCGGCGGCTCTCGGAGATGCCGAGCCGCTCCATGATCTGCTTGGCGCGGACCTTGCCCACGCCGGGCAGGGACTCCAGGAGCGCGGAGACCTTCATCTTGCCGACGACGTCATTCTCCTGGCCCTGCTTGATGACCTCGTGCAGGGAGGCGCCGGAGTGCTTGAGTCGATTCTTGACCTCGGCCCGCTCCCGGCGAGCCGCGGCGGCCTTTTCGAGCGCGGCTGCGCGCTGTTCGGGGGTAAGGGGCGGAAGAGCCACGCCTACGTCACCTCGGATGTCGAACTGTCGGATACGGACCGGTGAGGAACCTAGTCGCCCCACACCTGGAGAGCCACGAGCAACACGGTTGCCCGTTGACCCTCCGCTCGGAGACTAGCGGCCAACACCGCCAGAGTCAGCGAGAACAGCGGAAAAGTCCTGGTCAGCCTCCGCCAGGATGGATATTTAAGACAAATTGCCCCGGATTTGAGAATGTATTCAGGCTCAAGTCGCTCCGCGGCCGTCCGGCAGGGGTCCCGGCCGGACGGCCGCGGGCGGTCAGGCGGCCTCGACCGCGGCCCTGACCTGTTGCGCGAACCGGTCCGCGGCGTCACGCAGCGCGACCACGTCGGGACCGTGGCGCAGCACTCCGCGGCTGACGTTCGGCACGACGTTGCGCACCGCGGCCCCGAAGACGTGCGGCAGGTCCGCCGGAGTGGCCCCCTGGGCGCCGATGCCGGGCGCGAGGATCGGGCCGTTGATGTCGAGGTCGTACGTCGACAGGTCACCGAGCGTCGCGCCGACGACCGCGCCGAAGGAGCCCAGCGGCTCCTCACCGGCGTTCTCGGCCGCCAGGTGCGCCAGCATCGTCGCGCCGACGGTACGGCCGTCCGCGCGCACCGCGTGCTGGACCTCGCCGCCCTCCGGGTTGGAGGTGAGCGCCAGCACGAAGAGTCCGGCGCCGCTCTCGCGCGCGAGGGCCACGGCCGGCGAGAGCGACCCGTAGCCGAGGTACGGCGACACGGTCAGCGCGTCCGAGAAGAGCGGGGCGTCCTCGTGCAGGAAGGACTCGGCGTAGGCGGCCATGGTCGAGCCGATGTCACCGCGCTTGGCGTCCATCACGACCAGGGCGCCGGCCGCCCGCGCCTCCTCGACCGACCTCTCCAGGACGGCGACCCCGCGCGAGCCGAACCGTTCGAAGAAGGCGCTCTGCGGCTTCAGGACGGCGACACGGTCGGCCATGGCCTCGACGACCGTCCGGCTGAACCGCTCCAGACCGGCGACGGTGTCGTCCAGGCCCCACTCGGCGAGCAGCGAGGCGTGCGGGTCGATGCCGACGCACAGCGGGCCGCGCTCGTCCATGGCGCGGCGCAGACGGGCGCCGAAGGGCTCCAGGGTCATGCCGTCTTCCTCACGTCGGCGCCGACCGCGTCGGCGAGGGTGGCGTACGGGCTGGTGCGCAGGCGGGCGGCGAGCCCCTTGTGGACCGCGCGGGCCCAGAAGGGCCCCTCGTAGACGAAGGCGCTGTAGCCCTGGACGAGGGTGGCGCCCGCCAGGATGCGCTCCCAGGCGTCCTCGGCGGTCTCGATGCCGCCGACGCCCACGAGGGTGATGCGGTCGCCCACGCGCGCGTAGAGGCGCCGCAGCACCGCCAGGGAGCGCGCCTTGAGCGGTGCCCCCGACAGACCGCCGGTCTCCTGCACCAGGGCGGGCGGCGAGGTCAGCCCGAGGCCCTCACGCGCGATGGTGGTGTTGGTGGCGATGATCCCGTCCAGGCCCAGCTCCACGGCGAGGTCGGCGACGGCGTCCACGTCCTCGTCGGCGAGGTCGGGGGCGATCTTGACCAGCAGCGGCACCCGTCGGTGGGCGACCGTGCGGTCGGCGGCCTCCCGCACGGCGCTCAGCAGCGGCCGCAGCGCCTCGGTGGCCTGGAGGTCGCGCAGCCCCGGCGTGTTCGGGGAGGAGACGTTGACGACCAGGTAGTCGGCGTACGGCGCGAGCCGCTCGGCCGACTTCACGTAGTCGGCGACCGCCTCGGCCTCCGGCACGGCCTTGGTCTTGCCGATGTTGACGCCGACGACGGTTTTGAAGACGGGTTCCCGGGACGCCAGGCGCGCGGCGACGGTCAGCGAGCCGTCGTTGTTGAAGCCCATGCGGTTGATCAACGCCCGGTCGGCGACCAGGCGGAACAGCCGCTTGGGGGGGTTGCCGGGCTGTGCCTCCCCGGTGACCGTGCCGATCTCGACGTGGTCGAAGCCCACCATCGCCATGCCGTCGACGGCGACCGCGTTCTTGTCGAAGCCGGCGGCGAGCCCGAAGGGGCCGTGCATGCGCAGGCCGAAGGCCTCGGTGCGCAGTTCCCGGTGGCGGGGGGCGAGGGCGGCCGCGACGAACGTGCGGAGCACCGGGATCCGGGCGGCGAGCCGGATCCAGCGGAAGGCCAGGTGGTGGGCCTTCTCGGGGTCCATACGGGAGAAGGCCAGACGGAAGAAGAGCTGGTACATGACTGTGTCCTCGAAGACCTCATACAGAGGGGGACACCGTTTCCGGTGTCCCCCTGGGGCTTGCTAGTCGCGGGCCGCGATCAGATGCTCGGCGTGTTCCTGGAGGGAACGCACCCCCACATCCCCGTGGTTGAGCGCGTCGATGCCCTGGACGGCGGCGGCGAGCGCCTGGACCGTCGTCAGGCAGGGCACCGAGCGCGCCACCGCCGCCGTACGGATGTCGTAACCGTCGAGACGGCCACCGGTGCCGTACGGGGTGTTGACGATGAGGTCGACCTGGCCGTCGTGGATGAGCTGGACGATGGTCTTCTCGCCGTTCGGGCCCATGCCCTCGGACTGCTTGCGCACGACCGTGGCGTTGAGGCCGTTGCGCCTGAGGACCTCGGCGGTGCCGGAGGTGGCGAGCAGCTCGAAGCCGTGGGCGACCAGCTCGCGCGCCGGGAAGATCATCGACCGCTTGTCGCGGTTGGCGACCGAGATGAACGCGCGGCCCTTGGTGGGCAGCGGGCCGTAGGCGCCCGCCTGCGACTTGGCGTACGCCGTGCCGAAGACTGAGTCGATGCCCATGACCTCGCCGGTGGAGCGCATCTCCGGGCCCAGGATGGTGTCGACGCCGCGGCCGGAGGTGTCGCGGAAGCGGGTCCACGGCATCACGGCCTCCTTGACGGAGATCGGCGCGTCCAGCGGCAGCTCGCCGCCGTCACCGGTCGCCGGGAGCAGCCCCTCGGCGCGCAGTTCGGCGATGGTCGCGCCCAGCGAGATCCGGGCGGCGGCCTTGGCCAGCGGCACTGCGGTCGCCTTCGAGGTGAAGGGGACGGTGCGGGACGCGCGCGGGTTGGCCTCCAGGACGTAGAGGATGTCCCCGGCCATCGCGAACTGGATGTTGATCAGACCGCGGACGCCCACCCCGCGCGCGATGGCCTCCGTGGAGACCCGCAGGCGCTTGATGTCGAAGCCGCCGAGGGTGATCGGGGGCAGGGCGCACGCCGAGTCGCCGGAGTGGATGCCGGCCTCCTCGATGTGCTCCATGACGCCGCCGAGGTACAGCTCCTCGCCGTCGTAGAGCGCGTCGACGTCGATCTCGATGGCGTCGTCGAGGAAGCGGTCGACGAGGACCGGCCGGGTGGGGCTGATCTCGGTCGACTCGGCGATGTAGGCGGACAGCCGGGTCTCGTCGTAGACGATCTCCATGCCGCGGCCGCCGAGGACGTACGACGGGCGGACGAGGACCGGGTAGCCGATCTCGTCGGCGATGGCCTTGGCCTCGGCGAAGGTGGTGGCCGTGCCGTGCTTCGGGGCCGGCAGCCCGGCCTCGGCGAGCACGCGCCCGAACGCGCCCCGGTCCTCGGCCGCGTGGATCGCCTCCGGAGGCGTGCCGACGATCGGCACCCCGTTGTCCTTCAGCGCCTGCGCCAGGCCCAGCGGGGTCTGGCCGCCGAGCTGGACGACGACACCAGCGATCGGACCGGCCTGCGCCTCCGCGTGGACGATCTCCAGCACGTCCTCGAGCGTCAGCGGCTCGAAGTACAGGCGGTCGGAGGTGTCGTAGTCGGTGGAGACGGTCTCCGGGTTGCAGTTGACCATCACGGTCTCGTACCCGGCGTCGGACAGCGCGAAGGAGGCGTGCACGCAGGAGTAGTCGAACTCGATGCCCTGGCCGATGCGGTTCGGCCCGGAGCCCAGGATGATGACGGCCGGCTTCTCGCGGGTCGCGACCTCGCTCTCCTCGTCGTAGGAGGAGTAGAAGTACGGCGTCTTCGCCGCGAACTCGGCGGCGCAGGTGTCGACCGTCTTGTAGACGGGGCGGACGCCCAGCGCGTGCCGGACCTCGCGGACGACGTCCTCGCGCAGGCCGCGGATCTCGGCGATCTGCTGGTCGGAGAAGCCGTGCCGCTTGGCCTCGGCGAGCAGGTCGCCGTCGAGGCGGTCGGCGGCGGCCAGCTCGTCCGCGACCTCCTTGATCAGGAACAGCTGGTCGACGAACCAGGGGTCGATCTTCGTGAACGCGAAGACCTCCTGGGGGGTGGCGCCCGCGCGGATGGCCTGCATGACGGTGTTGATCCGGCCGTCGGTGGGACGGACGGCCTCCGTCAGGAGCTGCTGCTTGTCGCCGGGCTCGCCGACGAACGTGAACTGGCTGCCCTTCTTCTCCAGCGAGCGCAGCGCCTTCTGGAAGGCCTCGGTGAAGTTGCGGCCGATGGCCATGGCCTCGCCGACGGACTTCATGGTGGTCGTCAGCGTCGAGTCCGCGCTCGGGAACTTCTCGAAGGCGAAGCGGGGGGCCTTGACGACCACGTAGTCGAGCGTGGGCTCGAAGGAGGCCGGGGTCTCCCGGGTGATGTCGTTCGGGATCTCGTCGAGGGTGTAGCCGACGGCGAGCTTGGCCGCGATCTTGGCGATCGGGAAGCCGGTCGCCTTGGAGGCCAGCGCCGACGAGCGGGACACGCGCGGGTTCATCTCGATGACGATGATGCGGCCGTCCTCGGGGTTCACCGCGAACTGGATGTTGCAGCCGCCGGTGTCGACACCGACCTCGCGGATGATCGCGATGCCGATGTCGCGCAGCCGCTGGTACTCGCGGTCGGTCAGCGTCATCGCCGGCGCGACGGTGATCGAGTCGCCGGTGTGCACGCCCATGGGGTCGAAGTTCTCGATGGAGCAGACGACCACGACGTTGTCGTGCTTGTCGCGCATCAGCTCCAGCTCGTACTCCTTCCAGCCGAGGATGGACTCCTCCAGGAGCACCTCGGTGGTCGGCGAGAGCGTGAGGCCCTGGCCGGCGATGCGGCGCAGTTCCTCCTCGTCGTGGGCGAAGCCGGAGCCGGCGCCGCCCATGGTGAAGGAGGGGCGGACGACGACGGGGTAGCCGCCGAGCGTCTCGACGCCCGCGATCACGTCGTCCATGGAGTGGCAGATCACGGACCGGGCGGACTCGCCGTGCCCGATCTTCTCGCGGACGGCCTCGACGACGCCCTTGAAGAGGTCGCGGTCCTCCCCCTTGTGGATCGCCTCGACGTTGGCGCCGATCAGCTCGACGCCGTACTTCTCCAGCACACCCTGCTCGTGCATGGAGATCGCGGTGTTGAGGGCCGTCTGACCGCCGAGCGTCGGCAGCAGGACGTCCGGCCGCTCCTTGGCGATGATCTTCTCGACGAACTCCGGGGTGATCGGCTCGACGTAGGTGGCGTCGGCGATCTCCGGGTCGGTCATGATCGTCGCCGGGTTGGAGTTGACGAGGATCACCCGCAGGCCTTCGGCGCGCAGGACGCGGCACGCCTGGGTGCCGGAGTAGTCGAACTCGGCTGCCTGTCCGATGACGATCGGGCCGGAGCCGATGACCAGGACGGACTGGATATCGGTGCGCTTAGGCACGCTGGCCCTCCATCAGGGAAACGAAGCGGTCGAACAGGTAGGCGGCATCGTGCGGGCCCGCTGCCGCTTCGGGGTGGTACTGGACGGAGAAGGCCGGCTGGTCGAGCAGCTGCAGCCCCTCCACGACGTCGTCGTTGAGGCAGACGTGGGACACCTCGGCGCGGCCGAACTCGGTGTCGCTGACCTTGTCGAGCGGCGCGTCCACGGCGAAGCCGTGGTTGTGCGCGGTGACCTCGACCTTGCCGGTCGTACGGTCCTGGACCGGCTGGTTGATGCCGCGGTGCCCGTACTTCAGCTTGTAGGTGCCGAAGCCGAGGGCGCGGCCGAGGATCTGGTTGCCGAAGCAGATGCCGAACAGGGGCGTCCGGCGTCGGAGCACCTCGCTCATCAGTTCCACGGGGCCGTCGGCGGTGGCCGGGTCGCCCGGGCCGTTGGAGAAGAACACGCCGTCCGGGCCGACGGCGTACACCTCGTCCGCCGTGGCGGTCGCGGGCAGCACGTGCACCTCGATGCCGCGCTCGGCCATGCGGTGCGGGGTCATGCCCTTGATGCCGAGGTCGATCGCGGCGACGGTGAACCGCTTCTCGCCGACCGCGGGGACGACGTACGCCTCCTTGGTGGCGACCTCCTCGTAGAGGCTCGCGCCCTTCATGTGCGGCTGGGCCTGCACCCGTGCGAGCAGCTCGGGCCCGGCCGCGATCGCCTCGCCGGAGAAGATGCCGGCGCGCATGGAGCCGCGCTCGCGCAGGTGACGGGTGAGGGCTCGGGTGTCGATGCCGGAGATGCCGACGACCCCCTGCGCGACCAGTTCGTCGTCCAGGGAGCGCCTGGAGCGCCAGTTGGACGGCACGCGCGCGGGGTCACGGACGACGTAGCCGGAGACCCAGATGCGGCCCGACTCGTCGTCCTCGTCGTTCCAGCCGGTGTTGCCGATCTGCGGCGCGGTCGCCACGACGATCTGACGGTCGTAGGAGGGGTCGGTCAGGGTCTCCTGGTAGCCGGTCATGCCGGTGGAGAACACCGCTTCGCCGAAGGTCTCCCCCACGGCCCCGTAGGCACGGCCGCGGAAGGTGCGGCCGTCCTCCAGGACGAGTACGGCGGGAGCCGCCTTGTGCCTCTGCGAGGCGATCCCCTGGATGGAGGTCGTCATCGTGCGCCTTCCGTTTCCCTCTTGTTGATCATGGAGTTGATGGCCTCGACCCACTCGGTGTGCTCGGCCGCGTGGTCCGAGCGGAAACCGGAGTCGATCAGTGTGCCGCCGTGCTCCCAGGTCACCAGGAGCAGTCCGCCCTCGGTGAGGACCTTGCCGGCGATGCCCTTGCCGAGCACCGCCTCGCGCAGCGCGCCGGCCGGGACGAAGAAGTCGTTCGCGCCGGGGCGTACGACGTCCAGTCCCGCGTCCGTCAGGGTGAGCTCGACCCGGCTGCGGGTGCCCAGGCCGTGCGCCACGATGCGGTCCAGCCACTGGCCGGCGGTGGTGGAGCCGTGGTAGCGGCCGCTCATCGACAGCACAGTCAGTTTCGCCTCGCCGGGCTCGGAGGGCGCGGTGGGCAGCTCCGGCAGGTCGCCCTGGAGCGTGCCGCGCCACTTCCAGCCCTCGCGCATCAGCCAGTAGACGAGCGCGACGAAGAGGCCGAGTCCGACGACCCAGCCGAGGCGGGCGGCCCAGTCGGTCACTTCGGCCGATTCCCTCTCGGCCGCGAGCAGGATTACAGGTGTCACGTGAGCTTCCCGTCGACGAGCGTGGCCTTGCCCCGGAGCCAGGTGTGCGTCACACGGCCCGGCAGCTCACGCCCCTCGTACGGGGTGTTCCGGCTGCGCGAGGCGAAGCCCGCGGGGTCCACCCGTCCACGGTATGCCGTGTCGACGAGCGTGAGGTTGGCGGGCTCACCAGCCGAGACGGGGCGGCCGTGCCCCTGAGCCCGCCCGATGCGGGCCGGCGTGAAGGACATGCGGTCGGCGACCTGGGCCCAGGTCAGCAGGCCCGTCTCCACCATCGTCTCCTGGACCACCGACAGCGCGGTCTCCAGGCCGACCATGCCCATGGCGGCCGCGGCCCACTCGCAGTCCTTGTCCTCGTGCGGGTGCGGGGCGTGGTCGGTGGCGACGATGTCGATGGTGCCGTCGGCGAGGGCCTCGCGCAGGGCGTGCACGTCACGTTCGGTGCGCAGCGGCGGGTTCACCTTGTAGACCGGGTCGTAGGAGCGCACCAGTTCGTCGGTGAGGAGGAGGTGGTGCGGGGTGACCTCGGCGGTGACGTCGATGCCGCGGGACTTGGCCCAGCGGACGATCTCGACGGAGCCGGCGGTGGACAGGTGGCAGATGTGGACGCGCGAGCCGACGTGCTCGGCGAGCAGCACGTCCCGCGCGATGATCGACTCCTCGGCGACGGCCGGCCAGCCCCCGAGCCCCAGCTCGGCGGAGACGACGCCCTCGTTCATCTGGGCGCCCTCGGTCAGCCGCGGCTCCTGCGCGTGCTGGGCGACGACGCCGCCGAAGGCCTTCACGTACTCCAGCGCGCGGCGCATGATCACGGCGTCGTCCACGCACTTGCCGTCGTCGGAGAAGACGGTGACGCCGGCGGCGGACTCGTGCATCGCTCCCAGCTCGGCGAGCTTCCTGCCCTCCAGGCCGACGGTGACGGCGCCGATCGGCTGCACGTCGCAGTAGCCGTGCTCCCGGCCCAGTCGCCAGACCTGCTCGACGACGCCGGCGGTGTCGGCGACGGGGAAGGTGTTGGCCATGGCGAAGACGGCCGTGAAACCGCCGCTCGCGGCGGCGCGGGTGCCGGTCAGGACGGTCTCGGAGTCCTCGCGGCCCGGCTCGCGCAGATGGGTGTGCAGGTCGACGAGGCCCGGCAGCAGCACCTTGCCCCCGGCCTCGACGACCTCGGCGCCCTCGGCGGACAGCCCGCTGCCGACGGCCTCGACGACCTCGCCGTCGATCAGGACGTCCTGCGGCTCGCCGCCGAGGACCCGCGCACCACGGATAAGGATCTTGCTCATGGTTCTTACTTCTCCTCGGTGGTACGGGCGTGGCTGACGGCGGGTTCGTTCCCGCCCAGGAGCAGGTAGAGGACGGCCATCCGGATCGACACTCCGTTGGCGACCTGTTCGACGACGGTGCAGCGGTCGGAGTCGGCGACCTCGGCGGTGATCTCCATGCCGCGGACCATCGGGCCGGGGTGCATCACGATGGCGTGCCCGGGCATCCGCGCCATCCGGTCGCCGTCGAGGCCGTAGCGCCGCGAGTACTCGCGCTCGGTCGGGAAGAACGCGGCGTTCATCCGCTCGCGCTGGACGCGCAGCATCATCACGGCGTCGGACTTGGGCAGCGTGCTGTCGAGGTCGTACGACACCTCGCAGGGCCAGGTCTCGACGCCGACCGGCACCAGGGTGGGCGGGGCGACGAGGGTGACCTCGGCGCCGAGGGTGTGCAGCAGGTCGACGTTGGAGCGGGCGACCCGGCTGTGCAGGACGTCGCCCACGATGGTGATGCGCTTGCCGGACAGGTCCTGGCCGAGCCCGGCGTCGCGGCCGACGAGCCTGCGGCGCATGGTGAAGGCGTCCAGCAGCGCCTGGGTGGGGTGCTGGTGGGTGCCGTCACCGGCGTTGACGACGGCCGCGTCGATCCACCCGGAGGTGGCGAGGCGGTACGGCGCTCCGGAGGCGCCGTGCCGGATGACGACGGCGTCGACTCCCATGGCCTCCAGGGTCTGGGCGGTGTCCTTGAGCGACTCGCCCTTGGAGACGCTGGAGCCCTTGGCGGAGAAGTTGATGACGTCCGCGGACAGGCGCTTCTCGGCGGCCTCGAAGGAGATCCGGGTCCGGGTGGAGTCCTCGAAGAAGAGGTTGACGATGGTGCGGCCGCGCAGGGTCGGCAGCTTCTTGATGGGCCGGTCCGCCACCCGGGCCATCTCCTCGGCGGTGTCGAGGACATGGACGGCGTCGTCGCGGGTGAGGTCGGCGGCCGAGATGAGATGACGCTGCATCTGTCAGGCTCCGTAGGACATGGGGAGTTTTCGGGCATGCGGGCGCGTGGGGGCACGCACTCGGGGGACGTGTGCCGGAGTGCTAGTGCGGTGCGCCCGGGGCGGTCTGCTTGACACCGAGCAGCACGGTGTCGCGACCGTCCTCCTCGGCCAGCTGGACCTTGACCGTCTCCCGCAGCGACGTGGGGAGGTTCTTGCCGACGTAGTCGGCGCGGATGGGCAGTTCGCGGTGACCGCGGTCGACGAGGACCGCGAGCTGCACCGCGCGGGGGCGCCCGATGTCGTTCAGGGCGTCGAGGGCGGCGCGGATGGTGCGGCCGGAGAAGAGCACGTCGTCGACGAGGACGACCAGCTTGCCGTCGATCCCGTCGCCGGGGATCTCCGTGCGGGCGAGCGCGCGCGGCGGGTGCATGCGCAGGTCGTCGCGGTACATGGTGATGTCGAGGGAGCCGACCGGGATCTTGCGGTCGGTGATCTGCTCGAGCTTGGCGGCGAGCCGGCGGCCGAGGAAGACGCCCCGGGTCGGGATGCCGAGGAGGACCACGTCGTCGGCGCCCTTGGCGCGCTCGACGATCTCGTGGGCGATGCGGGTCAGCACCCGCGCGATGTCGGGGCCTTCGAGGACGGGCCGCGCGTCCTGACCTGCGTGCGTGCCCTGCGGGTCTCGCCCGTCCTGATTGTCGTACGTGTCCATAGGAAACGGACCTCCTTCTCCGCCTCACGGGACGGACCTTAAAGGACGTCGGATTTGCGCCATCCACGGTAGCAGGCCGAGGAGGCACCTCCGTTCACCCCTTTGGCCCAACGGGGTGCGGATCCCACGGAAGAGTCGGTGTGGACCATTCGGCTTGACGCGGAAGAATCACGCTGCGTAACCTCACAGTGAGTTACCAGCCGCGCGGCATGGAAACCTCACCCAGTCGCGTCGACCCAGTGCCGGGGAGCTATATGTCCAGCGAATACGCCAAACAGCTCGGGGCCAAGCTCCGGGCGATCCGCACCCAGCAGGGCCTTTCCCTCCACGGTGTCGAGGAGAAGTCCCAGGGACGGTGGAAGGCGGTCGTGGTCGGTTCGTACGAGCGCGGCGACCGCGCCGTCACCGTGCAGCGCCTTGCGGAGCTGGCCGATTTCTACGGTGTTCCCGTGCAGGAGCTGCTCCCGGGCACCACGCCGGGCGGTGCCGCCGAGCCGCCGCCGAAGCTGGTCCTGGACCTGGAGCGGCTGGCCCACGTGCCGGTCGAGAAGGCCGGCCCCCTCCAGCGGTACGCGGCCACGATCCAGTCGCAGCGCGGCGACTACAACGGCAAGGTGCTCTCGATCCGCCAGGACGACCTGCGCACGCTCGCCGTCATCTACGACCAGTCGCCCTCGGTCCTGACCGAACAGCTGATCAGCTGGGGCGTCCTGGACGCGGACGCGCGTCGCGCCGTCTCCCACGAGGAGGGCTGAGCGCCGCGGCGCCTCAGCAGAAACGTGGCGCCCGGGGGGGCGGTCCGCAACGTTTCGGCCGCCCCCGGGGCGGTTGGCCGGCGCGGGGGGCCCCCCGAGTTTCCCGAAGGGCCCCCCACGCCCCCGGGAACACCGACGGGTCGGGACCGACCGGGGACATGCCGGAGGGCCCGCGGACGTGCTGTCCACGGGCCCTCCGGCGTAGGCGGTAACCGCTCACGCCTCCCGGCGCAGCGACGGCTTGAGCTCCTTCAGCCGGCCGAGCAGGCCGTTCACGAACGAGGGCGACTCGTCCGTGGAGAACTCCTTCGCCAGCTGCACCATCTCGTCGAGGACGACGGCGTCCGGGGTCTCGTCGACCCAGATCAGCTCGTACGCGCCGAGCCGCAGGATGTTGCGGTCGACGACCGGCATCCGGTCGAGCGTCCAGCCGACCGAGTACTGGGAGAGCAGCTCGTCGATGCGCCGCGCGTGCTCCGCGAAGCCCTCGACCAACTGCATCGTGTACTCGCTCACCGGAGGCTGCCGGGTGTCGGCCCGGGAGAGCCGGATCCAGTCCGCGAGGACCGTCAGGACGTCGGCGCCACGCTGGTCGCCCTCGAAGAGGATCTGGAAGGCGCGCTTGCGGGCCGTGTTGCGGGCAGCCACGGTTAGCTGTTCACCCGGCCGAGGTAGTCGCTCGTACGGGTGTCGACCTTGATCTTCTCACCGGTGGTGATGAAGAGCGGGACCTGGATCTGGTGACCGGTCTCCAGGGTGGCGGGCTTGGTGCCGCCGGTGGAGCGGTCGCCCTGCAGGCCCGGCTCGGTCTCCTGGACGACGAGTTCGACGGCGGCCGGCAGCTCGACGAAGAGCACCTCGCCCTCGTGCTGCGCGACGGTGGCCGTGAAGCCCTCGATCAGGAAGTTGGCGGCGTCGCCGACGGCCTTGCGGTCGACCATGAGCTGGTCGTAGGTCTCCATGTCCATGAAGACGAAGTACTCGCCGTCCATGTAGGAGAACTGCATGTCGCGCTTGTCGACAGTGGCCGTCTCGACCTTGACGCCGGCGTTGAAGGTCTTGTCGACCACCTTGCCGGACAGCACGTTCTTGAGCTTGGTGCGCACGAAGGCCGGGCCCTTGCCGGGCTTGACGTGCTGGAACTCGACGACGGACCAGAGCTGGCCGCCTTCGAGCTTGAGCACCAGGCCGTTCTTGAGGTCGTTCGTGGAAGCCACGGTTGCGGAATCTCCTGGACTGACGTGGACGACCCCGGGGGCACGCACCTGCCTGTAGCTATAGTGCGAGCAGCTCCTTGGTCGTGATGGTGAGTAGCTCGGGTCCGCCGTCCGCCTCGGGGCGCACGACGAGCGTGTCATCGATCCGGACACCGCCCCGGCCCGGGAGGTGGACCCCCGGTTCGACGGTGACCGGCACGCAAGCGTCCAGTTTACCCATGGCCGTGGGGGCCAGCTGCGGGTCCTCCTCGATTTCGAGTCCCACACCGTGCCCGGTGAGTGCCGTGAGGCCCTCGGCGTACCCCGCGCAGTCCAGCACCTGCCGTGCCGCACGGTCCACGTCGCGGTACGCGGCGCCGGGCACCAGGCTTTCGCGTCCGGCCCGCTGAGCGGCGAAGACGAGGTCGTACAGCTCGATCTGCCACTCCGCGGGAGAGGTGCCGATGACGAACGTGCGACCGATCTCGCAGCGGTAGCCGCGGTACGTCGCCCCGAGGCAGACCGACAGGAAATCGCCCTCCTCCACACGTCGGTCGGTGGGCCGGTGGCCCCGCCGCCCCGAGTTCGGGCCGGTACCCACGGACGGGGTGAAGGCGGGGCCGTCGGCTCCGTGGTCGACGAGGCGGCGCTCCAGCTCCAGGGCGAGGTGGCGTTCGGTACGGCCGACGAGGATGGACTCCAGCAGTTCGCCGAGGGCCTGGTCGGCGATCTCGGCGCCGATGCGCAGGCAGGAGATCTCCTCCTCGTCCTTGACGACCCTCAACTGCTCCACGGCACCACCGAGGTCGGCGAGGCGCAGCCGGGGCGCGACCGACCGCAGGGCGCGGTGCCGGGCCACCGTGAGGTGGTGTTCCTCGACCGCCAGGGAGTCGGCGCCTCGGTCCGTGAGGATGCCCGCGGCGGCCACCGCGGGATCGCCTCCGGAGCGGGACAGCACCTGCACCTTGAGGGCCTCGTCGGGCCTGCCCTCGTGGGGCCGGTCGTCGGGTGGGTCCGTGCACACGAGGAGTTCCTCGTCCGCACTCAGCAGCAGGACGGCGCCCTGGGGGGCCGCGCCCGCGAGGTATCTCACATTGGCGGGACGGGAGATCAGTGCGCTCGCGCTGCCGCCGGCACTGCACCGTTCCCTGAGCCGTTTGCGGCGAGCCGCGTACACCTCTGACATGTGTCGAGCGTAGGAGGCTTGTCCGGATTGTGCCGGTTGGGCTGCGCCGAGCGGGTTGGACGGGGGGCGGGGCCTCCTGCCGCGTCTACCGCATCGCGGTGGTCACCGGTGTGATCACCAGCTCGGCGGGCTGGCTATCGCCCGCGTCAGCACGTCGTCCAGGATCCGTGCCGTCGTCGGGACGTCCAGCAGGGAGTTGTCGATGATCGGGAGTCCGGAGCCGTACCAGCCGGCCATGCGCCCGTGGATGCGGGCGACCTCCTCGTCCGCGAGGCGGCGGTTGCCGGAGCGCTCCGCATTGCGTTCCAGGACGACTTCGAGGCCGGGGAGCAGGACGACCGGGAGCAGGCCGGGCCCCACGTGCCGCTTCCAGCCGCCGAGCCCGACGGCCGGACGGTCGGGGAAGATCGCGTCGTCCAGGATGCACGAGATGCCGTTGGCGAGGAAGTTGCGCGCGGCGAAGCCGCAGGTACGGCGGGCCAGGCGGTACTGCGCCTCGGAGTGGTCGTTCCAGCCCGACTGGGGGTCGGCGAAGCCGGAGCGGACCCATTCGCGGACGTCGTCGAGGCTGATGTGGGCGGTGGGCGCCCGGCGGTGGTCGGCCCAGAACTTGGCGACGCTGGTCTTCCCGGCGCCGGCCGGTCCGATGAGCAGCACCGCGAGCGTCGTGGCCGCCGGGTCGGGCGCCGCGGGGGCCGGCGGCGCGCTCGGCATGCCGACGGGGCCGCCGGGGGGCAGCGGCACATGCCCGGTGACGTCGCCGCCCGGCGGAGCGTGCCGCGGGAGCGGAGCGTGCTGCGGAGCCGGGGGGTGCGCGGCGGGCGGGGCCGGGGGCGCGGGCTGGAGCGGGCCCGGTGGCGGGGCGGTGAAGCCCGGGGGCGGCGGGGGCACGGGCCGTCCGGGGTGGCCGGCGGGCTGGTGCGGACCACCCGGGTGTTGCGCGGCCGGCGACCAGCCGACGGCAGGTCCGTGCCCCGGCTGATGGGGCGGCGGCAGCGGAGAACCCACTGCGTGCTGCATCCGGTGCCACTCCGTCTCGTACAGGTCCGTCTCGTACAGGCGATTGACGCTGGCCGCGAGGGTGCGGGCCCTGGCTTCCCCCCGAACGGTACCGCCCCCGGCCGTCCTTTGGTGAACGGCCGGGGGCGGTGTGAAGTGCCCGGTGCGCCAAGCGAATCGGACGGATGGGGACCCTGCGGACTTACTCGCCCACCTCGCCGTACGCGGCGAGCAGCACGGCCGGGTCGGGGCCCTCGATGACGGTGGGCCTGGCCAGGCCGTCGAGGACGATGAAGCGCAGGAGGTCGCCGCGGGACTTCTTGTCGACCTTCATGTTCTCCAGCAGCTTGGGCCACTGGTCGTGACGGTAGTGCAGGGGCAGCCCCACCGACTCCAGCACGGTGCGGTGGCGGTCGGCCGTGGCGTCGTCCAGCCGGCCGGCCAGGCGGCCCAGCTCGGCGGCGAAGTGCAGGCCGACCGAGACGGCCGCGCCGTGCCGCCACTTGTAGCGCTCGTTCTTCTCGATGGCGTGGGCGAGCGTGTGCCCGTAGTTGAGGATCTCCCGCAGACCCGACTCCTTGAGGTCGGAGGAGACGACGTCCGCCTTGACCCGGATGGAGCGCTCGATCAGCTCGGCGGTGTGCGGGCCGGCCGGGGTGCGGGCGGCCTCGGGGTCGGCCTCGATGAGGTCGAGGATGACCGGGTCGGCGATGAAGCCGGCCTTGATGATCTCGGCGAGCCCGGAGACGTAGTCGTGGGTCGGCAGGGAGTCCAGCGCGGCCAGGTCGCAGAGCACGCCGGCCGGCGGGTGGAAGGCGCCGACGAGGTTCTTGCCCTCGGCGGTGTTGATGCCGGTCTTGCCGCCGACGGCCGCGTCCACCATGGCGAGCACGGTGGTCGGGACGGCGATCCAGCGCACCCCGCGCAGCCAGGTGGCGGCCACGAACCCGGCGAGGTCGGTGGTCGCGCCGCCGCCGACGCCCACCACGACGTCGGTGCGGGTGAACCCGGACTGGCCGAGGGCCTTCCAGCAGTAGGCCGCGACCTCGGCGGTCTTGGCCTCCTCCGCGTTGGGCACCTGGATGGCGACCGCCTCGAAGCCCTGCTGGGCCAGGTCGGCGCGGAGCGCCTCCCCGGTCTCGGCGAGCGCCTCGGGGTGGATCACCGCGACCCGCTTCGCACGGTCGCCGATCAGCCCGCCCAGCTCGCCGAGGAGCCGGTGGCCGACCAGCACCTCGTACGGCTCGGAGCCGGCGCTGCCGCCGACCCGGATCCGCGTCACTGCCTCACTCATGCTTCCTTCAACTCCAACGCGTCCAGGGCTGCCTGGGTGACCTCTTCGGGCGTACGGCCGTCCGTCGGAACGACCGCGGTGGCGACCCCTTCGTAGAGGTGCCGGCGGGCCTCCATCAACTCGCGCCACTGCTTGCGCGGGTTGACGGCGAGCAGCGGGCGGGCCGTGTTGAGGCCGGTCCGCCTGACGGCCTCCTCGACGTCCATCGACAGGTAGACCACCCGCTGCCCGGCCAGCCGGCCGCGCGTCTCCTCGTCGAGGATCGAGCCGCCGCCGAGCGCCAGGACGCCGTCGTGCTCGGCGAGCGCGCGCAGCACGGCCGCCTTCTCGACGGCGCGGAAGGCGGGCTCGCCCTCCTCGACGAAGATGTCGGCGATGGAACGGCCCTGTCCGGCGACGATGTCGTCGTCGGTGTCCCGGTAGGCGACCTGGAGCCGCTCGGCCAGCTGCTGACCGACGGTGGACTTGCCGACGCCCATCGGCCCGACCAGGACGACCAGCGGCCCGCTCATCGGACGGGGAGGTGGTCGAGGTACGACCGCACGTTGCGGCGGGTCTCGGCGACGCTGTCGCCGCCGAACTTCTCCGCGACGGCGTCCGCGAGGACGAGCGCGACCATGGCCTCGGCGACGATGCCGGCCGCCGGCACGGCGCAGACGTCGGAGCGCTGGTGGTGGGCCTGCGTCGCCTCGCCGGTGGCCACGTCCACGGTGCGCAGCGCGCGCGGCACGGTGGCGATGGGCTTCATGGCCGCGCGCACGCGCAGCAGTTCGCCGGTGGACAGACCGCCCTCGGTGCCGCCGGCGCGGCCGGAGGCCCGCCGGAGCCCCTCGGGGGTGCCGACGATCTCGTCGTGCGCCTGCGAGCCGGGCACGCGCGCGAGGTCGAAGCCGTCGCCGACCTCGACGCCCTTGATCGCCTGGATGCCCATGAGGGCACCGGCCAGCCGGGCGTCCAGCTTGCGGTCCCAGTGCACGTGCGAGCCCAGGCCCACCGGCACGTCGTAGGCGAGCACCTCGACGACTCCGCCGAGGGTGTCGCCGTCCTTGTGGGCCTGGTCGATCTCGGCGACCATCGCCTTCGACGCGTCCGCGTCCAGGCAGCGCACCGGGTCGGCGTCGAGCTTCTCGACGTCGGCGGGGGTCGGGTACACGCCGTACGGCGCCTTGGCGGCGGCGATCTCCACGACGTGGGACACGATCTCGATGCCGGCCGTCTCCTTCAGGTACGACCGGGCGACGGCGCCCAGGGCGACGCGGGCGGCCGTCTCGCGCGCGGAGGCGCGCTCCAGGATCGGCCGGGCCTCGTCGAAGCCGTACTTCTGCATGCCTGCCAGGTCGGCGTGGCCGGGGCGGGGGCGGGTCAGCGGCGCGTTGCGGGCGAGCCCGGCGAGCACCTCGGGGTCGACCGGGTCGGCCGCCATGACCTGGTCCCACTTCGGCCACTCGGTGTTGCCCACCATGACCGCGACCGGGGAACCGAGGGTGAGGCCGTGGCGGACGCCGCCGAGGAAGGTCACCTCGTCCCGCTCGAACTTCATCCGCGCACCGCGCCCATAGCCGAGCCGGCGCCTCGCCAGATGGTCCGCCACCATCTCCGTGGTGATCGGCACGCCGGCGGGAAGGCCCTCCAGCGTCGCCACGAGTGCGGGACCGTGGGACTCCCCCGCGGTCAGCCAGCGCAACCTGCTCAACGGTGCTCCTCAGTCTCGCGCCTGGTACTGCCCTGCGTACGCGCGTCCTCGCGTACGGCAACGGCGCGACCGGGTGCGCGACCCTGGTCCGCCACCCCCGATCCTCCCACGTCCACCACCCGGAACCGGCCGCCGGTCCATCTGGCGGACGTCGGCTGCCGGCGGGCGGGCCCCCGCGAGCCGGACCCGTGGCGGAGATCCCCGCTACGGGCGGGAGGCGAGCGCGTGCTCCCCGGCCTTCCGCATCGCGTCCACGGGGGCCGGGGAGCGCCCGGTCATCCGCTCCACCTGGAGCGCCGCCTGGTGCACCAGCAGATCGAGGCCGCTGACCACGGCGCCGCCGAACATCGACCAGCGGGCGGCCAGTTCGGTCGGCCAGGGGTGGTAGAGCACGTCGAAGAGGGTGGCGGGCCGCTCCGGCACGGCGGTGGCGAGCGCGTCGGTGGCGCCCGCGGGAGTGGTGGCGATCACCAGGGGGGCGCGCAGCGCCTCGGCCGCGTCGGCCCAGTCGGCCGTGCGGACGTCGACGTCGAGGCGCTCGCCCCACTGCCGCATCTCGGCGGCGCGGTCCGCGCTGCGCACGTAGACCACGACCTCGCCGGCGCAGATCCTGGACATCGCGGCCAGCGCGGAGGAGGCGGTGGCGCCGGCGCCGAGGATCGCGGCCGAGTCGACCTGCTCGACGCCGTGCTCGCGCAGGGCGGCGACCATGCCGGGGATGTCGGTGTTGTCGCCGACGCGGCGGCCGTCCTCGGTGAACACCAGGGTGTTGACCGCCTCGACTGCGGCCGCCGTCTCGCTGACCTCGTCCAGCAGGGGGACGACCGCGCGCTTGAGCGGCATGGTCAGCGACAGCCCGGCCCACTCGGCCCCGAGTCCCTCGACGAAGGAGGGCAGGGCCGCCTCGTCCACGTCGAAGAGGTCGTACGTCCACTGCGTCAGGTCCATCGCCCGGTACGCGGCACGGTGCAGCACCGGGGAGAGGGAGTGGGCGACGGGGCTGCCGAGCACGGCGGCGCGGTGCCGGCGGACGGGCCCGGGTCCGGTGATGGCGGTCATGTTCTCAGTTACCGGCGCTCTCGTTGAACTTGTCCTTGAGCCGCTCGAATTCCGCGTAGGTCTTGGCGAACTCGGTCTTGTTCTCACCGTCGGTCGCCACGAAGTAGATCCAGCCGTCGCTCGTCGGAGTCAGCGCCGCCGTCAGTGCCTCGGCCCCGGGGTTCCCGATCGGTCCCGGCGGAAGGCCCTTCTGGGTGTACGTGTTGTACGGGTCCTGGTTGCTGTTGATCTCGGACTCGCTGATGTGGATGTTGCTCTCGTTCTTCAGGTAGTTGAAGGTCGAGTCGAACTGGAGCAGCTGGTTGGTCTCGGTGTTCGTCGGCTTGAGACGGTTGTAGACCACCTCCGCCATCTTGCGGAAGTCGTCGTGCGTCTTGCCCTCCGCCTGGACCAGGCTCGCGACCGTGACGACCTGGAGCGGGTTCTCCAGTTTCAGCGCCTTGGCCTTGGCCTCGAGGTCGTACTTGCCGTAGGCCTCGTCGGCCCGGCCGACCATCTGCTTGAGGACCGAGGCGGGCTTCATGCCCTTGGCCGCGGGATAGGTGCCGGGGTAGAGGAAGCCCTCCAGCGGGTCCTTGACGTCGCCGTCGGCGTTCGCCCAGTCGGGCAGGCCGAGGTTCTTGAAGTCCTTCTCCGCGACGTCCCTGGTGGTGCCGGCGGCGAGGCCGAGTTTGGTGTCGATCGCCTTGTAGACGGTGATGTTCCGCTGACCGGGCGTGACCATCACGTTGGCCTGGCTCTTGGGGTCGAGCATCATCTCCACGGCGCTCTTGGCGGACATCTCCTTCCTGAGGATGTACGCGCCCGCCTGGATCTGGTCCCCGTCGTTGGTGGTGAAGGCGGACACGAAGGCGTCGACGCTCTTCACCACACCGGCCTCCTTCAGCTTGCGGCCGATGTCGACGCCGCGGGCGCCCTTCGGGACCTCGATGCTGACGGTCTGGCTGGTGCCGTCGCCCGCGAAGTCCGGCGCCGCGCTGTGACGGTTCTGGTAGAACTGGTAGCCGAAGTAGGTGACGCCGCCGAGGCCGCCGCCGAACACCAGCAGGACGACCAGGCAGGCACAGCCGTTGCGGCTCTTCTTGCTCTTGGCCCCCTTGGACCCTTTGCCGCCGCGACCGCGTCGGTCGCCGCGCGCCTCCGGCTCGTCGTCGTCCTCGTCGTCCGCCCCGCCGCCCGCGAAGAAGGCGTGCTCGCCCTGGTCGGGACCGGGGTCCCAGTCGGGCCGCGGCTGCTCCGCCTCCGGTTCCGGTTCGGCGCGCCTGCGCGCGGGCGGCTCCGGCGGCGGATACGCGTCCGGCGTCCCGTAGAGGTCGGGCTGTTCGGCGCCGTAGGCCGCGGCCTGCTGGCCGTACGGGTCACCGGGGTCGGCGGCGTACGGGACCTGCGCGTGGCTGCCGGTGCCGTCCCAGCCGCCCTCCTGGTAGGCCTGCTGGTCACGGTGGGCGTACTGCTGGCCCGGAGCGGCGTACTGCTGCTGCTCGTAGGACTGCTGGTACTGCTGCTGGTCGTACTGCTGCGGCTGGCCGTTGTTCCAGTCCGCGTACTCCTGCTGCGGCTGCTGCGGGTACTGGTGCTGCGGCTGGCCGCCGTAGGCAGGCTGGTGGCCGGTGTGGCCCTGCTGCCCTTCCCATCCGCCGTCCCCGTACAACGGGTCCTCCGGATGCCACGGTTCGGAGCCAGGGCCCCGGCCATACTCAGTCATCGATCCCCTAGAGCCGCGAGGCGGCGGTCGCGGGGCTCATGGGCCCCGGCTACCGTCCCGCCTCTTTCTGTGCGGTCGCTGTTCGAACACCACCGCATCGCGCGGAACGTTACCGTATCGCGATCAGATGACCACTTCGACGCCCTCGCCGGGTGCCGAGCCTGACACCCGTTCGGATTCCAGGGCCTGCTGAAGGATGATCACAGCGGCCGCCTGGTCGATGACGGAACGTCCCTTCCTGGACTTCACGCCCGAGGCGCGCAGTCCCTGACTGGCCGTCACCGTCGTCATCCGCTCGTCGACCAGCCGGACCGCGACCGGCGCGATGCCCTTGGCCAGCTCCTGGGCGAAGGCGCGCACCTTGACCGCGGCCGGGCCCTCGCCCCCCTTGAGGGAGCGGGGGAGACCGACGACGACCTCGATCGGCTCGTACTCCTCGACGAGCTGCCGGAGCCGGCGGTGGGCCGCCGGGACGTCACGGCCGGGGACCGTCTCCACCGGGGTGGCGAGGATCCCGTCGGGGTCGCACGAGGCGACCCCGATCCGGGCGTCCCCGACGTCGACGGCGAGACGACGGCCCTTGCGCATGGGACGGCTCACTTGGCCGATTCCGCCACGAGCCGCTCGACGGCGTCGACGGCCTCGCCGACGGCGGCCGGGTTCTGGCCGCCGCCCTGGGCGACGTCCGGCTTGCCGCCACCGCCGCCACCGAGGGTCTTGGCCGCCGTACGGACCAGGTCGCCGGCCTTGAGGCCGCGCTCGCGGGCGGCCTCGTTGGTGGCGATGACCGTGAGCGGCTTGCCGTTGTTGACCGTGAACAGGGCCACCACGGCGGCCCGTCCGCCCTGGATGCGGCCGCGCACGTCGAGGACCAGCTTGCGCAGGTCGTCCGGCGTGGTGCCGTCCGGAACCTGCCCGGTGACGAGCGCGATGCCGCGGACGTCCTTGGCGGAGCCGGCGAGACCGGCGGCGGCCTGGAGGACCTTCTCCGCGCGGAACTTCTCGATCTCCTTCTCGGCGTCCTTCAGCTTGCCGAGCATGGCGGAGACCTTCTCCGGGAGCTCCTCCGGGCGGCCCTTGATCAGTTCCTGGAGCTGGGCGACGACGGTGTGCTCACGGGCCAGGAAGTTGTAGGCGTCGACGCCCACGAGGGCCTCGATACGGCGCACGCCCGAACCGATCGACGACTCGCCGAGCAGCTTCACCAGGCCGAGCTGGGCGGTGTTGTGCACGTGGGTGCCGCCGCACAGCTCCTTGGAGAAGTCGCCGATGGTCACGACGCGGACCCGCTCGCCGTACTTCTCGCCGAACTCGGCGATGGCGCCCTGCTTCTTGGCCTCGTCGAGGCTGAGGATCTCGGCGTGCACGTCCAGGTCGCGGGCGAGCACCTCGTTGATCTTCTGCTCGACGTCGGTCATCACGGCCGTCGGGACGGCGGCGGGAGAGCCGAAGTCGAAGCGGAAGCGGCCGGGCTGGTTCTCGGAACCGGCCTGGGCGGCCGTCGGGCCGAGGGCGTCGCGCAGGGCCTGGTGGGTGAGGTGCGTGGCCGAGTGGGCGCGGGCGATGGCCGTACGGCGGCGGCCGTCGATGGAGGCGTGGGCCTTGGCTCCGACGGTCACCTCGCCGAACTGGACGACGCCCTTGTGGACGTACACACCCGGCACCGGCTTCTGGGTGTCGCGGATCTCGACGACGGCACCGGTGTCGATCTTGATGCGGCCGGTGTCGCCGATCTGACCGCCGCCCTCGGCGTAGAACGGGGTGCGGTCCAGGACGATCTCGACCTCGTCGCCCTCGGTGGCGGCCGGGGAGGAGACGCCGTCGACGAGGATGCCGACGACCGTGGTCTCGCCCTCGGTGTCGGTGTAGCCGATGAAGTCGGTCTCGCCGGCCTTGTCGGCGATCTCGCGGTAGGCGCCGGCGCCGGCGTGGCCGGTCTTCTTGGCCTGGGCGTCGGCCTTGGCGCGCTCGCGCTGTTCCTTCATCAGGCGGCGGAAGCCGTCCTCGTCCACGGACAGCCCCTGCTCGGCGGCCATCTCCAGGGTGAGGTCGATCGGGAAGCCCCAGGTGTCGTGGAGCAGGAAGGCCTTGTCACCGGACAGGACGCTGCCGCCGGCCTGCTTGGTCTCGGTGACGGCGGTGTCGAGGATGTTCGTGCCGCCCTTGAGGGCCTTGAGGAAGGCGTTCTCCTCGGCGACGGCGACCTTCTCGATCCGCTCGCGGTCGGAGACGAGCTCCGGGTACTGCTGGCCCATCATCTCGATGACCGTGTCGATCAGGTCCTTGACGACCGGACCGGTGGCACCGAGCAGACGCATGTTGCGGATGGCGCGGCGCATGATGCGGCGCAGCACGTAGCCGCGGCCCTCGTTGCCGGGGGTCACGCCGTCACCGATGAGCATCACGGAGGTGCGCATGTGGTCGGTGACCACGCGCAGGGAGACGTCCGATTCGTGGGCGTCACCGTAGGCCACGCCGGTCAGCTCGGTGGCCTTCTTGATGACGGCCATGGAGGTGTCGATCTCGTACATGTTCTGCACACCCTGCAGAATCATGGCGAGGCGCTCCATGCCGAGGCCCGTGTCGATGTTCTTGCTCGGCAGGTCGCCCAGGATCTCGAAGTTGTCCTTGCCGATGCCCTCGCCGCGCTCGTACTGCATGAAGACGAGGTTCCAGATCTCCACGTACCGCTCGTCGTTGACGGCGGGGCCGCCCTCGACGCCGAACTCGGGGCCGCGGTCGTAGTTGATCTCGGAACAGGGACCGCACGGGCCGGGGACGCCCATGGACCAGTAGTTGTCCTTCATGCCGAGGCGCTGGATGCGCTCCTTCGGCACCCCGACGACCTCGTGCCAGATGCGCTCGGCCTCGTCGTCGTCCTTGTAGACGGTGATCCAGAGCTTCTCCGGCTCCAGGCCGTAACCACCCTTGTCCTGGGGCGTGGTGAGCAGCTCCCAGGCGTAGGAGATGGCGCCTTCCTTGAAGTAGTCACCGAAGGAGAAGTTGCCGCACATCTGGAAGAACGTGCCGTGGCGGGTGGTCTTGCCGACCTCTTCGATGTCGGGCGTGCGCACGCACTTCTGCACGCTGGTGGCGCGCTGGAAGGGCGGCTTGACCTCACCCAGGAAGTAGGGCTTGAAGGGCACCATGCCGGCGGGGACCAGGAGCAGAGTCGGGTCGTCCGCGATGAGCGACGCCGAAGGGACGACGGTGTGCCCGCGCTCCTCGAAGAAGCTCAGCCAGCGGCGGCGGATCTCAGCCGACTCCATCAGTGGTCCTCATTCCGGTTGTACGGGTACGTCGTGTCGTCGACGTGCTTCGGCTTGCTGGGGTGGTTCTCGATGGCGGTGTACCGCCGGGGGGCGGGGAGTTCGGGGTCCGGGCGGAGCCCGAGCGCGTCCCCCAGTTCGGCCTCCCGCTGGGCCATGTTGTCGCGGACGTCGAGCGCGAAGCCCACCGCGCGGTCCTTGAGGCGCGCTCCCGTCTCGAGCGCCTTGTTGGCCGCGGTCGCGGCGAGGCTCTCGGGGGTCAGCTGCCTCAGCTTGCGGTTGACCTTGGTGGTGGCCCAGACACCGGCGGCGACACCGGTGCCGAACCAGAACGTACGGCGGAACATCGCTTGAGTCTCAGTCCTTCTTCCGCTTGCCCCACCGCTGGGCCGGGACGGTCCGGCCCACGATCACGGTGCGTCGGGGCGCCTTGGCGGGCCCGTCTTCCTTGCGTCCGCCGAGGGCCCGGCGGACGCCGTAACCGAAGGCGGCGACCTTCACCAGGGGGCCGCCGAAGGTGGAGGCGACCGTGGTGGAGAGCGCGGAGGCGTTGGAGGTGACCTCCTGGACGTCCGAGGCGATCGCGTCGACCCGGTCGATCTGGGTCTGCGCCGAGCGGACCGCCGTGGAGGCGTCCGCCAGCAGCGGTACGGCCTGGTCGGTCACGTCCGCGACCAGCTTGGTGGTGGCCTTGAGCGTCTGGGCCAGTCTCGCCAGCGCGACCGCGAGGAAGGAGACCAGGATCGCCCAGAACACGGCCACCAGGATGCCGGCCACCTCTCCACCGGACACTGTGCACCCGCTCCCTGAAACGTGCCTCTGCATCGGAAAAGTCGTGCACCGAGCCTATCGCGCCGCCGGGACCGGTCCGCACCGGATTAACCGGCGGCGCGGGCCGTGGCGCGGCCACGGCCCTGGACATGCGCGGACCCGCCGCCCCGACCGCCCGGAAGGGCGGGGGGACGGCGGGTCCGGGCACAGAGGTCCTGCGGCCGCCGGAGGATCAGCGGGCGTAGTACTCGACGACCAGCTGCTCGTCGCAGATGACCGGGATCTCCTTGCGGTTCGGCTCGCGGTCCAGGCGGAAGGCCAGGGCGCGGAGGTTCACCTGGAGGTAGCGCGGGGTCTCGCCGTCGGGGGCGAAGCCACCCTCACGGGCGACCGCGAAGAGGGTCTTCTCGCGGCTGCGCTCGCGGACCATCACGACGTCGTCGGGACGGACGCGGAACGAGGGCTTGTCGACCTTCTGGCCGTTGACCTCGATGTGGCCGTGGACGACCATCTGGCGGGCCTGGTAGATCGTGCGGGCGATGCCCGAACGCAGGACCAGCGCGTCGAGACGACGCTCGAGCTCGATGATCAGGGCCTCACCGGTCTTGCCCTGGACCTTGGAGGCACGCTCGTAGGCGCGGACGAGCTGGCGCTCGGACACGTCGTACTGCGCGCGCAGACGCTGCTTCTCGAGCAGACGGACCTTGTAGTCCGAGTTCTGCTTGCGGCCACGGCCGTGCTCACCCGGCGGGTAGGGGCGGGCCTCGAAGTACTTGACGGCCTTCGGGGTCAGCGCGATGCCGAGGGCACGCGACTTCTTGACCTTGGGGCGGGACTGGTTCGCCACTGTCTCTCATTTCCTGGTTTCGGCTTGTCAGGGTTGAAGGAGGTCGCATCCGCAGCCGGGGAGACCCGCCGGGTCCACGGGGGACCTGCCGGGCAGCCGCTCCCCTGGTCTGGGCACATACGTGCAGCACGCGAGTGGCCCACCGACCCTGACCGGAACCCCGGCTGGTGGTGGGCTGCCCGCGACACCGTTCGACGGTGCGCGACGCTCCTGGAGCCGGTCCGCGAGGGACCGGGCTCCGGCTGACCGTCCCGTTCTGACAGCGCGGGACACAGCACTCCGAGCGAGTTTACAGGGTGCTCAGTCCCGCTTGCGACCGAGGTGCCTCCTGGTCCACTCCACGGCGTCCGAGTACCGCGCCTCCGCGCCGTGCCGGGTCGGCTCGTAGTACCGGCGGTCCTTGATGGCGTCCGGGGCGTACTGCTGGGGGGCGATCCCCTCGGGCAGGTCGTGCGGGTACACGTACCCCTGCGCGTGCCCCAGCTTGGCGGCTCCCTTGTAGTGCCCGTCCCGCAGGTGCGCCGGCACGGGCCCGGCCAGCCCCTTGCGTACGTCGTCCAGGGCGGCGCCTATCGCGGTCGTCGCGGAGTTCGACTTGGGGGCGAGGGCCAGGGCGATGGTGGCGTGGCTGAGGGTGAGGGCGGCCTCGGGGAAGCCGATCATGGCGACGGCCTGGGCGGCGGCGACCGCGATCGGCAGGGCGCCGGGGTCGGCCAGGCCGATGTCCTCGCTGGCGGAGATCATCAGACGGCGGGCGATGAAACGGGGGTCCTCGCCCGCCTCGATCATGCGGGCCAGGTAGTGCAGGGCCGCGTCGACGTCGGAGCCGCGGATCGACTTGATCAGGGCGCTGGCGACGTCGTAGTGCTGGTCACCGTCGCGGTCGTACTTCACGGCGGCCCGGTCGACCGTCTCCTCCAGGGTGGCGAGGGAGATCCGCGTCTCGCCCTTGTCCAGGGCGGCCCCGGCTGCGGCCTCCAGGGCGGTGAGGGCACGGCGGGCGTCGCCGCCGGCGATGCGCAGGAGGTGGTCCTCGGTGTCCTCGGGGAGGTCCACGGCGCTCTTCAGACCGCGGTCGTCGGCCACCGCGCGCCGCAGCAGGCCGCGCAGGTCGTCGTCGGTGAGCGGTTCGAGGGTGAGGAGGAGCGAGCGGGAGAGCAGGGGCGAGATGACCGAGAAGAACGGGTTCTCCGTGGTGGCCGCGATCAGGGTGACCCAGCGGTTCTCGACGGCGGGCAGCAGGGAGTCCTGCTGGGCCTTGCTGAAGCGGTGGATCTCGTCGAGGAAGAGGACGGTCTCCTTGCCGAAGCCTCCGGTGGCGCGGCGGGCGCCGTCGATGACGGCACGGACCTCCTTGACGCCGGCGGTGATCGCGGACAGTTCGACGAAGCGGGCGTCGGTGGCCTTGGAGACGACGTAGGCCAGGGTGGTCTTGCCGGTGCCCGGCGGGCCCCAGAGGATCACCGAGGAGGGACCGGCCGGGCCCCTGGCGCTCTCGCCGACCAGGCGGCGCAGGGGTGAGCCCGGCTTCAGCAGGTGCTGCTGGCCCACGACCTCGTCGAGGGTGCGCGGGCGCATCCGGACCGCCAGAGGGCTCCCGGCGGGGTCCTTCTCCTGGCGTTCTTCGGCTGCGGCGGTGAACAGATCGGGCTCCACGCTGAAAACCCTAGTTCACCGCACCGACAATGCCGTCGGCCGCCGGGAGGCCCTGGTCGGCCGGATCTGCCCGGTGCGGCCGGGGCCCCGGCCGGGTCAGCTGGTCCAGAAGTCCCACCAGCGGGTCAGGATCAGCATGCCGATGATGCCGACGTGCAGCACGGGCAGGACCCAGGTGAACTCGCCGAAGAAGCTCTTGAGCCAGCCGGGGGCGGGCAGGAAGCCGTTGCGGACGTTGAACGAGGTCACGTACCAGAACATGAAGATCGTGGCGACCCAGGCCAGGGAGCACCACAGGCACAGGGCGTTGATGCGGTACAGGGACTGGAACATCAGCCAGGCGCAGAAGACGACCCCGAAGAGCGTGCCGGCGTTGAAGGTGAGCCAGTACCAGCGCGGGAAGCGGGCACCCGCGAGCAGGCTGATGCCGACGCAGACGACGATGCCGTAGGCGACGAGGCCGAGCATCGGGTTGGGGAAGCCGAAGACCGAGGCCTGGTCGCTCTCCATGACGCTGCCGCAGGAGACGACGGGGTTGAGGCTGCACCCGGGGGTGAAGGTCTTGCCCTCGACCCTGGCCTCGAGGAGCTTGAACTTGTCGATGGTGATGACCCACGCGGCGAGCAGTCCGGCCGCGCCGGTGATCACCAGCAGCAGGGCGAACGCCCGGCTGCCGCCCGCCGTCCCGGTCGCGGCCGACTCGGCGCGTCGCGGACCGGGCTCGGTGGAGACGTCGTTGACTGTCGTCTTGCTCATCACGCCGATTCCGTCACTTGAGACTTGGACCTTCTTCGGGCACGGCCATTGTGCCGCACACGCGCGCGTGCGCACCGTTCGCTCCCCATAAGGATGAAGGTGAGACCCGGTACGGGTGTTCGGTTTCGGACAGCTGTACCGGGTGTCCGGCTCCGGACACCGGCCGGACGGGGCGGCGGGCCGGGCCCGCCCCCCGGACACGACGGGGGCGCCGGACCTCCGAGGAGATGTCCGGCGCCCCACGCCTGCCCGTCAGCCGAGCCGTGACTCCAGCTCGGCCACGACCTCGTTCACGCCGACCGCCGTCTGCTCGCCGGACTCCATGTCCTTGAGCTGGACGACGCCCTCGGCAAGGTCGCGTTCACCCAGGACCAGCGCGTACCGGGCGCCTGAACGGTTGGCCGCCTTCATCGCGGCCTTGAGGCCCTTGCCGCCGTAGGCGAAGTCCGCGGCCACCCCGTTCTTGCGCAGTTCGGAGACCTTCGCGAACAGCACCCGGCGGGCCTCCTCGCCGAGCGGTACGGCGAACACACTGGTGGTGGCGGGGAGTTCGAGCTCGACGCCCTCCGCCTCCAGCGCAAGGACCGTGCGGTCGACGCCCAGTGCCCAGCCGACGGACGGCAGCGCGGGGCCGCCGATCATCTCGGACAGGCCGTCGTAGCGCCCGCCACCGCCCACCGCGGACTGCGAGCCGAGGCCGTCGTGGACGAACTCGAAGGTGGTGCGGGTGTAGTAGTCCAGGCCGCGGACCAGCTTCGGGTCGTCCTCGAAGACGACGCCGGCCGCCGTGACCAGCTCGCGGACCTCCTCGTGGTACGCCTTGCAGGCGTCGCAGAGGTAGTCGCGCAGCAGCGGGGCCCCGGCCAGCTGCCGCTGGACGTCCTGGCGCTTGTCGTCGAGGACCCGCAGCGGGTTGATCTCGGCGCGGCGGAGCGTGTCCTCGTCGAGGTCCAGGCCGCGCAGGAAGGTCTGCAGCGCCTCCCTGTACACCGGGCGGCACTCCTTGTCGCCCAGGCTGTTGAGCAGGATGCGGAAGTCCCTGAGCCCCAGGGAGCGGTACGCCTGGTCGGCCAGGATGATCAGCTCCGCGTCCAGCGCCGGGTCCTCGGCGCCGATCGCCTCGGCGCCGACCTGGGAGAAGTGGCGGTAGCGGCCCTTCTGCGGGCGCTCGTAGCGGTAGTACGAGCCGGAGTACCAGAGCTTGACCGGGAGGTTGCCCGTCTTGTGGAGGTTGGCCTCGAGGGCGGCGCGCAGGACCGACGCCGTTCCCTCGGGGCGCAGCGCGAGCCGGTCGCCGCCCTTGGTCTCGAAGGCGTACATCTCCTTGGTCACGATGTCGGTGGACTCGCCGACACCGCGCGCGAACAGCTCGACGTTCTCGAAGCCGGGCGTCTCGATGTAGCCGTAGCCGGAGTTGCGCAGCGGGGCGGCGATCGCCTCGCGGACGGCCAGGTACGTGGCGCTGTCCGGCGGGATGAGGTCGTACGTGCCCTTGGGGGCCTGGAAGGTACTCACGGGAGGTCTCTCGTCACATTCCTCGTCGGGGAGCCTCGGGGGCTCCCTGGCTGGGGGCCACCTGCCGCAGATACGGGTTGGTGGCGCGTTCCCGGCCGATGGTCGTGTGCTCATTGTGACCGGGCAGCACCACGGTGGAGTCGTCGAGCGGAAGGACCACGCGGGCCAACGACTCGAGCATGTCGTCCATGGAGCCACCGGGCAGGTCGGTGCGTCCGATGGAGCCGGCGAACAGCAGGTCGCCCGAGAAGAGGACGGGCGGGACGTCCGCGCTCTCGGGCATCCGGAAGGTCACCGACCCCCTGGTATGGCCCGGCGCGTGCGCGACGGAGAACTCCAGACCCGCCAGCTCCAGCTTCGCCCCGTCCGTCAGCTCGCGGACGTCGTCGGGCTCCCCCACGGTGAGCTCTCCCAGCAGCGGCAGGCCGATGGACCGGCCGAGCCCCTTCTCGGGGTCGCTCATCATGAACCGGTCCTCGGGGTGGATCCAGGCCGGGACGTCGTGCGCCCCGCAGACCGGGACGACCGAGGCCACGTGGTCGAGGTGGCCGTGGGTGAGGACGACGGCGACGGGCTTGAGCCGATGCTTCCTGATCGCTTCCTCGACTCCGGGGGCCGCCTGGTGGCCCGGGTCGATGATCACGCACTCCTCACCGGCGGCGGGGGCGACGAGGTAACAGTTCGTCGCCCAGGCCCCGGCGGGGAACCCGGCAATGAGCACGATCGTCCTTCGTTTGTGTCGATACGGGTGGCTTGGGAGCGGCTGCGCCTGCGGTCAGAGCCTACCGGCGCTGCCGATTCCTCAGCGAACCCATATACGGTACGGGGCACACGCAGGCGGTCGGCTCACTGGACGCACGCGTACCGGTGGACATACGAGACGCACGAGGAGAGAACCCGGTGGTCACCCAGGAACAGCGCAAGCGTCAGCTCGCCCGGGAGAAGTTCTTGCGGCAGCAGCAGCGCCGTACGGCCCTGCGCCGCAAGGCACGCGCTCGCAACGCGGTGATCGCGTCGGTCCTCGGCGTGGTTCTGGTGGGCAGTCTGGCGCTGTACACGACCGGCGTCCTCAAGGACGACGACAAGGCGAACGCGAGCTCCGAGGCGAGCCCGTCGGCCTCGCCCAGCGCCGTCAAGGACCCGTGCGAGAAGCCCGCCGAGGGCGCGGTCAAGACGCAGACGTGGAAGAAGGAGCCGGCGATCACGATCGACAAGTCGGCGAAGTACACGATGAAGCTGGCCACGACCTGCGGCGACATAGACGTCGCGCTGAAGACGTCGGCGGCCCCGCACACCGTGAACTCGTTCAACTTCCTCGCCGGCAAGGGCTACTTCGACCACACCAAGTGCCACCGGCTCACCACCAACGGCATCTTCGTGCTCCAGTGCGGCGACCCGACGGGCAGCGGCAGCGGCGGGCCCGGCTACACCATCCCGGACGAGAACCTGAAGGACACGAGCCTCAAGGCGAACGTCTACCCGGCCGGCACGGTCGCGATGGCCAACACCAGCCAGCCCGACAGCGGCGGCAGCCAGTTCTTCCTCGTCTACGAGGACAGCCAGCTCCCGCCCAGCTACACGCCGTTCGGCACGGTCTCCGAGGCCGGCATGGCCGTCCTCAAGAAGATCGCCGCCGCGGGCGAGAACACGGGAGCCGGCGACGGTGCCCCCAACGCGACCGTGGTGATCGACAAGGCGACGGTCACCAAGTCCTGACGACGGGGCGGTCGACCGCCCGATTTCGGTCGCGCTGGATGCGGACAGGCGGCCCGCCGGTCGCCTATGTTGGCCGTGACGAAACTGTGGACGATGCCCGGGGCGCCGAAGCCCTTCGGAGGCATCATGTGGAGGAGGCGCTGTGAGCAGCGACCCGTGGGGCCGCGTCGACGAGACGGGGACCGTGTACGTGCGTACGGCCGACGGCGAGCAGGTCGTCGGTTCCTGGCAGGCCGGCTCCCCCGAGGAGGCGCTGGCCTACTTCGAGCGCAAGTACGAGGGCCTGGTTGTCGAGATCGGCCTCCTCGAGAAGCGAGTGCGGACCACCGACCTGTCGGCGAAGGACGCCCAGGTCGCGATCGGCCACATTCGCGAGCAGGTGGACGCGCATCACGCGGTCGGCGACCTGGACGCGCTGCGCACCCGGCTGGACAAGCTGGTGGCGACGGTCGAGGCGCGCCGCGAGGAGCGCAAGCAGCAGCGGGCCAAGCAGTCCGACGAGGCCCGCAAGGCCAAGGAGGACCTCGTCGCGGAGGCCGAGCAGCTGGCGCAGTCCGACCAGTGGCGGGCGGCCGGGGAGCGGCTGCGGGCACTGGTGGACACCTGGAAGGGCCTGCCGCGTCTGGACCGCAAGTCGGACGACGAGCTGTGGCACCGGTTCTCGCACGCCCGGTCGGCGTTCTCCAAGCGTCGCAAGGCCCACTTCGCGCAGCTCGACGCCCAGCGCGAGGACGCCCGCCGGGTCAAGGAGCGGCTGGTCGCCGAGGCCGAGGCGCTGTCCGGCTCGACGGACTGGGGTCCGACGGCCGCGCGCTACCGCGACCTGATGACCGAGTGGAAGTCGGCCGGCCGCGCCCAGCGCGAGCACGAGGACGACCTGTGGAACCGCTTCCGCGGTGCCCAGGACGTCTTCTTCGCCGCCCGCAGCTCGGTCTTCGCGGAGCGCGACGCCGAGCAGACGGAGAACCTGAAGCTGAAGGAGGAGCTGGCCGAGGAGGCCGAGAAGATCCTCCCGGTGACGGATCTCAGGGCGGCGCGGGCCGCGTTCCGCTCGGTCAACGAGCGCTGGGAGGCCATCGGCCACGTGCCGCGTGACGCCCGGCCGAAGGTCGAGGGCCGGATGCACGCGGTGGAGCGGGCGATCCAGGAGGCCGAGGAGGCCGAGTGGCGCCGGACCAACCCGGAGGCACGCGCGCGTGCCGAGGGTCTGACCGGTCAGCTCCAGGCGGCCGTGGACAAGCTGCGTTCCCAGATCGAGCAGGCGCGCGCCCAGGGCAACAGCGCCCGGGCCGACAAGCTGGAGCGTGAGCTGGAGGGCCGTCAGGCGCTGCTGGACCAGGCGCTCAAGGGGCTCCAGGAGTTCGGCGGCTGACACCCGCCTGCCAACGGGCCCGAACGGCCCGGCCGTGGGAGACCACGGCCGGGCCGTTCGGCGTTCTCGGATGCCGCGCGGTGCCCCGTGTGTCGCACGGTGCCCGGTGTGTCGCACGGTGTCCGGAGAGCCGGGTGGACCGGGGAGTCAGGCGGGGCCGCCGCGTTCGCTGATGTCCAGGGCGTGCTTGAGGACCTCGCAGGCCTGGAGGTGGTTGCCGGACTCCTGGAGCAGGTCGGCGAGGCGTCGGCAGACCAGGACGGCCTCGGGGCCGTAGACCTTGTGGACCTGCTGGAAGGCGAGTTCCAGGACCTCGATGGCGTCCTTGAGCTGGCCGGTCTCGGCGAGGAGTTCGGAGAGTTCGAGCTGGACGGCGAGCAGGTCGCCCTGGGCGTCGGCGGTCCGCTGTTCCTGGAGGGCGAGCCGCAGCACGGGCAGGGCGTCGCGGGTGTTGCCCTCGGCACGCAGCAGCCGGGCGACGGCGAGACCGGTGGAGACCATGGCGGCGCGGACGTCGGCGGGCAGGACCGGGCCCTGCGGGGTGTGGCGGCCGGCCCGGGACTTGTTGCGGGCCAGCGGGAGCCGTCCCACGCCGTTCTCCTGGGAGTGCTGGGGCAGCGGGCGGTTCTTGGCGCGCAGGCGTTCCAGCAGGACGCGGTAGAGCGTGTCCAGGTCGATCAGTTCGGGGCCGTCCTCGACGCCGTGCCGCAGCACGGTGAGGAGTTCGCCGGTGAAGGCGGTGTAGCGCTCGCCGTCGGGGGCCAGGGCGATCCGGTCGCGGGGGGAGGCGGTCAGGACGTACGCCCCGTCCACGGCGGCCTCCGCGGCGAGGACGTCGCCGCCGGACAGGGCTCGGGCGGCGCGGCCGCTGAAGCAGCAGTCCAGGACGACGACCTTGCGGCGGGCGCGGGCGGAGCGCAGCGCGGTGCGCAGGTGCTGGTAGGCGACGGCGGTGTAGCCGAGGTGTTCGCGGGAGTCGCCGAGGGCGAGGTAGAGGTCGGCGGACTCCGCGTCGCGCATGCCGTGTCCGGCGAAGTACACCAACAGGGTGTCGGTGGCCTCCTCGCCCGCCCGGTGGACGGGGTCGAGGATGGTCTGGGGGCTCAGTGGGTCGGTGACGACCGTGCAGTGCTGCACGGGCAGCCCCCACACGGTGGCGTCGCACAGTTCGGCGGCGAGGTCGACGACGCCGGCCTCGACGGCGGGGAGCTGTGGCAGGTGGCGGTAGGAGGCGGTGCCGATGAGCACGGCCCGCGAGCGCGTCGGGTCAGGCAGTGCCGTCATCGCCTCCGCTTCCCTCTGTGCGGGGGGCGGGCGGGGCGGCGGGGGCGGTGTCGCCGTCGAGGAGGGCGACGAGGCGCCGTACGGTCCGCTCGTCGCGGACCGCCCGGGCGGTGAGCAGGACCTCCACGTCGCCGCGGCGCAGGGTGACGGCCGGGGCGCGGTGCAGGGAGGCCTGCCACTGGAGGACGGAGACCACCAGGGAGGCCGCGGACAGTCCGCCCGACACGGCGAACTGGAGCACGTCGAAGCCGGTGCCCATGCCGCCGGGCGGGGGCGGGGCGGTGGCGAGGCGGGCCCGCACGCCGGCGGTGTCGTCCGCGCGCAGCCAGCGCAGCAGGGAACGCAGGTCGTCCTCGGTGCCGGTGTCGTCCAGGGAGGCGGAGATCCCGGGGCCGGGATCAGTCATCGTGTCCGTCCGTTCGTCGGGCCACGCGTGCGTTGACGCGGGAGAACAGTTCCAGTGCGTCCCGTCCGGCGTCGAGCCGGGCCAGGCAGACCGCGTGCCAGTACTGGCTGGTGAGGGTGGTCGGATGGTCGGGTCCGAGCGTGGAGAGGCAGACCGGGACCACGACCGACAGCATCTGCGCCGCCTCCTGGAGGCGTCCGCGCTGCACCAGGTTGACCGCCTCGCGCTGCCGGGACAGGGCGCTCTGCGGGGTCATGCTGCCGAGCACGATCCTGCGGGTGGTGTCGCTGAGGGTGGCGGGCCGGAAGGGATCCGGTGGCGCGTCCCGCTGCTCGGGCAGTACGGGCGCCTCGTCCCAGAGGTACTCGGGCACGTCCTCGTGCGCTCCGCCGGGTGCGCCGGCTTCCACGAAGTGCGGCACGGCCTGGGCGTCCCGTACGGCCTCCTCGCGGGCCCGGCCGGTCACCAGGCCGGCCAGGGTCTGCGTGCCGCCGTAGGTCAGGGGCAGCAGGACGTCCCGGACCGCGTCGACGTCCTGGCGGCGGACGGCGGGGTCCTGCCGGCAGAGGTCGTCGACCAGTCGGCACAGGCTCCCGGGGCGGTCGTGGCGGCTCCCGGTGAGCGGGGGGACGCCGTCACCGAGGGCCCGTTCCATGATCGCGCCGAAGTCGACGGTGGGGCCGAACGGCAGCTCACCGGTGATCATCAGGTACATGCAGACGCCGAGGCCGTACCAGTCGGCCGCGCGTTCCGGCAGGGCGCCGCGCATGGCCTCGGGCGCCATGAACTGCGGGGTGCCGACGAGGGCGCCGGTACGGGTGATGGCGGCCTCGCCCGCCAGCCGGGCCAGGCCGAAGTCCTGGAGGACCACGCGCCCGCTGCGGGTGATGCCCACGTTGGTGGGCTTGACGTCGCGGTGCAGGACCCCGGCCTCGTGCGCGGCCTCCAGGGCCTCGGCCATGCCGAAGGCCACCGTGCACACGACGGCCGTCGGCAGCGGTCCGGCGGCCGCCACCAGATCGGCCAGGGTGGTGCCGTCGAGCACCTGCATCACGAGGTAGGGGGTGCCGTCGTGCACCCCGCTGTCGTAGAGGGTGACGACGCCCGGGTGCTCGATCCGGGCCAGGGCGCGGGCCTCCCGGCGGAAGCGGTCCCAGGCATCGCTGTCCCCCGCCAGGCCCTCGACGGCGGTGAGCATCTTCACGGCGACGCGACGGTCGAGCCGGGTGTCCTCCGCCTCGTGGACGACGCCCATGCCGCCGCGGCCGAGGAAGCGGACGGGGCGGTAGCGCTCGGCCACCAGAAGGGGTGCGGCGGGCGGCGACGCCTCCACCGGTACGTCCACCGACCCGTCAGCCGATGGCGCCCCGTCCGTTAATCCGTCCTGTCCGGTGCCGCCCATCCCTCTCCCCCGTCCCCGTCGGCCCCTGCCGTCCGCCCGTAGGCTACGGCCTGCGTGCCGATGTCACCCGGTAGACGTCGTAGACGCCCTCGACCCCGCGGACGGCCTTCAGGACGTGTCCCAGGTGCTTGGGATCGCCCATCTCGAAGGTGAAGCGGGAGGTGGCGACGCGGTCGCGGGAGGTCTGCACGGCCGCCGAGAGGATGTTGACGTGCTGGTCCGACAGGACCCGCGTGACGTCCGAGAGGAGCCGCGAGCGGTCCAGCGCCTCGACCTGGATGGCGACCAGGAAGACCGAGGACTGCGTCGGCGCCCACTCCACCTCGAGGATGCGCTCCGGCTCCCGCGAGAGCGAGTCCACGTTGACGCAGTCGCTGCGGTGGACCGATACGCCGCTGCCGCGCGTGACGAAGCCGATGATCGGGTCGCCGGGGACGGGCGTGCAGCAGCGGGCCAGCTTGACCCACACGTCGTCGACGCCCTTGACGACCACACCCGGGTCGTTGCTGCTGCGCCGCTTGCGCCCGCGGCCGCGGGACGGGACCGTCTCGTCGATCTCCTCGCTCGCGGCCTCTTCGCCGCCGAGGGCCTGCACCAGCTTCTGCACGACGTTCTGCGCGGCGACGTGGCCCTCGCCGATCGCGGCGTACAGCGAGGAGATGTCCGGATAGCGCATCTCGTGCGCGAGCGTGACCAGGGAGTCACCGGTGAGGATGCGCTGGATCGGCAGGTTCTGCTTGCGCATCGCGCGGGCGATGGCGTCCTTGCCCTGCTCGATCGCCTCGTCGCGGCGCTCCTTGGAGAACCAGGCCCGGATCTTGTTGCGGGCGCGCGGTGACTTGACGAAGCCCAGCCAGTCGCGGGACGGGCCGGCGCCGACCGCCTTGGAGGTGAAGACCTCCACCAGGTCGCCGTTGTCCAGCGTGGACTCCAGCGGCACGAGCCTGCCGTTGACCCGTGCTCCTATCGTCCGGTGGCCGACCTCCGTGTGCACCGCGTACGCGAAGTCGACCGGCGTCGCCCCGGCCGGGAGCGCTATGACGTCGCCCTTCGGCGTGAAGACGAAGACCTCGTTGCGGGAGAGGTCGAAGCGCAGCGAGTCCAGGAACTCGCTGGGGTCCTCGGTCTCCTTCTGCCAGTCCAGGAGCTGCCGCAGCCACGCCATGTCGTTGAGGTGGTCGTCCTTGCCGGACGACTTGGGCGCGTCGCTGCGGACCTTGGAGGCACCGGCGACGGCTTCCTGCTTGTACTTCCAGTGCGCGGCGATGCCGTACTCGGCGCGGCGGTGCATGTCGAACGTGCGGATCTGGAGTTCGACCGGCTTGCCGTTGGGGCCGATGACCGTCGTGTGCAGCGACTGGTACATGTTGAACTTGGGCATCGCGATGTAGTCCTTGAACCGCCCCGGAACCGGGTTCCAGCGGGCGTGGACGGTGCCCAGCGCCGCGTAGCAGTCGCGGACGGTGTCCACCAGGACGCGGATGCCGACCAGGTCGTAGATCTCCGCGAAGTCACGGCCGCGGACGATCATCTTCTGGTAGACGCTGTAGTAGTGCTTGGGCCGGCCGGTGACGGTCGCCTTGATGCGGGCGGCGCGCAGGTCGGCCTGGACCTCGTCGGTCACTATGGCCAGGTACTCGTCACGCTTCGGTGCCCTTTCGGCCACCAGCCGGACGATCTCGTCGTACATCTTGGGGTAGAGGATCGCGAAGGCGAGGTCCTCCAGTTCCCACTTGATGGTGTTCATGCCCAGGCGATGGGCGAGCGGCGCGTAGATCTCGAGGGTCTCGCGCGCCTTCTTCTCCTGCTTCTCGCGCTTGAGGTAGCGCATGGTGCGCATGTTGTGCAGGCGGTCGGCCAGCTTGATGACCAGGACGCGCGGGTCCTTGGCCATGGCGACGACCATCTTGCGGACGGTCTCGGCCTGCGCGGCCTCGCCGAACTTGACCTTGTCGAGCTTGGTCACGCCGTCGACGAGGAGGGCGACCACGTCGCCGAAGTCACGGCGCAGGTCGTCCAGGCCGTACTCGGTGTCCTCGACCGTGTCGTGGAGCAGGCCCGCCATGAGGGTGGCGGGATCCATGCCCAGCTCGGCGAGGATCGTCGTCACCGCGAGCGGGTGGGTGATGTACGGGTCGCCGCTCTTGCGCTTCTGCCCCCGGTGCCAGCGCTCGGCGACCTGGTAGGCCTTCTCGATCTGACGCAGGGTGGCGGTCTCGGTCTTCGGGTCGTTGCTGCGCACTATCCGCAGCAGCGGTTCCAGGACCGGGTTGTACGGGTTCGCGCGCTGGCCGCCGAGGCGGGCGAGACGGGCGCGGACGCGGTTCGAGGAGCCGGAGCGGGCGGGCGGCTGCGCGGCGGCGGGGCGGGCGGCCGACGGGGCGGCGGGGCGCTCGGGCGAGGGGGATGCCGCCGCTCGGGCCGCGTCGGGCGCGGGGGACGGTTTGGGGCGGGGCTGTTCGGCCGGCTGCTGCTCGACGGGGGCGGAGCGGTCGTGCTCGACCGGCCCGCGGGCGTCGTCGGGCGCCTGCGACGCGGGCTTGGCCGCGGGCCCCGAGGGCGACTCGGGCTTGGCGGCGGTCAGATGCTGGGCCTCGTCTGGCAAGAGGGCTCCTCGTGCGCGATCCGGGTGCCCCGGTCAGGCTCCGGAGCATCCATCGTAGCGATCCCGGGCTCCGGGATCGCCTCCGGACCGATGTGAGGGCGGTCCGCCCGTGGAACACGAGGGGCGGGCACCGGATTCCTCCGGGCCCGCCCGCTTGCCGTACGGCGGTCGTCGCGCCGTGCCGGTGTGTGCCGCAGCGCTGTCAGACCGTGAGCAGCGCCTCCAGCGGGGCTCCGGCCAGGACCGCCTCCAGGCGGGGCCGGCCGTCGAGGAAGCCCAGCTCCATGAGGACGGCGACGCCCGACACCTCGGCGCCGGCGCGGTGGATGAGCTGGATCGACGCCTCGGCGGTGCCGCCGGTGGCGAGGACGTCGTCGACGATCAGGATGCGGTCGTCGGCGGTCAGGTCCTCGGCGTGGATCTCGATCTCGGCCGAGCCGTACTCCAGGTCGTAGGCCTGGGCGAGGGTGGCTCCGGGGAGCTTGCCGGCCTTGCGCACGGGGACGAAGCCGAGACCGGCCCGGACGGCGACGGGAGCGCCCAGGATGAAGCCGCGGGCCTCCAGACCGACGACCTTGGTGGCACCGGTGCGCACGGCGATCTCCGCGAACGCCTCGGTGAGCGCGGCGAACGCCACCGGGTCCGCGAGCAGCGGCGTGATGTCCTTGAACATCACGCCCGGCTCCGGGTAGTCGGCCACGTCACGGATGCGGCTGAGCAGCAGCGTCGTGAGATCGGTGGTCTCGGTCATCGGCGCTTCCCCGAAGGACGGCCGCGGCCGCGGCTGCGGGACGAGGTCTGGGTGCGGGGGCCGACGACGGCCGTCTCGGTGTCTTCGGGGTCCTCGAGGCCCTCCTCACGCCCGTCGTAGCCGTACGACCGCGCGGGCTCCTCGTCGGTGTGCGACTGGGCGCGCTTGGCGAGGACGCGCTTCTTCAGGGCCCGCACCTGCGGCTCGCGTTCCTTGAGGTCGGCGACGAGCGGGGTGGCGATGAAGATCGAGGAGTAGGCACCGGCGGCGAGGCCGACGAACAGCGACAGCGAGATGTCGTTGAGCGTGCCCGCGCCGAGGAAGCCGCCGCCGATGAACAGCAGGCCCGCGACCGGGAGCAGCGCGACCACCGTGGTGTTGACGGAACGCACCAGGGTGCCGTTGATCGAGCGGTTGGCGATCTCGCTGTAGGTGAAGCGGGTCTGCTTCGTGAGGTCCTTCGTCTGTTCCTTGAGGGAGTCGAAGACGACGACCGTGTCGTACAGGGAGTAGCCGAGGATGGTCAGCAGACCGATCACCGTGCCCGGCGTGACCTCGAAGCCGACGAGGGCGTAGATGCCGACGGTGATGGTGATGTCGTGGATCAGGGCGATGAGCGCCGCGACGGCCATGCGCCACTCGAAGGCGATCGCCAGATAGATCACGACCAGGACCATGAAGATCGCCAGACCCTGCCAGGCCTTGTTGGCGATCTGGTCACCCCAGCTGGGGCCGACCAGGTCGGCGGCGATCGACTCGGGGTCGACCTTGAACTCCTCGGCCAGGTCCTCCTTGACCGCGTCGGACTGCTTGGTGTCCATGCCGGCGATCTGGATGCGCAGCGAGCCGTCGCCGAGCTTCTGCACGATCGCCTGGTGGCCCGCCGCCTCCTCCGCGGCGGTCTCCGCCTGCGAGACGGAGATGGAGCTGTTCTTGGCGGTGGTGAAGACGGCACCGCCCTGGAAGTCGATGCCCATGTTCAGGCCGCGGACCGCCAGGCCGACGATGGCCGTGATCGTGATCAGGATCGAGATGCCGTACCAGATCTTGCGGTGACCGATGAAGTCGTAGCTGATCTCACCACGGTGCAGTCGGGCGCCGATGCTGCCGAGTTTCGACATCGCTCACGCCTCCTTCGTCTCGACGGGGCCGGCGGCAGGACCGGAGGGACGGCGGGTGCGGCGCAGCGGCGGCTTGGCGCCCAGGCTCTTCGGGTCGAGGCCGGACCACTTGTGGCCGCCCGCGAAGAACTTGCGGCGCGCGATCAGCGTCATCAGCGGTTTGGTGAAGAAGAAGACCACGACCACGTCGAGGACGGTGGTCAGACCGAGCGTGAACGCGAAGCCCTGGACCTTGCCGACGGTGACCAGGAACAGCACCGCGGCGGCGAGGAACGACACGAAGTCGGATACCAGGATGGTGCGCCGCGCCCGCGGCCAGGCCCGCTCGACCGCGGGGCGCAGGGAGCGGCCCTCGCGGATCTCGTCCCGGACCCGTTCGAAGTACACGATGAACGAGTCCGCGGTGATGCCGATGGCGACGATGGCGCCGCAGACGGCCGGCAGGTTGAGGGCGAAGTGGATCGTCGGACCGAGCAGCGACATGATCACGTACGTCAGCGCGGCGGAGACCAGCAGCGAGGCGATCGCGATGAGCGACAGGCCGCGGTAGTAGGCCACCAGGTAGACGATGACCAGGCCGAGGCCGATGGCGCCCGCGATCAGACCGGCACGGAGCTGGTCACCGCCGAGCGCGGCGGTCACGGTCTGGACGCTCGACTCCTGGAAGCTGAGCGGCAGCGCACCGTACGACAGCATGTTCGCGAGGTTCTGGGCCTCCTCCTGCTGGAAGCTGCCGGAGATCTGGGCCTGGCCGCCGGCGATGGAGGAGCTGACGTACGGGCTGGAGACGACCTCGCCGTCGAGGACGATGCCGAACTGGTTCTGCGGCTGTTGGTTCTGGGCGAGCTGACCCGTGATGTCCGCGAACTTCTTCGCGCCCTTGGAGTCGAACTTCATGTTGACCTGCCAGCCGGCGGCACCCTGGGTGTCGTAGATCGCCTTGGCCTCGTCGACCTCGGTGCCGTCGACGGCGGCCGGGCCGAGCAGGTACTTGTACCAGACGCCGTCGATGTCGCCGCAGGCCACGGTCGTGTCGCCGGGCTTGACGCCTTCGCCGAGCCCGGCTCGCTGCGACGGCTTGCTGCAGTCCAGAGCGGCGTACTTCGCCTGGAGGGCGGCCTCGTCGGCGGTGCCGCCGCTCGCGGACGCCGAGGGGCTGGCGGAGGCGGAGGCGCTCGCGGAGGGCGACGGCGTGGAGTCGGCCTTCAGGGCGTCGGTGACGGCACGGCCCTGGGAGGTGGCGGAGGCCGACGGAGAGGTCGAGGAGGAGGCCTTCTCACCTGCCGAGGCGCTCGCCGAAGCGCTCGCGGAGGGGCTCGCGGAGGCGGCCGGGGAACCGCTGGCCGACGGGCTCGGCGAGCCGCTCGCGGCGGCGCCGCTGGGCTCGCTGGCCAGGACCGGGCGGAAGTACAGCTTGGCGGTGGTGCCGACCTGTGCCCGGGCTTCCTTGGAGTTGATGCCCTTGGGGATGTTGACGATGATGTTGCGGTCGCCCTGGGTCTGCACCTCCGCCTCGGAGACGCCAAGACCGTTGACACGGCGGTTCATGATCTCGACCGCGGTGTCCATGTTGGCCTTGTTGATCGCGGACCCTTGGTCGGCCTTCGCCTCGAGCGTGATGCTCGTACCGCCGGCAAGGTCGATGCCGAGACGCGGAGTCGTGTGACCGGAGAGGAACATGCCTCCGGTGAGCCCCACGATGGCGATCAGGATCAGGGCCAGCGAGCGCCACGGCTTGCTCTGGGCGCTCGCGCTCCGGCCCTTTTTAGGTGCTGCCACCTTCTCGTACTCCCTCTCGGGCCGCCTCGCGCCGGGTCAGCGCGGCAGCGGCCATGACATGGTGTCGGGATCCCCTATGTGCGAGATTGCGCGCGCCCGGGGCACGCGGGACCGGCCCGCGTGCCCCGGGTCGTGGCTACTTCTTCGCGTCGGAGTCGCCGTCGGTCTTCTTCGGCTCTTCGTCGGCCTCGGCAGCGGCGGTCTTCTCCTCGGCCTCGTTCTTCGTGCCGGGCTCCTCGTCCTTCTTGCCGAGGTCGACGGGCTGGTCGCCGGAGGCGGCGGCAGCGCCGACGGACCCGTCGGTCCCGGTGAGGGAGGAGGCGTCGTCCGGGACGACGTCGGCGTCGGACTTCAGGTCGTGCTCGATGCCGTGGACGATGCGGTTGTACTCGTCGTCCGTCAGCACGGCACCGATCGAGTTCTTCGCGAAGAGCAGGTCCACACCCGGGCCGGCGTCGAGGAGGACCGTGTCCTCGTTGACCTCCTTGACCGTCGCGTACATGCCCCCGATCGTGCGGACACCGCTGCCGGGCTGCATCTGGTTGCGCATGTCCACGGCCTGCTGCTGCTTCTTCTTCGCCGACCGGGTCATCAGGAACATGGCCCCGATGAGCACGATGAACGGGAGGAGGGTCACGAGACTCACGGGTCGGTACTTCCTTCACGCGACCGCGGTGGTGAGCGGCCTGATGGTTGGGGGTGTGTGCGCTGCCGACAAGGGCGGCATCGGCGGAGTCTAAGCGAGTCCGCGTGCAGGGAACAACGCTCAGCATGGCACCAGGGTTCCTGGTGCCGCCATCACCCCGTCCGATCCCGGGCGGATGCCCGGGCGGTCACGCCCCGAACAGGTCCTGTTGTCCGTTTCCCGCGGTGGCGGGGCGGGGCGGGGTCAGGTCCAGGTGGGTCCAGGCGGCGGGGGTCGCGACCCGGCCGCGGGGCGTGCGGGCGAGCAGGCCCTCGCGGACGAGGAAGGGTTCGGCGACCTCCTCGACGGTCTCGCGTTCCTCCCCCACGGCGACGGCGAGCGTGGACAGGCCGACCGGTCCGCCGCCGAACAGCTTCAGCAGGGCCGTGAGGACCGCGCGGTCGAGGCGGTCGAGGCCGCGGCCGTCGACCTCGTAGACCTTCAGCGCGGCTTCCGCGATCTCGCGGGTGATCCCGCCGTCGGCCTTGACCTGGGCGTAGTCCCGGACGCGGCGCAGCAGGCGGTTGGCGATGCGGGGCGTGCCGCGGGAGCGGCCGGCGATCTCGGCGGCGCCGCGGGGGTCGATCTCGACGTCGAGGAGGTTCGCCGAGCGGTGGATCACCCGCTCCAGTTCGGCCGGCTCGTAGAACTCCATGTGCGCGGTGAAGCCGAAGCGGTCGCGCAGCGGGGGCGGCAGCAGGCCCGCGCGCGTGGTGGCGCCGACCAGGGTGAACGGGGGCAGCTCCAGGGGGATGGCGGTGGCGCCGGGGCCCTTGCCGACGATGACGTCGACGCGGAAGTCCTCCATCGCCATGTAGAGCATCTCCTCGGCGGGCCGGGACATGCGGTGGATCTCGTCGAGGAAGAGGACCTCGCCCTCCTGGAGGGAGGAGAGGATCGCGGCGAGGTCGCCCGCGTGCTGGATGGCGGGGCCGCTGGTGATCCGGATCGGGGCGCCCATCTCGGCCGCGATGATCATCGAGAGGGTGGTCTTGCCGAGGCCGGGGGCGCCGGAGAGCAGCACGTGGTCGGCGGTGGCGCCGCGCGCGCGTGCGGCGCGCAGGACGAGGTCGAGCTGTTCGCGGACCTTCTCCTGGCCGATGAACTCGTCCAGGTCCTTGGGGCGCAGGGCGGCCTCGACGGCCTGGTCCTCGCCGTCGGCGACAGAGCCCACCAGCCGCTCCGCGGCGGGGCCGGCGAGCCCTTCGTCGGCGGTCGCGTCGGTCGGTTCGTCCCAGTTCATGTGGTGTGCCTCGGGGATGTAGGGGGTCAGCGGGCTCGGTTGAGGGTCTGCAGCGCCGCCTTCAGGAGCTGGCCGACCGGGGGTGTGCCACCGGCGGCCTCGGCCTGCGGCGCGACCGCGGTCACGGCCTCCTCGGCCTCGCGGGTCGCGTAGCCGAGGCCGATCAGGGCCGCGTGCAGCTGGTCGCGCCAGCCCTGGGTGACGGGTGTGCCGACGGCGGGGGCGCCGGTCGGCTCGCCGAGGCGGTCCTTCAGCTCCAGCAGGAGCTTCTGGGCGCCCTTCTTGCCGATGCCGGGGACGGCGACGAGGGCCTTCTCGTCACCGGTGGCGACGGCTCGCCGCAGGGCGTCCGGCGAGTGGACCGCCAGCATGGCCTGGGCGAGGCGGGGACCGACCCCGCTCGCGGTCTGGAGCAGCTCGAAGACCTGGCGCTCGTCGTCGTCGGCGAAGCCGTACAGGGTGAGGGAGTCCTCGCGGACGACCAGGGAGGTGGCGAGTCTCGCCTCCCGGCCCGTGCGCAGTCCGGAGAGCGTGTTCGGCGTGCACTGGACGGCGATGCCGATGCCGCCCACCTCGACCACCGCGGAGCCGGAGGCGAGGGCGGCGACCGGGCCGCTCACGAAGGCGATCATCCCGTACGGCCTTTCGATGTGTGCAGGGCGACGGCCTGCTGGAGTCGGTTCTGCGCGGGGGCGCGCCAGATGTGGCAGATGGCGAGGGCGAGGGCGTCGGCGGCGTCGGCGGGCCTGGGGGGTGCGTCGAGCCGGAGCAGCCGGGTCACCATGGCGCCGACCTGGGCCTTGTCGGCGCGGCCGCTGCCGGTGACGGCCGCCTTGACCTCGCTGGGGGTGTGCAGGGCGACCGGGATGCCGCGGCGGGCGGCGCACAGCATGGCGACGGCGCTGGCCTGGGCGGTGCCCATGACCGTGCGCACGTTGTGCTGGCTGAACACCCGCTCCACGGCGACGAATTCGGGGCGGTACTCGTCCAGCCACCGCTCGATGCCCTGCTCGACGGCGACGAGGCGCTGCCCCAGCTCGGCGTCCGCGGGCGTCCGTACGACACCGACGCCGAGCATGGTGAGCGGTCGGCCCGCGACGCCCTCGACGACGCCCACGCCGCATCGTGTGAGGCCGGGGTCCACCCCGAGTACGCGCACGCGCTCTCTCCTCCTCGTCCGAACTCGCGCCCGGACTCCTGCGCTCCGACCCTCGCGACCATCTTCTCGCGCCCGGGCCGGTACGGCCGAAGGCCGTGACCGGTGATCTCTGACGGTCGCCAGGCTATCCGCCGGCACTGACAACGCCGTCGGGCCGGTAGGACGTGTCCCACCGGCCCGACGATCCGCTCAGTTCGCGGTGGCGCTACGCGTCGACCTTCTCCATGACCTCGTCGCTGACGTCGAAGTTGGCGAAGACGTTCTGCACGTCGTCGCTGTCCTCGAGCGCGTCGATCAGCTTGAAGATCTTCCGGGCGCCCTCCTCGTCCAGTTCGACCTGCATGGTCGGGACGAAGTTGGCGTCGGCGGAGTCGTAGTCGATGCCGGCGTCCTGGAGGGCGGTGCGGACCGCGACCAGGTCGGTGGCCTCGCTGAGGACCTCGAAGGACTCACCGAGGTCGTTGACCTCCTCGGCGCCCGCGTCCAGGACGGCGCCGAGCACGTCGTCCTCGGTCAGCTCGCCCTTGGGGACGATGACGACGCCCTTGCGGTGGAAGAGGTACGACACCGAGCCGGGGTCGGCCATGGATCCGCCGTTGCGGGTCATGGCGACGCGGACGTCGGAAGCGGCGCGGTTGCGGTTGTCGGTGAGGCACTCGATGAGCACCGCGACGCCGTTCGGGCCGTAGCCCTCGTACATGATCGTCTCGTAGTCGGCGCCGCCGGCCTCAAGTCCACCGCCGCGCTTGATCGCGGAGTCGATGTTCTTGTTGGGGACAGACGACTTCTTCGCCTTCTGGACGGCGTCGTAGAGCGTCGGGTTGCCGTCCAGGTCGACACCGCCCATGCGCGCCGCGACCTCGATGTTCTTGATCAGCTTCGCGAAGAGCTTGCCGCGCTTGGCGTCGATCACGGCCTTCTTGTGCTTCGTCGTGGCCCATTTAGAGTGGCCGGACATCTGCCTGTCTCCTTCGCGTAACCCATCTCTGCATGAACGCCAGAGATCCTACAAGGACTCCGGTGTCCGGTTCGCGCGCACCATGTCCACGAACAGGGAGTGCACGCGGTGGTCGCCGGTCAGCTCCGGGTGGAACGACGTGGCCAGCGCGTTCGCCTGGCGGACCGCGACGATGTGGCCCTCGTGCTCGGCGAGCACCTCGACGCGGGCACCGACGGACTCCACCCAGGGGGCACGGATGAAGACGCCCTCCACAGGATCGCCCTCGACGCCCTTGATGTCGACCGCCGCTTCGAAGGACTCGTTCTGCCGTCCGAAGGCGTTGCGGCGCACGATCATGTCGATGCCGCCGACGGTCTCCTGGCCCGAGCGCGGGTCGAGGATCTTGTCGGCGAGCAGGATCATGCCCGCGCAGGTGCCGTAGACGGGCAGGCCGGTCCGCACGCGCGCGCGGAGGGGTTCCAGCACGCCGAAGAGGACAGCCAGCTTGGAGATGGTGGTGGACTCGCCGCCGGGGAGGACCAGGCCGTCGACCTCGGCGAGCTCTTCGGGGCGCCTGACCGGCCTGGCCACGGCGTCGGCCGCGGCCAGGGCGACGAGGTGCTCCCGTACGTCGCCCTGGAGGGCCAGGACACCGACGACAGGGGCCGCAGATGAATCCGCCATGGTGACTACCAGCCGCGGTTGGCGTAGCGCTCGGCCTCGGGGAGGGTGTCGCAGTTGATGCCGACCATGGCCTCGCCGAGGTTGCGGGACGCGTCCGCGATGATCTTCGGGTCGTCGTAGAAGGTGGTCGCCTTCACGATGGCGGCGGCGCGCTTGGCCGGGTCGCCGGACTTGAAGATGCCGGAGCCGACGAAGACGCCCTCGGCGCCGAGCTGGCGCATCAGGGCGGCGTCGGCGGGAGTGGCCACGCCGCCGGCGGAGAACAGCACGACGGGCAGCTTGCCCAGCTCGGCGACCTCCTTGACCAGCTCGTACGGGGCACGCAGGTCCTTGGCGGCGGCGTACAGCTCGTTGTTGTCGAAGCCGCGGAGCCGGGCGATCTCGTTCTTGATCTGGCGCAGGTGGCGGACCGCCTCGACGACGTTGCCGGTGCCGGCCTCGCCCTTGGAGCGGATCATCGCGGCGCCCTCGGCGATGCGCCGCAGGGCCTCGCCCAGGTTGGTGGCACCGCAGACGAAGGGGGTGGTGAACGCCCACTTGTCGGAGTGGTTGACCTCGTCGGCCGGGGTGAGGACCTCGGACTCGTCGATGTAGTCCACGCCGAGGGACTGCAGGACCTGGGCCTCGACGAAGTGGCCGATGCGGGACTTGGCCATGACCGGGATGGAGACCGCTTCGATGATCTCCTCGATCATGTTCGGGTCCGACATCCGGGCCACGCCGCCGTCCTTGCGGATGTCGGCGGGCACCCGCTCCAGGGCCATGACGGCGACGGCGCCCGCGTCCTCGGCGATCTTCGCCTGCTCCGCGTTGACGACGTCCATGATCACGCCGCCCTTGAGCTGCTCGGCCATGCCGCGCTTCACGCGGGCGGTGCCGGTCTCGGGGGCCTGGTTCTGGGTGCTGGACACGGGGTGACCTCACTGAGGGGGAAGAGGGTTTTCTACCGCCCCGAGGAAACGTGAGTGGACCAGTCCACAGCAAGGGCCAATGGGAAGGCGGTGGATCCTTTTGACCGAGGCTGACGGACACCGGACACGACCTCCTCGCGGGCCCGGAGCGTCCGGGCGGCCGTCACCGGTGGTGCGCCGCCGCGGGCGAAATCCAGGACGGTGCGCAGCCGGGGGCCCATCGGCTCATGTCTCCGGGAACGACGACCGGCACCCGGTGGGGGGGGGGGGGGGGGGGGGGGGGGGGGGGGGCGCGGGGGGGGGGGGGGGGGCGGGGGGGGGCGCGGGGGGGGGGGGGGGGCCGGGCCCCCCCCCCCCCCCCCCCCCGCCGCGGTGG
>NZ_JBICUZ010000006.1:348173-356294 GCF_043198675.1 Streptomyces sp. NPDC048734 | reverse complement strand
GGGGCCGTCACGGGGGGGGCGCGGCGGGGGGCTACACCCTGGCGGGGGGGCCGGGGGGGGCCCCGGGGTTCTGGTCGCCGGTCCCCCCCCCCCCCCCGCGGGCGGGGGGGCCGGGGGGGGGGGGCCCGGGCGACCGGGTCGGGGCGCTCACGAACGCGAACGGGCCGTCAGTACGGCCGGTGGCTCGTCGTCCATCTCGAAGGCCATCGGGAACGGGGCGTGGCCGGCCAGCCGGAACCAGCGCACTTTGCGGTGCTCGCGCAGCCTGCGGGCCCCGCCCACCGCGTCGTTGTGGAAACGGCGGGCCATGGGGACCCGCAGGACGGCCTCGGTCAGCTCGTGCGCCGCGGCCTCTCCCCCGGGCACCTCACGGACGGCCTCCAGCTGCTGCGCGTCCGCGAAGACCGCCCGCAGCGCCTGGCTCAGGTCGCTCTCGGCGACCTCACGCTGTTCCTCCTCCGCCTGCCGGGCGGCGTGCGCGGCCTCGTACAGCACGATCGAGGCGGCCGGATCGAGCACGCCCGAGGTGGCCAGTTCCTGGGCCACGGAGGCCCTGCGCAGCAGTTGCGCGTCCAGTGCGGCGCGGGCGGCGTCGATACGGGCGTGCAGCCGGTCCAGGCGTCCCGCGGTCCAGCTCAGGTAGAGGCCGATGGCGACGAGGGCGACGAGGATCCAGATGAGGGTTGCGGTCACGGGCGGCAAGGCTAGCCGCTCCGGGTCCCCGGCCGGGGTGCCTCCCCCTGCCCCGGCGGCTGCCGGGGCCCACCGTCCTCGGGGCCCGCCCCGGTCCTCGAGGGTCTTCGCCGGCGGACGCCGGACGGGCCGGGTCGCCCGGCCGACGCCGCCGTGCCCGCCCCGTGCCCGTCCCGGGCCAGGCCGAACCGGGCGCGCAGTCCCGGGGAGCCCTTGTCGTCCGCGGCCACCGCCGCCGCGCCCGCCGTCACCGTCTCGTAGACGGAGAGGATGTCCGCGCCGACCGTGGACCAGTCGAAGCGGCGGACGTGGGCGCTGCCGCGTTCGCGCAGGCGGGCCCGTCGCTCCGGGTCGCCCAGCAGCCGTACGGCCGCCTCGGCCAGCGCGTCCGCGTCCTCGTTGGCGAAGAGTTCGCCCGCGGCGCCCTGGTCGAGCACCTGGGCGAAGGCGTCGAGGTCGGAGGCGAGCACCGGGGCCCCGGCGGACAGGGCCTCGACCAGGATGATGCCGAAGCTCTCGCCGCCGGTGTTGGGGGCGACGTAGAGGTCGATGCTGCGCAGGAAGCGGGCCTTGTCCTCGTCGCTGACCATGCCGAGGAACTCGACGCGCGGGCGCAGTTCCGCCGGGAGGTTCTCGACGGCCTCCTCCTCGTCGCCGCGCCCGGCCACCAGCAGGCGGGCGTCCGGGCGTTCGGCGAAGATCCTCGGCAGGGCCGCCATCAGCACCGGCAGGCCCTTGCGGGGCTCGTCGATGCGCCCCATGAAGCCGATCGTGTGGCCCTGCCACTCGGGCCGGGGCTCGGCGCGGGCGAAGAAGTCGACGTCCACGCCGTTGGGGATGACCACGGCGTCCCCGCCGAGGTGCTCCACCAGGGTGCGGCGGGCGTACTCGCTCACCGCGATCCGCGCGCTGATCTTCTCCAGGGCGGCCTGGAGGATCGAGTAGGCGGCGATCATGGCGCGCGAGCGCGGGTTCGACGTGTGGAACGTGGCCACGATGGGGCCCTGTGCCGCCCAGCAGGTCAGCAGTCCGAGCGACGGCGAGGTCGGCTCGTGGATGTGGACCACGTCGAAGGCGCCGTCGTGCAGCCAGCGCCGCACCCGGGCGGCGCTCAGGAAGCCGAAGTTGAGCCGGGCCACCGAGCCGTTGTACGGCACCGGGACGGCACGGCCGGCCGAGACGACGTACGGCGGCAGCGGGGTGTCGTCGTCGGCGGGGGCGAGGACGGACACCTCGTGGCCGAGCCGGATGAAGTACTCGGCGAGGTCGCGGATGTGGAACTGGACGCCCCCGGGCACGTCCCAGGAGTACGGGCAGACGATGCCGATTCTCACGAGGGTCCCTTCGCGGGGTCGAGATCGGCGAGCCACAGCCGCTGGAGCATGTGCCAGTCCTCCGGATGGTCGGCGACACCCGTGGCGAAGGCGTCTGCCAGCGCCTGTGTCATGACGGACGTCCGCTCGGCGCGCGTACCCGACCCGGGCACCTCGATCGGGGCGTGGACGCGGCCCTGCATCACGGGCGAGTCGTCGTACCAGAGCGTGACGGGGAGCAGCAGCGCGCCGGTGTGCTGGGCGAGCAGGGCCGGCCCGGCGGGCATCCGCGCGGTGGCGCCGAAGAAGTCGACCTCGACGCCGGACGCGGACAGGTCGCGGTCGGCGACCAGGCAGACCAGGCCGCCGTCGCGCAGCCGCCGGGCGAGGGTGCCGAAGGCGGTGCCGCCGCTGTGCGGCAGGACCTCCATGCCGAGGCCCTCGCGGTAGGCGACGAAGCGGTCGTAGAGCGTCTCGGGCCTGAGGCGTTCGGCGACCGTGGTGAACGGGATGCCCAGTTTCGTGGTGGCCCAGGCGCCGGCGAGGTCCCAGTTGGCCAGGTGTGGCAGCGCGACGATGACGCCGTTGCCGGCCGCGAGGCCGTCGGTCAGGTGGTGCAGGTCCTTGGGCTCGAATCCGGCCGCGATCCGCTCCGGGCTCCAGGCGGGGAGGCGGAAGGACTCCATCCAGTAGCGCAGGTAGGAGCGCATGCCCGCGCGGGACAGCTCGGCGAGCCGCTCGGGGCTCGCGTCCGGCACCACGCGCGCGTAGTTGCTCTCCAGACGCTGGACGCCCTTGCCGCGCTGCTTCCAGACGAGGTCGGCGATGGTGCGTCCGAGGCGGACAGCGACCGGCTCGGGGAGCTTCTTGACGGTGCTCCAGCCGAGCCCGTACAGCCCGTCGGCCAGCTGGTCACGTGCGCTCACTGGGCCGCCTCACGCCCCTCCGGCTCGGGTTTCGGTTCGGCCGCCGCGGTCGCCGCGTCGGCCTCCGCCGATTCGCGCCGTACGGTGACGACCCGCTGGATCAGCGTGACCAGGCTGCCGACGGCGACGAGCCACAGGGCGACCGGCAGCAGGTGCTGGATGCCCGGCACTCCGAACGCGTGCAGACCCGCGAGCCCGGCGGCGACCAGCGACACCACGAGCCGCTCGGCGCGCTCGACGAGCCCGTTGACCGCGACCGGCAGGCCGATCGACTCGCCGCGCGCCTTGGTGTACGACACGACCTGGCCGCTGGCCAGGCAGAAGATCGAGACGGCGCACAGCACGTTGTCGTCGCCGTGGCCCGCGTACCAGAGGGCGAAGCCGCCGAAGACCGCGCCGTCGGCGACCCGGTCGAGCGTGGAGTCCAGGAAGGCGCCCCAGCGGCTGGAGCGGCCGAGCTGGCGGGCCATGTTGCCGTCGACGAGGTCGGAGAACACGAACAGTGTGATCACGACCGTGCCCCAGAAGAACTCGCCCCTGGGGTAGAAGACCAGCGCGCCCGCGACCACGCCGGCGGTGCCGAGCAGCGTGACCGTGTCGGGGCTCACGCCCCGGCGGATGAGAAACGCGGCGAACGGTGTGAGGACACGCGTGAAGAATGCACGCGCGTACTTGTTCAGCATGGCCTTCCCGAAGGTTGTATGACCGCGCGGCCCCTGCTGGCCACCGGCTGGCCCATCGTAGCCACGCGCGCGCGTGCGCGGCCCTCGGGCACCCGGGCCCGGTGTCACGGCCGGGCCGCGTCCGGGGCCCGGCGGGTCGCTCCGGTGGCCGTGTCACGACCGCGCCGAGGCCTCGGGGCGTCCTCCGTATGGACGCGCCGTGACGGGAGTGGAAAGCTCGAAGGACCGCGGACGTCGCCGGAACCGCCACCGCCGGGGGTCGCCCCGGGTGGATTCTGGGGGGAGGAGCCGCCGTGTCCGCGCCCCGATGACCTCACCGTGCACGGGAGGCTGAGAAATGGGCGACAAGGCGAACGCACACCCCGGGGCCGCCGGCAGGGCCACGGCGGCCGACCACCCCGCATCCGTACGGAACGTGGTGCTGGTCGGCCACTCCGGATCCGGCAAGACGACCCTGGTGGAGGCTCTCGCGCTGACGGCGGGAGCGGTGAACCGGGCGGGCCGCGTGGAGGACGGCGGCACCGTCTCCGACTACGACGACATCGAGCACCGGCAGCAACGCTCGGTGCAGCTCTCCCTGGTGCCGGTCGAATGGGACGGCATCAAGATCAATCTCCTCGACACCCCCGGGTACGCCGACTTCGTCGGGGAGCTGAGGGCCGGTCTGCGCGCCGCGGACGCGGCCCTCTTCGTCGTCTCGGCCTCGGACGGCGTGGACGGCTCGACCCGGATGGTGTGGGAGGAGTGCGCGGCCGTCGGGATGCCCCGGGCGATCGTCGTCACGCACCTGGAGGCCGCGCGCGCGGACTTCGAGGAGATGACGCGGATCTGCGCGGAGGCCTTCGGCGGCGACGACCCCGACGCCGTGCTGCCGCTGTACCTGCCGCTGCACGGCCCGCGGGCGCCGGACGGGCACGCGCCCGTGACGGGTCTGACCGGGCTGCTGTCGCGGAAGCTGTTCGACTACTCCTCCGGCACGCGCGAGGAGTCCGAGCCGGGCGAGGACGTGCTGCCCGGGATCGAGGAGGCCCGGAACCGGCTGATCGAGGGGATCATCGCCGAGAGCGAGGACGAGACCCTCATGGACCGCTACCTCGGGGGCGAGCGGATCGACGTCAAGACGCTGATCGAGGATCTGGAGCGGGCCGTGGCGCGCGGCACGTTCTTCCCCGTCCTGGCCGCGGCCCCGGCCGCCGAGGGCGCCCGGCAGGGCATCGGCACCGTGGAACTGCTCGAACTGGTCACCAGGGGCTTCCCGACACCTCTGGAGCGTGCGGCGCCCCGCGTCACCACGGTCGGCGGCGAGCCGCGCGCACTGGATCCGTGCGATCCGGACGGTCCGCTGGTCGCGGAGGTCGTGAAGACGGCCTCCGACCCGTACGTCGGCCGGATCTCGCTGGTGCGCGTGTTCTCCGGCACCCTGCGCCCCGACCAGATGGTCCACGTGTCCGGGCACGGACTCACCGACCGCGGCCACGAGGACCACGACGTCGACGAGCGCGTCGGCGCCCTGTCCGCGCCCTTCGGCAAGCAGCAGCGGGCGCTGACGCACTGCATCGCGGGCGACCTGGCGTGCGTGGCGAAGCTGAGCCGCGCGGAGACCGGCGACACGCTCTCCGCCAAGGACGACCCGCTGCTGATGGAGCCGTGGCAGATGCCCGACCCGCTGCTGCCGCTGGCCGTCCGGGCGCACAGCAAGGCCGACGAGGACAAGCTGTCGCAGGGGCTGTCCCGGCTGGTGGCCGAGGACCCGACGATGCGGCTGGAGCAGAACCAGGACACCCACCAGGTGGTGCTGTGGTGCCTGGGCGAGGCCCACGCGGACGTCGCTCTGGAACGGCTGCGCAGCCGCTACGGCGTGCAGGTGGACGTCGTCCCGCACAAGGTCTCCCTCAGGGAGACGTTCGCCGCCGCCTCCGCCGGGCGCGGCCGGCACGTCAAGCAGTCCGGCGGGCACGGGCAGTTCGCGATCTGCGAGATCGAGGTGGAGCCGCTGCCGGGCGGTTCGGGCATCGAGTTCGTGGACAAGGTCGTGGGCGGCGCGGTGCCGCGCCAGTTCATCCCGTCCGTGGAGAAGGGCGTACGGGCGCAGGCGGCCAGGGGCGTCGCCGCGGGCCACCCCCTCGTCGACGTCCGGGTGACCCTGGTCGACGGCAAGGCGCACTCGGTGGACTCCTCCGACGCCGCTTTCCAGACGGCCGGGGCGCTCGCGCTGCGGGAGGCCGCGGCCGACGCGCGGATCCATCTGCTGGAGCCGGTGGCCGAGGTGACCGTGCTGGTCGGCGACGAGTACGTGGGCGCCGTGATGAGCGACCTGTCGGGGCGGCGGGGCCGGGTGCTGGGCACCGAACAGAGCGGTGGCGGTCGCACGCTGGTGCGCGCGGAGGTGCCCGAGATCGAGATCGGCCGGTACGCGGTCGACCTGCGTTCCCTGTCGCACGGCACGGCCCGCTTCCACCGGGCGTACGCCCGGCACGAGCCTATGCCGGCGCAGGTGGCGGAGCGGCTCCGCCAACAGGAGGGTGCCGGATAGGGGTTGGGGCGAGGCCACCCTGAAGTGACGGGTGGGGAAGGTGTTCTTCCGGTACGGCGGGCGGCTTCGGCCGTCCGCCTCCGGATGTCCGTGCCTGGTTATACGCTGATGACCTGATCAACAGGTGTGCGGAGCACGGAAGTCGGGAAGGCCGCAGAAGCGACAGTGGCGGCGATCGGGGGCGGGAATGACCGTTGGGGACTTCTTCGGGCCACAGGTGCCGCAGCAGGGTGACGGCGGGCAGACGCCGACCTTCGCGCTGGCGTCGGCCGCCTACCGGGACAACCCCGTCGAGGACATCAAGAAGGCCGACAACGAATGGCACCAGTCGGCGGTCTCCACCGGCCGCGGCTGGGCCAAGATCTTCCGGCCCAACCTCGGCGAGGCGTTCTCCCAGGCGGTGGTCGACCGCATGCTGGGCGTCGGGCGCAAGCCGCTGATCCAGTCGTTCGGCAGTGAACCGCAGGTGGTCGTCGAGCACTGCCTGGCCGCCAACCGGATCCGCCGGGAGCGCGACAAGAAGCTCACCGGCATCATGATCGTGTGCGGTCTGCTGTTCCTGCCCGGACTGCTGGTGTGGCTGCTGGTCTTCCAGCTCCGGGCCACCATGGCGAAGGCGGGCGACAAGCGGGTCTCCGGGCTGGCCACCGGGCTGCTCGTGGCCGTCGCCGCGCTCGCCGCGCTCTTCCTGCTCAAGATGCCGTTCGCCGGCCTGGCCGGGTGGTACGCGCGCGGTGCGGTCGTCGCGCCGGTGGTCGGCTGGTTCCTGGCCAAGCGGATCTGCGAGGGCACGGCGAAGGACCTGCGCGAGCGCTGGGACGGGCTGCTGTCCGGAGGCAGCGTCGGCGCCAAGGTCCCCGAGGCGGTGCCGACCAGCCCCAACCAGACGGCGGCCGAGCAACTGCGCCAGTCCCTGGCCCGGCTGAGCGCCGAGCAGCAGTCCAACTCGGTGTTCTACGCCGGTCCCAAGGGGATCCTCGGCATGGGCACCCGCTGGGGCGCCTGGCACCTCGCGGAGGAACTGACCCCGCTCGACCCCGTCAAGGGCGTCCACGAGTTCCGTAGCTGGACGGTGGTCAAGGCCATCCACGACCAGCTCCAGCTGCTGCACCGGCAGAGCCTGAAGACCGGCGGTTTCCCGCCTCCTTCGGTACGGCACTGGATCGTCACGCCGGTCGGTGAGAACGCCAAGGCGGTGGCCCGGCCGGAGGGCACCGACGTGGAGGCGTACCAGGTCAAGCCGAGGGCCGTGGAGGACATCTGCAACAACCAGCAGTTCGGCGGCGGTGACCGGCACTACCTCGGCGTGCAGTGGCCGCTGTGGGACGGCCAGTTGATCATCACCATGCTGATCACCGTGACCGTGCTGCACGAGACGCTGCGCATCGAGGTCACCGGTCACGCGCTGGGCCCGGTGAACTCCCTGTTCACCTCCAAGCCGGAGGCGCCCACGAAGGAGGTCGCCAAGACCGTCCGGTTCTGGGAGACGCGGAAGATCAGCCTGCCGCTGGTCACCGCCGACGAGGTGGTCCGGGTGGCGGCGCGCGCCACGATCAGCTGGTACCCGCCGCTGCTGAACTGGCTCGGCGGCTCCATAGGCCTGCCCGAGCCGTTCGGCCTGCGGCACGCCTGGGCCGACCAGCCGTGGCGGCACCGTTTCATGGCCGACGACGCGCTGCGCGCGGCCACGCCGGTGCTGAGGGTGGTGCACAGCGCGGCGCTGAGGGTGCTCAAGGAGCACGACGTGGACATCGAGAAGTTCAGCTCCCGCTCGTCGGCCCTCAGCGGCGCGGTCCAGGACCTGACGCCGAAGAAGGCCGACACCTACGACGCGTAGGCCTCCGGCGGTGGGGCGGGGCACTTTTGCCGGGGGTGGGGGGGGGGGGGGGGGGGGGGGGGGGGGGGGGGGGGGGGGGGGGGGGGGGGGGGGGGGGGGGGGGGGGGGGGGGGGGGGGGGGGGGGGGGGGGGTACG
>NZ_JBICUZ010000006.1:336313-348082 GCF_043198675.1 Streptomyces sp. NPDC048734 | reverse complement strand
GTACGGGGGGGGGGGGGGGGGGGGGGGGGGGGGGGGGGGGGGGGGGGGGGGGGGGGGGGGGGGGGGGGGGGGGGGGGGGGGGGGGGGGGGGGGGGGGGGGCCCCCCCCCCCCCCCCCGGCCTCAGCGGCTGCCGCTGCCGTACGGGGCGTACAGGTCGAGCAGGCGGACGCGGGCCGACTGCAGCCGGTGGGCGACGACCCGTCCGACCCACTGCGCGACCGCGCGGCCGAACTCCGGGTCCTCGGCGCACATCGCCCGCACGGCCTCCGCGTCGAACTCGTACGCGCGCACCGGACTGGTGGCCTCGGCGCCCAGCTGCCACACGTACGGCGGGAAGTGCCAGGACCAGCCGACCAGTTCGCCGTGACCGATCGACTCGATGACCGCGGCGCGACGGCCGGGTACCCGCAGGTCGAGGGCGACGGTCCCGGTCCTGATGATCCAGAAGCGGTCGGCGTGCCGTCCTTCCTCGAAGACGCGGGCGCCCACGTCGAAGGCGACCTCGCGGGCGTACCGCATCAGTTGTTCACGGTGCTGGACCGGAAGGCCCGCGGCCAGAGTGATGGAGGTCATCGTTCCGTTCCCTTCTTGCCTCCGGCCGCAGGCGGCCGACGTGTGGGGCGTACGGAGTGTGCTCGGGGCGTCGGCGGCGAAGCCGGCCCGCGCTGCGCCGGGCGCGCGGGCCCGGCACCGACTCGCCACGGCAGCTCCGCTGATTCCAGACTGTCCCCGTCGGCCCGCGCGGGCCACGGGCCGCTCGACCCCAATGAGGGCCCTTCGGCCCAACGGGGGTCGGGCTCGGCCCGGCGGGGAGGACACGGGGCCGCTTCCCGGCGGCATCCGGGCCGGTCGGCCCATGCGGCGGGGTGCCGACGGGAGTTGGCTGGAGGCGAAGGAACAGCGCCGGACCGGGAGGAGTGAGGAAAAGTGGGTACGGCTCTCGTACCGGAACGCCGGGAGCGGCTCGCGCTGCTGCTGGCCACCTCGACGGGTGTGACGTTCACGATCGCCGCGGTGGCCGACGCGCTGGCCGTACGCCGGGCACGCCGTCGGTCCGCCGCGCCGCCGCAACCGCCGGCTCGGCACCAGGAGCGGGCGGACAACGGGCGGGTGGACGGCGAGCGGCGGGTCCGCCGCACACCGGTCTCCTGCTGACCTGGCGGCCGCACGTCGGTGGTCGCACGTCGGTTCCCCGCGGGCCGCACACCACCGAGGGGTCCCACCGGGACGTTCCGCCCGTCCGGCGGGCTCCCCGCCCCGCACGGCCGGGACACCGTGAGGCCCGCGCACGGCCCCGGACGCGTACGGCCCCGGAGCGGTCCGGCAGCGCCCGTCAGGCGGTCGGCGAACCCTTCAGCGCGGCGGCTGTCCGTGCCGTCCAGGCGTCGATGGCATCCCAGTCCCGGTAGTCGCCGAACCGGCCGCCCAGCAGACGGAAGACGATCCGGCCCGTACGCGGCAGCCGGGCCGCGGTGACGACACCGGAGAACAGACGGTGGTCCCGGTACCCGAGGCCGGCCGGCAGACCCTTCTCGATCACCGGCACCTCCTTGGGCCCCATGCGCCTGAACGGCCCGCGCAGCGCGTCCGGCATCCCGACGCTGAAGATCCACACCGGTCGCGCCCGCAATACGTCGAGGTTGTCCCGGAGGAAGCCCACGGCCGGGGGGAGCCAGCTCTGCCCGTGCACGGCGCTGCCCAGCACGAACGCCTCGTAGGCGCCGGCGTCGGTGACCTCGGCCAGCGACCGGGCCTCCGCCACGAGTCCCGCCCGCCGCAGACCGGCCGCGATCCGTTCGGCGATCTCCCGGGTGGAGCCGTCCGCGCTCATGTGGCCGACCAGGACGGTCATGGCGCTCACCCCGACGCGGCGTGGGCGGGGGTGCGGGGCGCTCGCGCACGCGGCCCCGCCGCGGCCACCGTGAGCGGCGCCGGGGACCGGGCGGGCACCACGGGTACCGCGACCACCGGAACGGGCGCGTGCCGCAGGCACTCACGACCGACCGCGCCCATCACCGGGGCCTCGCCCCACTCGTGCGGCGTACGTCCCAGCGCCAGCAGGAGGGCGCCGCGGGCCCGCTCCAGGAGCACCCGCGCGGCGGGACCCTCGACCAGTTCGGCGCGTACGGCCACGTCGGACCGTCGGCCGAGCACCTCGCGCAGCGTGTCCGCCAGCCGTCGCGCGGCCGCGTCCCGCTCGGCGGCGGCGGTGGGGCGCGCCGCGACCGGCGCGTACGGCGCGAACCCGGGCCCCGACGGCTCCCAGGCGTGCACGGCGACCACCTCCGCCCCCAGGGCCCGGGCCTGCTCCGCGGCCCAGCGCAGAGCCGACGACGAGGCCTCGGACCCGTCGACGCCCACCACGATCCTTCCGGCGGTGACGATGTCGGTCATGGCAGCCTCCCGGAGAGTTCTCATACCGCCACGGTGGCTCCGGCGGCGGCCGCGCGGCGTGGGCCGGGTGGTTCCCGCCGGGCCGCCGATGGTCCCTCGCGGACCGGGCCGGCGGGCCGCTCAGTACAGGGACGCGGGCCGGCCGGTCAGTACGGCGACGACCACGCCCACGTCGAGCAGCACGCCGAGGGACAGCCAGGGGTTGAACCACAGGGTCTTCAGCAGCAGGCCGACGCAGGCGGCGAGGAGCGCCGCCGCCGGCCGTCCGCCGCTCTGCACGGCGACGGCCGCGCCCGCGATGACGTACAGCATGGACGTCACCGAGGCGAGGCCGATGGCGGCGGCCCCCGCGACCCGGGGACCGGGCACTCCTGCCGCCGCCAGCGCCCAGGAGTGCCGGGGGTCGAACGGCCCGTCCCCGCCGGTGCGCGCCAGCCAGACCGGCAGATGGACGAAACCGTGCACGAACAGGACCGCCGAGACGAGCGCCGTGATCATGACGTCGATTCCTCCTTCCCGTGCGCCGACCGCTCCTCGTGGAGGGCCGGTCCGAGGCCGGTCCCGTCGGGAGCCCCGACGATCAGGACCGGTGGCGGTGGTGATCGTCGGGGTCGCCGACGCGGTGCCGTTCCCCGACGACGGCCTCCCGCTCGCCGGACCCGGGCACCGTGCCCGCGTGGACATGAACGCGATGAGACCGAGGAGTCCCGCCGCCACGAGGACGAAGCCCACGACGAACGGGCCGTGGCCGAACACCGTGCGGGCGCCGAGCGCCCGGCGGCACCGGTCAGAAGCAGGGGGAACCGTGACGGCCCGCTCTCGTTCGTGAGGGCCGCCGCGGGGCCCGTCGCGGGGCCCGTCGGCCGGGCGGCGGACACCCTGACCGGCGGTGACCGGGGCGCGGGCTCAGAGCCGGCGCATCCAGTCGTCCGTGATGCCGTGCAGGGCCGCCTGCTCGGCGGGCCGCAGATGGGAGTCGTCGAGCCGGTACGAGAGGCGGTCGACGACCGCGACCACACCGTCGAGGCGGCTCGTCAGGCCCACCGCGACGGGGATGTCGCTGCGCCGCTCCAACTGGCCGGTGAGCGTGACCACGCCGTTCCTGACGGAGGCCTCGACGACGTGCGGCGCCAGCCACAGCGCGTCGCCGAAGACCCGCTGCTCCACCGCCCGGCGGATCTCCTCGTCGGGACGCAGGAACACCCGGAGCAGTTCGCGCCGGGTGACGATGCCGACCAGCCGGTCCTCCTCGTCCACCACCGGCAGCCGCTCGATGCCGTGTTCGGCCATGAGCCGGGCCGCCTCGGTGACGGTGGCGTCGGCGCGCACCGTGACCGCGGGAACCGACATGACACCGCCGGCCGTGCCGGCGCGGGCCCTGAGCGTGTCGCGGCGGACGCGCCGGCTCAGCCCGCGCAGCCGCTCCGCCCAGGAGCCCCGGCCGCCGCCCGGTGCGGGGGCCGTCGCCTGCCGGAGCAGGAGATCCGTCTCGGAGATCACACCGACGACCTTCCCTTCCGGGTCGGTCACCGGCAGCCCGCTGATGCGGTGCCGGTCGAGCGTGCGCACCACTTCCTTGAACGGCGTGTCGCGCTCGGCCGTGACGACGTCGCGGACCATGAGGGTGTCGACCCTGGTGGCCTTCATGGCTGGTTCTCCTCGAACGGTCGGGACGTGTCCGGGGGGAGGAACCGTGGTCCCTCCCTCCGGAGCCTGTGCCCCCAGCGTCCTGCGGAAGGCGCGCGGCTCCCAGGGCCTGAGCGGCCCCGGACACTGGGCCGAGCGGCCCTCACCGGTACCGGCGGCGGCCTCCACCACCGGCGTCGGCACCGGTCCCACGGCCGTCGGTGGCAAGCCGACCCCGTGGTCCGTGCCGCGCCAGTCGCCGGCCGCCAGTCGCCGGCCGCCGCGCCGTCCGCGCCGTCCGCGGCGACCGGGTGGACCGGGTGGGCCGACCGGCCCCCGGACCGCCCCCTTCGCCCCTGCCCCGCAGGCGCCCCGCGTGCGACGGTGATAGAGAGGGTTTCTGCTGCATTCGCACGGCAGCCCGACGGAAGGCGGTGAGCACGGTGACGGAACTGCCCCTGATCGTGGGCGTCGACGGATCGGATCCCGGTTTGACGGCGGTCGACTGGGCCGTGGACGAGGCGGCCCGCCTGGGCCTGCCGCTGCGGCTGGTCCACGCCTCCCTCTGGGAACGCTACGAGGGCGCCATGGTGCTCCGCGGGCAGGAACGCCCCTCGGCGCAGGTACTGGCGGAGCACATCGTGGCCTCCGCCGCGGAACGCGCCCGGCGGCGCAACCCGGACGTCAAGGTGTCGACCGCGATCCTCACCACGGAACCCGCGGACGCCCTCCTGCACGAGGGCGACAACGCCGCTCTCCTGGTGACCGGCTCGCGCGGCCGCGGTGAGCTGAAGGGACTGCTCCTCGGCTCGGTCGGCCTGGCCGTCGCCGCCCGCGCGCACTGCCCGGTGACCGTGGTCCGCGGGGACGCCGCCGCCCTGGCCGGCACCCACGAGCGGATCCTCCTCGGGGCCGGCGACGCGGACACCGCCGGTGACGCGGTGCGCCTCGCCTTCCGCGAGGCCGAGGCGCGGGCGTGCACCCTGGACGTCGTGCGCGCCTGGCGCTGCCCCGCGCACGAGAGCGCCGACCCTCCGGCGCCCGCGGACGAACGGGCCCGCCGGCACGAGGAGCGCGCCTCTGCGCTGCTCGACGAAATCCTGCGCGAGGCGACGGCCGAGCACCCGGCGGTCCGGGTGCGCCGGACGACGGTGGAGGGGCCGGCCGCCAGGGTGCTCGTCGACCGCTCGGCCGCCGCCGACCTCGTCGTCGTGGGCGCGCGGCGCAGGGTCGGCCACGTCGGCCTGCAACTCGGCCGGGTGAGCCACACACTGCTGCACCACGCGCGCTGCCCGGTGACGGTCGTACCGCAGCGGGTGTGAGACCCCCCGGCTCACGCACAGGGGGAAGGAGGCGGAGGGGACCGTGGCGACATCGCCGGAACGGACGGGCCCGTCCCACCGGTCCGGCACCGTGGACGGACCGGCGGGCGGTACGCGCGACACCGAGGACCCGGGACAGCTCGCCGGGGGGCCGGGTGCCGCCGTGCCGGACGGGGTGTGGGAGTACCGGGGGTACGACCCCGGGCAGGAGCCGCTCAGGGAGTCGCTGTGCACGCTGGGCAACGGCTACTTCGCCACCCGCGGCGCGTTCCCGGAGTGCGACGCGGACGGCGTGCACTATCCGGGCACCTACGCGGCCGGCTGTTACAACCGGCTGACGTCCGAGGTGGCGGGCCGCCGCGTCGAGAACGAGGACATGGTCAACCTCCCCAACTGGCTCCCGCTGCGGTTCCGGCTCGCCGGAGGGGAGTGGCTCACCCCGGACACGGCCACGCTGCTCGACCACCGCCTCCTGCTCCACCTCGCCTCGGGCCTGCTGGAGCGGCGGACCCGGTACGCCCTGGGCGACGGAGGCGCGCTGACGGTGCGCCAGCAGCGGCTCGTGCACATGGCGGATCCCCATCTCGCCGCCCTGCGCACCGAGTTCACCCTGGAGGGCCACTGCGCCGACCTGGAGGTCGAGGCCGCGCTCGACGGCGGCGTCACCAACGCCGGCGTGCCCCGCTACCGCGACCTGGACGGCCGCCACCTCACCCACGTGCACACCGGCACCCACGCCGCGGACACGGTGTGGCTGCGCTGCCGTACCCGGACCTCCGACGTCCGCATCGGCATGGCGGCCCGCCTCACGTCGGCCGGCGTCCCGGTCGCCGCGCGGCACGAGCAGCGGCGGGCGGTCCAGGAGGGCGTCCTGCACCTGACCACCGGGAGGACCGTCACCGTCGACAAGACCGTCGCCCTGCACACCTCCCACGACCGCGCGATCAGCGACCCCCTGGAGGCGGCGGTCGAGCGCGTGGGCCGGGCCCCCGGCTTCGACGAACTGCTCGAGGCCCACCTGACGGCCTGGGACCTGCTGTGGCGCCGGGCCGACATCGACGTCCCCGGCGAGCCGGGGGCCGTCCTGCGGCTGCACCTGTTCCACGTGCTGCAGACCCTGTCCCCGCACACCGCGGACCTCGACGTCGGGGTCCCGGCCCGGGGCCTGCACGGCGAGGCGTACCGCGGGCACGTGTTCTGGGACGAGCTGTTCGTCCTGCCGTACCTCGACCTCCACTTCCCGGAGGTCTCCCGCGCCCTGCTCCGCTACCGCCACCGCCGCCTGGAGCAGGCCTGCTCGGCCGCGCGCGCGATCGGCCGGCGCGGTGCCCGCTACCCCTGGCAGAGCGGCAGCGACGGGCGGGAGGAGACCCAGCGCCTGCACCTCAACCCCCGTTCCGGGCGCTGGCTGCCCGACCACTCCCATCTGCAGTACCACGTCGGCTCGGCGATCGCGTACAACGTGTGGCAGTACTGCGAGGCCAGCGGGGACGCCGAGTTCCTGCACACCAAGGGCGCCGAGATGCTCCTGCAGATCGCCCGCTTCTGGGCGGACTCGGCCACCTGGGACGAGCGCCTCGGGCGGCACCGCATCCTGGGCGTCATGGGGCCCGACGAGTACCACGAGGCGTACCCCGACGCGCCGCAGCCCGGCCTCGACGACAACGCCTACACCAACGTCACGGCCGCCTGGGTGCTCACCCGCACCCTCGAGGTGCTCGCGGCCCTGCCCGAGCCGCGCCGACGCGAACTGGCCGAGCGCACCGGCCTCGACGGCGGCGAACCGGAGCAGTGGGAGGACGTCTCCCGCACCCTGTACGTGCCCTTCCACGACGGCGTCGTCAGCCAGTTCGAGGGCTACGGCGACCTCGCCGAACTCGACTGGGAGGACTACCGCAGGCGGTACGACGACATCCGGCGCCTGGACCGGATCCTGGAGGCGGAGGGCGACACCGTCAACCGCTACAAGGCGTCCAAGCAGGCCGACGTGCTGATGCTCGGCTACCTGTTCTCCCCCGCGGAACTCCGGACGCTGTTCCACCGCCTGGGACACCGCCTGGACGAGGACACCTGGCTGCGCACCGTCGACTACTACCTGGGGCGCACCAGCCACGGCTCCACGCTCAGCGGGCTCGTCCACGGCTGGATCCTGGCCAGGGCCCGGCGCGCCGAGGCCTGGACCTTCTGCCAGGAGGCCCTGCGCGGCGACATCGCGGACGTCCAGGGCGGCACCACCGGTGAGGGCATCCACCTGGGCGCCATGGCCGGCAGTCTCGACCTGGTACAGCGCGGGCTGACCGGACTGGAGACCCGCGAGGGGGCCCTGTGGCTCGACCCGGTGCCGCTGCCGGAACTGTCCTCGTACGGGTTCGCCCTGCGCTACCAGGGCCACTGGGGCGTACGGCTGCGGCTGTCGCGCGGGCAGCTGGAGATCGAGGTGCCGCCGTCGGACCGCTCGCCCATCGACATCCAGCTCGCCGACCGGGCCGTGAGCGTCCAGCCGGGGGAGACGAGCCGTCTGCTCCTCCCCGGGTGACGACACCCGGCGGAGCCCGCGCCGGCCCCGGATCCGCCGTCGTCAGGACCCCTCGGCCGTCGTCAGGACCCCCCCGGCCGTCGTCAGGACCCCCCCGGCCGTCGCCAGGGCCCCTCGGCCGCCGCCGGGGACCTGCGGCCCCTGCCGGGAAACCGCTGCTCGGAGCGATCCTGGGACCAGGAAGCTCAAGAAAGGGCGGCACCGTTCATGTCCGTCGTCAGCGCATGCCCCGGTCACGCCTCCGCCTATCTGGCCCGCGCGGCCATCACCGCGCCCTCGCTCCACAACACCCAGCCCTGGCACTTCGTGGCGCACGGAGACCGGGGCATCGAACTGCACGCGGTCGCGGAGCGGGGACTGCCCCTCGCCGACCCTCTGGGACGGGAGATGGTCCTCGGCTGCGGGGCGGCCCTGCTCAACATCCGTCTCGCCATGCTGCACCTGGGATTCCGGCCCCTCGTCGACACCTTCCCGGACCCGCAGGACCTCGCCCACCTCGCCACGGTCGGCTGGGGTGCCTACACCCGGCCGACCCCCGAGGAGCAGCGGCTGTACGCCGCCCTGGGCCGACGACACACCGCGCGCGGCCCCTTCCTGCCGCAGGCGCCGCCCTCGGGCCTCCTGGAGGAGTTGCGCGAGCAGGTCCGTCGCGAGGGCGCCGAGCTGCACGTCGTCGACGACAGCGCGGACCGCCGGCGGCTGGCCGAACTGGTCCGGGCGGGCGAGGACGCCCACCGTACCGACGCGAGGCTCGCGGCCGAGCAGGCCGGATGGACCTGGCGGCTCGCACAGCCCAGGAACGACGGGGTCCCGGCCGATGTCGGCGTCCTGCACCCGGACTGCACCACGCTCGCCGGCCGGGACTACGCGGGCCTGACCGGCATGTTCCCCACACCGCCCCGGCGGTGGCCGGCCCGGACCGGACTGGTGGTACTGCTCGGCACCGACCGCGACGACCTGGCCGCCTGGCTGCGGGCCGGCCAGGCACTGGAGCGGATGCTGCTGCAGGCGGCCTCCCACGACGTCATGGCGGCCTTCCACACGCAGCCCCTCGAGGTGCCGCACCTGCGCGGGCGGATCCGGCAGACGCTCACCGCGGGGCAGTACCCGCAGATGATCCTCCGGCTCGGCCGCCCGCCCTGCGTGCGGTCCCTGCCCCGGCGCCCACTGGCCGAGGTGCTCACCTGACGGCGCCGCACCGGTCGGCGGGAAACGGCGGAACGCGGCGGGAAAGGGCCGGGTGGGACCGCTCGGAGGTCTCACCCGGCCCTTCCGTCGCGGCACCGGTCGCGGAGGCGTTGCTGCGGACCTCGGCCGTCCCGCGGCGGGGCCCGCTGCGAACCGCCTCCGGTCCGGGCCGTGCGTACCCTCAACCCGTCGGATGGGAGCCCGGGGTGTGGCCGAAGGCGCGGCGGAAGGCGTCGATGAAGGCGCTGGTGGACGACCAGCCGCACTCGTGCGCCACCGCGGTCACCGGCGTCCGCTCGGTCAGGAGTACCAGCGCGCGGTGGAGGCGAAGCTGCGTGCGCCACTGCGGGAAGGTCATGCCGAGGTCGCTGCGGAACAGCCGGGACAGGGTGCGGTCGCTCGCCCCGACCTCGCGGCCGAGTTCGGCGAGCGTGCGGCCGTCGGCCGGGTCGGCCCGCAGGACGTCGCACAGGGTGCGCAGCAGGGGGGTGGTGGGAGCGGGCAGGTGCAGTGGCTGCTGGGGGGACGCCCGCAGCTGGTCGAGGAGCACCATGCGGAGGCGGGACCGCTCGGGGCCGTCGTCGTCCTCGGAGCGTGTGTGGGCGATGATCAGTTCGCGCAGCAGCGGGCCGACGGCCAGCACGGTCGGTGCGTCGAGGCCGAGCGGGTTCTCGGTGGCGGGCAGCCCCACCAGGTGCAGGTCGAGTTCGCCGTAGGCCCGGTGCGCGTGCACGGTGCCGGCGGGCACCCAGATGGCGCGCGTGCCCGGGGCGACCCAGGATCCCCCGCCGGTCGTGACGGCCAGCACGCCGCGGCCGGCGTAGACGATCTGGTGGTCGTCGTGCCGGTGTGCGTCGATCGAGTCGCCGGACGCCAGCCACTGGGTGCGGGTCGGGGCCGTGGGATCGTGGCGGATTTCCATCATTGTGTGGCAGATTATCGGAAGTTCGACATGGCGTCGGGCCCGCAACATGACGGCATGCGAAGGAACACCTCGATCGTCCTGCTGTCCGCGGGCCATGCCTGCGTCGACGTCTACCAGGGCGCCGTGGCGGCCCTGGTGCCGTTCTTCATCGCCGAGCGCGCCTACACCTACGCGGTCGCCTCGGGCATCGTGCTGGCGGCCTCGCTGCTGTCCTCGGTGGTGCAGCCGGTGTTCGGCGCGCTCACCGACCGCTGGGCCATGCCCTGGCTGCTGCCGGTCAGCACGCTGCTCGGCGGTGTCGGCATCGCGCTGAGCGGCCTGAACGGCTCTTACCCGCTGACCGTCGTATGCGTCGCGATGTCGGGGATCGGCGTGGCCGCCTACCACCCCGAGTCCGCCCGCGTCGCCCGCGTCGCCTCCCAGGGCAGTCACCGGGCCATGAGCTGGTTCTCCACGGGCGGCAACATCGGCTTCGCGCTGGCCCCGCTCATGGTCACCGCCGTGGTGGCCACCGGAGGACTGCGCTGGACGCCGCTGTTGGTGCTGCCGGCGCTCGCCGGTGCCGTGATGTGCCTGCCCGTGGTGCGCGCGCCGCAGCAGAGGCAGGCCGCCGGACCCCGTACCGTGGTGCCGGCCGGGAGCGACGACACCGCCTCCTTCGTGAGACTGTCACTGGCCGTGGTCTTCCGGTCGATCACGTTCACCGGTCTGAGCACCTTCATCTCGCTGTACGCCCGGCAGCGCCTGGGCGGCGGCGCGGCCGCGGGCACCGCGGCCCTGTCCGTGCTCTACCTCGGCGGTGCGATCGGCTCGGTGCTCGGCGGGTCCCTGGCCGACCGCTGGGACCGGGTGACCGTTTCGCGCTGGTCGTACCTGATCACGGCTGCGGCCGTCGCGGGCGTGGTGTGGGTGCCGGGCCCGGCCGTCTACCTGTTCGTGGCACTGACCTCGGCCGGCCTCTACGTGCCCTTCTCGCTGCAGGTCACCCTCGGCCAGGACTACCTGCCCTCCCGTGTCGGCACCGCCGGCGGGATCACCCTCGGTCTGACCGTCAGCATCGGCGGCCTGGCCGCTCCCGCCATCGGCGGCCTCGCCGACGCCGCGTCCCTGCAAACGGCCCTTGCGCCTCTCGTCGCGATGCCCGTGCTGAGCTGGCTTCTCATGCGCACCCTGGCCGAACCGAGCGTGCCGCGGCCCCGGGCCGCGGCACCCGCGGAAGGAGGCGGCACCATGCCGCCCTCGGTCCCGCCTTCGCCGGTCCCCGGTGACCAGCCCCCACGACGAGGCCGTCACCGTGCCGCCGCGGTGGGCCCGCAGGAACCGGATGCCCCCGACCGCTGCCCCCTCCGGGAGTGGGGCTGCACCGCGACCGTGTCCCGGCCGGTCTGGCGCCTGCTGTCCCGGCACCCCACGTCCGACGGCGACATCGAGTACGACAAGTGCAGCTGTGACGCGTTCGTGACGCTCCGGCAGGGGCAACTCGTGAAGTTCACCGCCCCGCCCGCAGGACACCGCTGACCCGTTGCGGCACGGCAGGGGGAGACCGCCGCGAGCCGTCGTCACGAGCAGCACCCCGTCGGACCGGAGATGCCGGTCGGCTCGTGCCCGGCACGCCGGACCTGTCGGGAAAGCCGTTCCTGCGGGTGCCGCAGTACACCGGAGCCGGGGGGGGGGGGCGGGGGGGGCGGCGGGGGGGGCGCCCGGGGGCGGGGGGGGGGGGGGCGGCCGCGGCGGCGGGGGGGGGGGGGGGCCGCCCGGGGCGACGGGGGCGGTGGGC
>NZ_JBICUZ010000006.1:107083-336303 GCF_043198675.1 Streptomyces sp. NPDC048734 | reverse complement strand
CCCCCACCCCCCCCCCCGCCCCCCCCCCCCCCCCCCCCCCCCCCCGCCCCGCCCGCCCCCCCCCCCCCCCCCCCCGGCTCCGGTGTGCTCGCCGCCCGGCGACCGCGCTCAGCCGTAGTAGGCCGCGCGCATGATCTCCTGCATGTCGTCCAGCATCGGCATGCGGGGGTTGGCGGGCGCGCACTGGTCCTCGTAGGCGTTGAGCGCCTGCTGGGGCAGGGCCTCGACGAAGGCCTTCTCGTCGACGCCGAGGGCCTTGAACGTCGGCTCGATGCCGACGGCCTCGCGCAGCCGCTCGACGGCCAGGGCGAGGGACTCCACGCCCTCGGCGGGGGTGGCGGCGGGCAGGCCCAGGGCGCGGGCGATGTCCTGGAAGCGTTCGGGGGCCCGGTAGTTCTCGTACTTGGGCCAACCGGTCAGCTTGGTCGGGACACTGCCGTTGTAGCGGATGACGTGCGGCAGCAGGACCGCGTTGGTGCGGCCGTGGGCGATGTGGAAGGTCGCGCCCAGCGTGTGGGACATGGCGTGGACGATGCCCAGGAAGGCGTTGCCGAAGGCCATTCCGGCGATGGTGCCGGCGTTGTGCATCTTCTCGCGGGCCTCGGGCGAGGCGGCGCGGTCGTTCACCGCGGCCCCGATGTTGTCGAAGATCAGGCGGATCGCGTGCAGCGCCAGGCCGTCGGTGAAGTCGTTGGCGTAGACGGAGACGTACGACTCGATGGCGTGGGTGAGGGCGTCGAAGCCGCTGTCGGCGGCCAGGACCGGCGGCAGCGCGGTGGTGAGCAGCGGATCGACGATGGCCACGCTGGGGGTGAGGGCGTAGTCGGCCAGCGGGTACTTCTTGCCGGTCGCCGGATCGGAGATGACGGCGAACGGCGTGACCTCGGCGCCGGTCCCCGAGGTGGTCGGCACGCACACCAGGCGGGCGAGCTTGCCGAGCGTCGGGAAGCGGAAGGCGCGCTTGCGGATGTCGGAGAACTTCTGCCGCATGTCGGCGAAGTCGATGTCCGGCTGCTCGTACAGCAGCCACATCACCTTCGCCGCGTCCATGGGCGAACCGCCGCCGAGCGCGATGATCGTGTCCGGGCGGAAGTCCTCCATCAGGCGGGCGCCGCGCCGCACGGAGTCGATGCTGGGCTCGGGCTCGACGTTGTCGATGATCTGGAGGGTGACCGGTTCGCGGCGCCGCTGCAGGACACCGGTGATCCGGTCGACGAAGCCGAGACGGGTCATGGTCGCGTCGGTGACGATCGTGACGCGGTGCACGTCCGGCATGGAGGTGAGGTAGCGGATGGCCTGCGGCTCGAAGTAGATCTTCGGCGGGACCTTGAACCACTGCAGGTTGTTGCGGCGCGTGGAGACCCGCTTGACGTTGAGCAGCTGGGCGGCGGAGACGTTGTTCGACACCGACGTGCTGCCCCACGAGCCGCAGCCGAGCGTCAGCGACGGCAGCAGGCCGTTGTAGATGCCGCCGATCGCCCCCTGCGAGGACGGGGCGTTGACGATGACCCGCACGGTCTTCATGCGCATGCCGTAGGCCTCCGCCACGGCGCGGTCCTCGGTGTGGACGACGGCGCTGTGGCCCTGGCCGTGGAACGCGACCATGTCGGCGGCCAGGTCGAAGCCGTGGCGCTCGTCCTCGGCGCGCAGCACCGCCAGCACCGGGCACAGCTTCTCCCGGGTCAGCGGTTCGTCCGGTCCCACCCGGCCTGCCTCCACGAGGATCAGCGAGGTGTGCTCCGGCACGGAGAACCCGGCCTGCTCGGCGATCCACACCGGGCTCTGGCCGACGGCCGCCGCGTTGACCTTGGGCTCGCAGCCGGCCCCCGCCTTGTGGTCGACGGGGAAGAGGAACGCCTCCAGCTTCGCCTTCTCCTCCGCGGTGGCCAGGTGGGCGTGCAGGGTGCGGAACTCGGCCAGCGCCGCGTCGTAGATCGCGGTGTCCAGGATGACGGCCTGCTCGGAGGCGCAGATCATGCCGTTGTCGAAGGACTTCGACAGCACGAGGTCGTTGACGGCCCGGCGCAGCTTGGCGCTCCTGTGCACGTAGGCGGGGACGTTGCCCGCACCCACGCCCAGGGCCGGCTTGCCCGCCGAGTAGGCGGCCTTGACCATGGCGTTGCCTCCGGTGGCGAGGATCAGGGAGACGCCCGGGTGCCGCATCAGCGTGTCGGTCGCCTCGACCGAGGGCGCCTCGATCCACTGCACGCAGTGTTCGGGGGCACCGGCGGCGACGGCCGCGTCGCGCACGATCCGGGCCGCCTCTGCGCTGCACCGCTGGGCGGAGGGGTGGAAGGCGAACACGACCGGGTTACGGGTCTTGAGCGCCATCAGCGCCTTGAAGATGGTGGTGGAGGTCGGGTTGGTGACGGGCGTGATCGCGCACACCACACCGACCGGCTCGGCTATCTCGACCATGTCCTCGATGTCGTCGCGGGCGATGACCCCGACGGTCTTCATGGGGCCCATGCTGTGCGTGACGTGCTCGCAGGCGAACATGTTCTTGGCCGCCTTGTCCTCGAAGACGCCCCGTCCGGTCTCCTCCACCGCCAGGCGGGCCAGCGCGGTGTGCTGGTCCAGGGCGGCGACCGAGGCCTTCTTCACGATGTGGTCCACCTGCTCCTGGGAGAGGCTCTCGTAGTCGGCGAGGGCCTTGAGGCCGGCCGTGACCAGGCGGTCCACGGCGACCGCGGTGTCGGAGGGGGCCTCGGTGCCGACCGTGGCCTCGGCACTGACCGTGGCCTCGGTGCCGACCGTGGCCCTGGTCCGGGATTCGTGGCGGGTCATGGAAGAGCCTCCAGTGTCAGGGTGGCCGTGGACACACGGCTCGGGTTCGCCGTGCGAGGACGGCGGTGGCAGGGGCGGAAGCGGCACCGCGGTGGGGGCGCCGCTTCCTGGTTCCACTGTGCCGGAGGACGGGGTCCCGCCGCAGGTGCCGAAGGTCCCCGTCCGAGACCGTCCGGCCCGAACTCGCAGGGTCTGTCGGTCCGTTCGGTGCGGGCGCCTCAGCGGGGCACCCGGGATCCCGACGCGGCCGGCGCCGCGCAGTCGTCGACGCGGAACGTCAGCGCGTTCACCACGCCCACGACGCCTTCGAGCCGCCACGCCGCGCGCACGGCCTCCGGGACCTGGCTGCGCGTCTCCACGCGGCCGTCGAGGGTGACGACGCCGTCGCGTACGGAGACGCGGACGGCGTCGGGCGGCAGCCCCAGGGTCCTGCCGACGACCTCCTCGCCGACCTGGCGGCTCAGGTCGTCGTCCGTGCGCAGGAAGACCCGCAGCAGGTCCCGGCGGGTGGCGATGCCGATGAGCCGGTCCTCCTCGTCGACGACGGGCAGCCGCTCGACGCCGCGGCGTTCCATCAGCCGGGCCGCGTCCGGGACGCTCTGTTCGGGGTGCACGGTGATCGCGGGGCTCGACATCAGGTCGGCGGCGGTGACGGCGCCGTCCCGGCCGTGCCCGGACCGGTGCGCCTGCGCGCGCACCAGGTCGGTCCCGGAGACCACCCCGAGCACCTTGTCGTCGTCGTCGATCACCGGCAGTCCACTGATCCGGTGGTGGTCGAGCAGCCGCACGACTTCCTTGAAGGGCGTCGTCCGGCGTGCCTCGACGACGTCCCTGGTCATCACTTCGCCGACGGTGCGGTGTGTCACGGGGGTTCTCCTCACGGGCGTGGGCGGGGGGCGGGGGGCCCCCCCGGCCCCCCCCCCCCCCCCCGGGGGGGGCCCGGGCCCCGGGGCCCACAGCGGCGGGGCGCCCCCCCCCCGCCGGGGCGGGGCCCCCCAGCGGGCGCCCGCCGGCGCGCCGCCCCGAGGCCCGTGTACACCTGCGCGCCGCGGGGGGGGGGGGGCGGGGGGGGGGCCGCCCGGGGGGGGGGGGGGGGGGGGGGCCCCGCCGCGCCCCCCCGCCCCCCGCCGGTTCGGGCACGGGCCCGCGGGCCCTACTGCTGCGGGCCGCCGCGCCACGGCGGCGGCGTGGCCGTCCTGCGGGTCACGTCCCCGCGGTGGGCGACGCGTTCGGTTCCGTCGCGCAGCCGGTCCTGCAGCCGGTCGGCGAGTTCGCGCGCGCTGGCCTCGCGGGCGTGGACGACCACGAGTTCGTTCCCCACCCGGATCTCGGCGGCGGCCGACCAGGGCAGTTCGACGTGGTGGGCCACGGCCCTGGTCACGCGCACCTCGCCGCTGACGGCCGGGAGCCCGCGCCGGTCGAGCGCGGCACCCACCTTCTCCCGCAGGTACGCGAGGGACTCCTCGTCCACCTCGCCCTCGGCGCGCACCAGCACGGTGGTGGTGACCTCAACCGCAGCCATGTCCTTGGCAGTCATGTGATCCGCTCCTCGTGATCGTTCCGGTACACCCCAAGCCTGCTGCGCGCGGTGCCCCGGTCCCAGGGTCGGCCGACCCCGGTACCGGGGCCGAGGGTCCCGCTCACCTGCTGTCGCTGACGTCGGCCTCCTCCAGCGCCGCCCGTCCGGCCTCCAGCCGCGCCACCGGCACCCGGAAGGGCGAGCAGGAGACGTAGTCCAGGCCCGCGGCGTGGAAGAAGTGCACCGAGTCGGGGTCCCCGCCGTGCTCGCCGCACACCCCGATCTTCAGCCCGGGCCGGGTGGCGCGGCCCTCGGCGACGGCGATCCCGATCAGCCGGCCCACGCCCTCCCGGTCGAGCGTCTCGAAGGGGGAGACGGGGAAGACGCCCTTGTCGAGGTAGGCCGAGAAGAACTCCGCCTCCACGTCGTCCCGGGAGAAGCCCCAGGTGGTCTGGGTCAGGTCGTTGGTGCCGAAGGAGAAGAACTCCGCCTCCTCGGCGATCAGGCCGGCCGTCAGCGCCGCCCTGGGCAGCTCGATCATCGTTCCGACGGGGCAGTCGACGGAGACACCCGACGCCGCGGAGACCTCGTCGAGCACGCGCCGCACCTCCTCCCGCACGATCCGCAGCTCGCGCACGTCCCCCACGAGCGGGACCATGATCTCCGCCCGGGGGTCGCCGCCGGCCGACACCCGTCGTGCCACGGCCTCACCGATCGCCCGCACCTGCATGGCGACCAGACCGGGCACCACCAGGCCGAGGCGCACGCCCCGCAGCCCGAGCATCGGGTTCTCCTCGTGCATGCGGTTCACCGCCGTCAGCAGCTCGGTGTCGTGCGCGTCGGGCAGTTCGCCGCGGGCCTCGACGGCGGCGACCCGGACGGCGAGTTCGGTGTGGTCCGGCAGGAACTCGTGCAGCGGCGGGTCCAGCAGCCGGATGGTGACCGGCAGGCCGTCCATCGCCTCCAGGATGCGGGTGAAGTCCTCGCGCTGGAGCGGCAGGAGAGCCGCCAGGGCCCGCTCGCGCTCGGCCTCCGTGCGGGCCAGGATCATCTCCTCGACCAGCTTGCGGCGCTCGCCGAGGAACATGTGCTCGGTGCGGCACAGACCGATGCCCTGCGCGCCGAACCGGCGTGCGCGGGCGGCGTCCTCGGGGGTGTCGGCGTTGGCGCGCACCTCCAGGCGCCGGACGGCGTCCGCCCGGTCCAGGGCGCGGGCCACCGCGTCGACCACGTCGGCCGCGTGCCCCTCCGCACGGCCGTCCTCCAGGAAGCGCATGACCGCCGAGTCGGCCAGCGGCACCGCGCCCGCGTACACGGCTCCGGCGGAACCGTCCACGGAGACGACCGTGCCCTCCTCGACGACGGTGCCGTCGGGCGTGGTGAAGCGCCGCGCCTCGAGGTCGACGGAGAGTTCCTCGGCGCCGCACACGCAGACCTTCCCCATGCCGCGGGCGACGACGGCCGCGTGGCTCGTCTTGCCACCGCGGCTGGTGAGCACCGCCTGGGCGGCGATCATGCCGGGCAGGTCGTCGGGGGTGGTCTCCTGCCGGACCAGCACCACCTTCTCGCCGGCCGCGGCGCGCCGTACGGCCTCCGCGGACGAGAAGACCGTCGCGCCGACCGCGGCACCGGGCGAGGCCGGGATGCCGTGGGCGAGCGGCTCACCGCCCGCCGAGGCGTCGAAGCGCGGGAACATCAGCCGGGCGAGACCCTCGCCGTTCACCCGGGCGAGGCCGTCGTCCGCGGTGATGAGCCCCTCGTCGGCCAGTGCGGCGGCGATGGCGAAGGCGGCCTCCGCGGTGCGCTTGCCCACCCGGGTCTGGAGCATCCACAGCGTGCCGCGCTCGACGGTGAACTCGATGTCGCACAGGTCCCGGTAGTGCCGCTCCAGCGTCTCCATGTGGTCGCGCAGCCGGGCGAACGCGTCCGGGTTCAGCCGGCCCAGTTCGTCGAGGGGGACGGTGTTGCGGATGCCGGCGACGACGTCCTCGCCCTGGGCGTTGGACAGGTAGTCGCCGTACAGGCCCGGGCGTCCGGTGGCCGGGTCCCGGGTGAAGGCGACGCCGCTGCCGGAGTCGGGACCGAGGTTGCCGAACACCATGCGCTGCACGTTGACCGCGGTGCCGAGGTCGTCGGCGATGTGCTCGCGGCGCCGGTAGACGCGGGCGCGTTCGCCGTTCCAGGACTCGAAGACGGCCAGGATCGCGCGGCGCAGCTGCTCGGCGGGGGACTGCGGGAAGTCCTCGCCGGTCTCCCGGTGGATGATGTTCTTGTACGTCTCCACCAGCTGGGTGAGGTCGCCGGCGTCCAGGTGGACGTCGTCCCGGACCCCGCGCACGTCCTTCAGCGAGGCGATGGCCCGCTCGAAGTGCGCGGTGTCGACCCCCATGACCGTGCTGCCGAACATCTGGACGAGACGGCGGTAGGAGTCCCAGGCGAAGCGCTCGCTGCCGGAGACCTTGGCCAGACCGAGGACGGACTCGTCGTTGAGACCGATGTCGAGGATCGTCTCCATCATGCCGGGCATGGAGAACCGGGCGCCGGAGCGGACGGACAGCAGCAGCGGGTCGTCCGGCCGGCCCAGCAGCCGGCCCGCGGCGTCCTCGACGGACGACAGGTGTGCGGAGACCTCCTCCCACATGCCCGCGGGCTCGCCGCCGGACTCCAGGAAGGCCCGGCAGGCCTCCGTGGTGATGGTGAATCCCGGGGGCACCGGCAGTCCGAGACGGGTCATCTCGGCCAGGTTCGCTCCCTTGCCGCCGAGCAGGCCGGCCATGTCACGGCCACCCTCGGTGAAGTCGTACACGTAACGCGCCATGACGCTGTGCTCCTCAGGTGTGGGGCGTGATGCTTCCAGCGTCGGTCCGGGAGCCGCCGCACGCGAGGTGCCGGCGGTCCCGCCCGCGGGGGCCGGTCGGCCCCGGGCCGGCCCCCGGCCCGCCGAGGGCCCAAAGGGCCGGTGCCCGGGCTGTTCGGCCCGGGGGCCGCCGGCCTCCACCTGGGGCAGGCTGGGGGTGTCAACAGGTCCCACGGACCGGGAGGGATGCGTCATGCTTCACGACATCGCCGTAGGGGTCGACGGCTCGCCCGCGAGTCTCGCGGCCGCGCACTGGGCGGCCCGGGAAGCCGGACGCCGGGGCACCGGGCTCAGGATCGTGCACGCCTGGCACCGCCACCCGCGACCGGCACCGGACGTACCGCTGGACCGCACCGAGCACCAGTGGGCCGAACAGGTCCTGCGGGAGGCGGCAGAAGCCGTCCGGGCGGCGCATCCGGATCTGCGGATCACCGAGCGTCTCGTGTGCGACGCCACGGTGGCCGCCCTGATCGCCACCGCCGCCGAGACCGAGCTGCTGGTTCTCGGGTCGCTGGGTCTGGGCGCCGTGGGCGGGTTCGTGACGGGATCGGTGTCCCAGCGCGTGGTCGCCCGGTCCCCGAAGCCCGTGGTGCTGGTGCGGGCGGGCCGGGGCGAGGCGGGCGACCACCTGCCGGCCGTGGACGGCATCGCGCCGGAGGAGATCCCCGAGACCCCCTTCCGCCCGGTCGTCCTCGGACTGGACATCGGCCACCCCTGCGACGAACTCGTCGAGTTCGCCTTCGACGCCGCCCACCGCCGCGGCACCGGCCTGCGCGTGGTGCACGCCTTCCGCGTGCCGAACCGCCCCGCCTTCGACCCGGCGGAGACCGCCGCACCCGCCGCCGTCGAACCGGCGCCCGGCCCGAAGGCGCTGGCGGCCGAGGAAGGCGCCGTGGCCGCCGTGCTGCGCCCCTGGCGGGAGAAGTACCCCACCGTCCGCGTGACCGAGACGGTGAGTGAGGGACGGGCCGCCGTCACGCTGGTGCACGCCGCGAAGCATGCCGGGCTCCTCGTGGTGGGCCGCCGGGCGAGCGCCCACCGCCTCGGTGCCCACACGGGGCCGGTGGCGCACGCCGCCCTGCACCACGTCGCCTGTCCCGTCGCGGTGGTCCCGCACGACTGAACCCACCCGCGTGCGCTCTCCAGGCCGGCCGGGAGAGCGCACACGGGCAACGGCTCGCCCGGTGGGTTCCTCCCGCCGTGCTCGTGCGGCCCGGCCGAACGGGACAGCCCTGACCGACCCGGCCGCTCCGGCTCCGTACGGCGCTCGGCGGGCCCGGGACCGTCCACCCTCCGCCGCCGACCGTGAGTCCTCCTGTCGTCGACCGTGAGTCCCGTCGCCGCCGACCGCGACTCCTCCTGCCGCCGACCGCGACTCCCGCGGCCGGCGGTGCACGGCTGCCCGGGGCCGGGCCGCCCCGCCGCCTCTCGCCCCGGCGGCCGGTCCCGGGTCCTGCTTGCGGGGGCCCGCCGGTACCCGACCCGGCGGTCCCCTCCCGCCCCGGGCCTGAGCGACGCCCGCCGACGGCCTCGCGGCCCGGCGGCCGGTCGGCACCGGAGCGAGCTGCGGCGGCCGGTCCCGGGTCCTGCTTGCGGGGGCCCGCCGGTACCCGACCCGGCGGTCCCCCCCGCCCCGGGCCTGAGCGACGCCCGCCTTCCCGCCCTCGCGGCCCTCGCAGCCTCGCGGCTCCATGGCCCCACGGCTCCACGGCGCGCGGGCCGAAGGTCCCGGAACAGCGGGGCCGGGCGGGACCCGCGCGTGCACTGACCGGCACTGCCCACCGCCGGCCGGGACGGGCAACATCGTCAGGGAGACAACGGCTCACCGAGAGGACCCGTGATGACCACGACGATGACAGCCGGCCCCCGGACCGCCGACGCCTGGCGGGAGTTCCGCGGCGGCACCTGGCGCGAACGCATCGACGTGCGCGACTTCATCCAGGCCAACTACACCCCGTACGAGGGCGACGCGGCCTTCCTGACCGGTCCCACCGGCCGTACGCGGGCCGTCTGGGAGAAGGTCAGCGCGCTGTTCCCCGAGGAGCGTGAGCGCGGCATCCTCGACGTGGACACCGCGACCCCCTCGACGATCACCTCGCACGCCCCCGGCTGGATCGACCGCGACCGCGAGCTGATCGTCGGCCTGCAGACCGACGCCCCGCTCAAGCGCGCGATCATGCCGAACGGCGGCCTGCGCATGGTGCAGAACGGCCTGAAGGCGTACGGCTACGAGGCCGACCCGTTCGTGGACAAGGTCTTCGGGACCTACCGCAAGACCCACAACGACGGTGTCTTCGACGCCTACACCCCCGCCATGAAGGCGGCCCGCAGGGTCGGCATCATCACCGGGCTCCCCGACGCGTACGGCCGCGGCCGCATCATCGGCGACTACCGGCGCGTCGCGCTGTACGGCACCGACCGGCTGATCGAGGCCAAGCGCGCCGAACGCGCGGGGCTCGACGCCCTGCCGTCGAGCGAACACGTCATCCGGGACCGCGAGGAACTGGCCGAGCAGGTCCGGGCGCTGACCGAGCTGACCCGCATGGCGGCCACCTACGGCTGCGACGTCTCCCGGCCGGCGGCCACCGCGCACGAGGCCGTGCAGTGGCTGTACCTCGGCTACCTGGCGGCGGTGAAGGAGCAGAACGGCGCGGCGATGTCGCTCGGACGCACCTCCACCTTCCTGGACGTCTACCTCCAGCGCGACCTGGCGGAAGGGGTCCTCGACGAGACCCGGGCCCAGGAACTGATCGACGACTTCGTCATCAAGCTGCGGATCGTCCGCTTCCTGCGCACCCCCGAGTACGACGCCCTGTTCTCCGGCGACCCGACGTGGGTGACGGAGTCGATCGGCGGCATCGGCGACGACGGCCGCCCCCTGGTCACCCGCACCTCCTTCCGTTTCCTGCAGACCCTGTACAACCTCGGACCCGCCCCCGAGCCGAACCTGACCGTGCTGTGGTCGCCGCAGCTGCCGAAGGGCTTCAAGGAGTTCTGCGCGCAGGTCTCCATCGACACCAGCGCCGTCCAGTACGAGTCGGACGAGCTGATGCGCCCGCGCACCGGCGACGACACGGCGATCGCCTGCTGCGTCTCCGCGATGGCGGTGGGTAAGCAGATGCAGTTCTTCGGCGCCCGCGTCAACCTCGCCAAGGCACTGCTGTACGCCGTCAACGGCGGCCGGGACGAGATGACCGGCGACCAGATCACCCCCGAGATGCCCCCGCTGACGGGCGAGTACCTCGACTACGAGGAACTGTCGGCGGCCTACGACAAGGTCCTGGACTGGCTGGCACGGACCTACGTCGACGCGCTCAACGTCATCCACTACATGCACGACAAGTACGCCTACGAGCGCATCGAGATGGCCCTGCACGACTACCCGGTCCACCGCTTCATGGCCTGCGGCATCGCCGGCCTCTCGGTCGCCGCCGACAGCCTCTCCGCCGTGAAGCACGCCCGGGTGCAGGTCGTCAGGGACGCCACCGGGCTCGCCGTGGACTTCCGCACCGAGGGCGAGTTCCCGGCCTACGGCAACAACGACGACCGCGCCGACGCCCTCGCCGTCGACCTGGTGGAGTCGTTCATGGCGAAGGTGCGCAAGCACCCCACCTACCGGGACGCCGAGCACACCCAGTCGGTCCTGACCATCACCTCCAACGTCGTCTACGGCAAGCACACCGGCAACACCCCCGACGGCCGACGTGCCGGCCAGCCCTTCGCGCCGGGCGCGAACCCGATGAACGGCCGGGACCGGCACGGCGTCGCCGCCTCGGCCCTCTCGGTGGCCAAGCTGCCGTACGAAGCGGCGCGGGACGGCATCTCGCTGACGACGACGATCACCCCGGAGGGACTGGGGCACGTCCCCGAGGAGCGCGCCGGGCACCTGGTCGGCATCCTCGACGGCTACATGTCCGCCGGAGGGTTCCACATGAACGTCAACGTCCTGAACCGTGCCACCCTCGAGGACGCGATGGCCCACCCCGAGAAGTACCCGGAGCTGACGATCCGGGTCTCGGGATACGCCGTCAACTTCGTCCGCCTGACCCGCGAGCAGCAGCTCGACGTGATCAGCCGCACCTTCCACGGATCGCTGTGAGCACCGCCGTCGGCCGCACCAAGGGCCGGATCCACTCCTGGGACCTGTCCACCGGCGTGGACGGTCCCGGGACCCGGTTCGTCCTCTTCGTCAGCGGCTGCCCCCTGCGCTGCCTGTACTGCGCCAACCCCGACACCTGGCACATGCGGGACGGGCGGGAGGCGACCGTCGACGAGGTGATGGCGGAGATCGACAAGTACCGGCCGTTCATCACCGCGGCCGGCGGCGGAGTCACCATCACCGGCGGGGAGCCCCTGCTCCAGCCCGCGCTGACCGGCGCCGTGCTGCGCCGCTGCAAGGAGGCCGGACTGCACACGGCGCTGGACACCTCCGGGTTCCTGGGCGCCCGAGCGACGGACGAACTGCTCGCCGACGTCGATCTGGTGCTGCTGGACGTCAAGTCCTTCGACGTCCCCACCTACCGGAAGCTGACCGGCGGCGAGGTGGTCCCCACCCTCAACTTCGCCACCCGCCTCGACCGGCTGGGCAAGCGGATGTGGGTCCGGTACGTGCTGGTCCCCGGCTGGACCGACGACCCCGAGGCCGTCGACGGGCTGGCCCGCTTCCTGTCCGGCCTCGACAGCGTCGAGCGGGTCGACGTCCTGCCCTTCCACAAGCTCGGGGCGGCCAAGTACGACGCCCTGGGCATCCCCTTCCCGCTGCGGGACACACCCGTCCCCGACGCGGCCCTGGTGGACCGGGTCCGCGGCCAGTTCCGCGCGCACGGGCTGACGGCCCACTGACCGGCGCCTTCGCCGGGCCGGGCGGCCCGGTGAAGGGAGGGACTGTCGGGCCCGTACGGGGGACCGTGCCGGGGCCGTTCGACCCTAGTGGGACGGGGGTCCCCTGCGGCGATCATGTGGCAGCGGCCGGGAGTGCCGCGTCATCCACCGTGCACAGGGCCCCGCCCTGCCGTGGCTGCTGCACGTGCGTGCTTCCCGGCCCCTGAGCCACAGGAACAGATGGGGAGGACGCCGTCCGATGGACGAGGCGCAGTTGGACCAGGTGACACACGCGGGAGACGCACCGAGGCGTCCCGCGCCCCGGGAGGCCGGCCCGGCCGTCCGGGCGGCGGCCCGGCCGCCCCGGCCGTCCTGGACGGAGTGGCTGACGACCACCGACCACAAGAAGATCGGGACGCTGTACCTGGTCACCGCGTTCGTGTTCTTCGTCGTCGGCGGCGTGATGGCGCTCTTCATGCGCGCCGAACTCGCCCGCCCCGGGCTGCAGATCATGTCGAACGAGCAGTTCAACCAGGCGTTCACGATGCACGGCTCGATCATGCTGCTGATGTTCGCCATGCCGTTGTTCACCGGCTTCGCCAACTGGATCATGCCGTTGCAGATCGGCGCCCCGGACGTGGCCTTCCCCCGGCTGAACATGCTGGCCTACTGGCTGTTCCTGTTCGGGTCGTCGATCGCGGCGTTCGGCTTCCTCACCCCCGAGGGCGCGGCCGACTTCGGGTGGTTCCTGTACGCCCCGCTGTCCGACGCCGTCCACTCGCCCGGCGTCGGGTCCGACATGTGGATCATGGGTGTGGCGCTCTCCGGCTTCGGCTCGATCCTGGGCGCGGTCAACTTCATCACCACCATCATCTGCATGCGCGCACCGGGCATGACCATGTTCCGCATGCCGATCTTCACCTGGAACGTGCTGCTGACCGCCGTGCTGATCCTGCTGGTGTTCCCGGTGCTGGCGGCGGCTCTCTTCGCCCTGGAGTGCGACCGCAAGTTCGGCAGCCACATCTTCGACGCGGCCAACGGCGGCGCGCTGCTGTGGCAGCACCTGTTCTGGTTCTTCGGCCACCCCGAGGTGTACATCCTGGCGCTGCCGTTCTTCGGGATCGTCTCCGAGGTGATACCGGTGTTCGCGCGCAAGCCGATGTTCGGGTACATGGGCCTGATCGGCGCCACCATCGCCATCGCCGGCCTGTCGGTGACGGTCTGGGCGCACCACATGTACGTCACCGGCGGTGTGCTGCTGCCCTTCTTCTCCTTCATGACGTTCCTGATCGCGGTGCCCACCGGGGTGAAGTTCTTCAACTGGATCGGCACGATGTGGAAGGGCAGTCTCTCCTTCGAGACGCCGATGCTGTGGACGACGGGCTTCCTGATCACGTTCGTCTTCGGCGGACTGACCGGTGTCATCCTCGCCTCGCCGCCCATGGACTTCCACCTGTCCGACTCGTACTTCGTGGTGGCGCACTTCCACTACACGGTGTTCGGCACGGTCGTGTACGCCATGTTCGCCGGATTCCACTTCTGGTGGCCGAAGTTCACCGGCAAGATGCTCGACGAGCGCCTCGGCAAGGTCACCTTCTGGACCCTCACGGTCGGCTTCCACCTCACCTTCCTGGTCCAGCACTGGCTCGGCACCGAGGGCATGCCGCGCCGCTACGCCGACTACCTCGCCGCCGACGGCTTCACCGCCCTCAACACCCTGTCCACGATCGGCTCGTTCCTGCTGGGCCTGTCGATCCTGCCGTTCTTCTACAACGTGTGGAAGACCGCCAGGTACGGCAAGCCGGTCCAGGTCGACGACCCGTGGGGCTACGGCCGCTCCCTGGAGTGGGCGACCTCCTGCCCGCCGCCGCGCCACAACTTCACCTCGCTCCCGCGGATCCGCTCCGAGTCGCCGGCGTTCGACCTGCACCACCCGGAGATCGCCGAGACCGAAACGGCGGGGTGAGCCGTGGCACAGCCTGTCCTGGCCCTGGGCGCGACCCTGGTGACCGCCGCCGGCTGCGTCTGGTACCTGCCCGCCCTCGCGGAGGTGCGGGCGGGCGCCGACCGGCCCGACTCCCGCCGCCACGCCGCGGCGGCCTGTCTGAGCGGATGGACCACGGTCGCGGGCGTGGCCGTGCTGCTGCTGGTCGCCCGGACGTGGTGGCCGCCGGTGGCCGTGGCCGGATCGGGCGCGGCCGTCACGGCCGGTCTGTGGATCCGCGTGGCCGTGCAGCGACGGCGTGAGGTGCGGGAGACCCTGCGTGACTGGGCGACACTGGGCCAGGCCCCGCCCCGGCCCGCCCGTCACCACTGCGCCCCCCTCTTCGTCACCCTCCTGTGCGTCGGCCTGGCCGCCGCGTCGGGCTCGGCGGTCCTCATGACGGCCGGCGGCATCGGCTCCGGCCGGACCTGGGCCCTGCTCGCCGCCCCCGCCGGGCTGACGGGCCTGTTCCTGGCCGTCGCGATCGGCTGGGCGGGGCCGGCCCGCCGCGGTGCGCGAGAGCGTTCGGAGCACCGGCACCGGGACCGGCACCGGGACCGACACCGGCACCGGGACTGGCACCGGGACCGGCACCGGTGACGAACGGCCCGGACGGTGTCACCGCGATCGCGGTGACACCGTCCGGGCCTGTGCTGTGGCCGGGGGCACAGGCCGCGCCCCCGGCCTCACCGGCGGTGCATGGTCTCCAGCGCGGCGGCCAGCACGTGCGGATCGTGGTGCCCCTTGTAGACCTCGGGCGGCCCCGAGGGCAGGCCGAGGAGCTGGGCCACGGCCGTCCACGCGGTGCGCACGGAGTACTCGACGGTGAAGACGACGTCGTCGGGCACCTCCGCGAACTGGCCGATGAAGGCGAGGTTGACCGAGCCGTCCGGGACGACCTTCGGGCGGTCGTGACGGTGACGGGCCAGGAACTGACTGGTGATGTACGGCATGAGGCACGGCACGACGGTGGAGGTCTTCAGGACCCGGTTCCGCACCGTCTCGTCGAACGGCAGGTGGTGCAGCACCTCTTCGAGGATCTCCCGGCCGGAACACATCGTCATCGGCTTCGGCGTGTGGTTGCCCGCACGGCCCGGGAACAGGCCGTAGCCCCACCACACCGAGACGCCGTCGGGCTGGTCGCGGTAGACGGGCTGACGCTGGGCGACGAGGGTGAGCAGCCAGTTGGAGCCGGTGAAGGTCATCAGGCCGCCCCGGCCGGTCTCGCGGCCGCTGAACTCCGCGAGCGCGTCCAGGAAGGCGGGGTCCTCGGCGGTGACCGTGAACGACTCCCAGCGGGACTCCTTGACGCGCTTGTCGAAGGCGGCCGGGTTCCCGAAGTCGGCACGACCGCGGGACAGCCGGTGCCAGAGCAGCCAGGAGTCCGAACGGTGGGGGTGCGCGGGCGGCGCGGCGGTGTGGGAGCCGAGACTGGAGGCGTCGGTCATGGACCCGTTGGTCACCAGGACCAGGTCCTCGGGGGCCACGGCGATCTCCTCGTCCCGTCCGTGCCGGGAGAGGTGGACGGTCTCGACCGTGGTGCTGCGGTGCCCCGGCGCGAGTGTGAGGTCGGTGACGTGGCAGCCGGTGTGCACGGTGACGCCCCGTTCGCGCAGCCACGCGCTCAGCGGACGCACGAGGGAGTCGTACTGGTTGTAGCGGGTGCGCTGGATGCCCGACATGGAGGCGAACCCGGGGAGGAGGTGGACGAAGCGCCTGAGGTAGCGGCGGAACTCGATCGCACTGTGCCAGGGCTGGAAGGCGAACGTGGTGCACCACATGAACCAGAAGTTCGTGGTGAAGAAGTGCTCGCCGAAGCAGTCGCTGATCCGCTTGCCGTCGAAGTGCCCCTCGGGCGCGGCCAGACAGCGCACCAGGTCCAGGCGGTCGCGTTCGGAGAACCCCATCGACCGGGTGTCGACGATCCTCCCGTCCCCGTCGACGAGCCGCGCGACGTCGTCCCAGGCGGACTCCTCGTGCCCGGAGAGGATCTCCTGGGTGACCGAGACCGAGGGGTCGTCGAGGGAGGGAATGCCGGACAGCAGGTCGTACGTGCAGCGGTACTCGGCCTCGAACATCCGCCCGCCGCGCATGGTGTACCCGGTCTCGGGCGTGCCGCCCGCGTCCAGGCTGCCGCCGATGTCCCGCTTCTCCTCGAAGAGGTGGATGTCCGAACCGTCGAACCCGCCCTCACGGATCAGGAACGTGGCCGCGGCGAGTGCCGCCATCCCGCTGCCCACCAGATACGCCTTGGCCATCACACGACTCCTCGTTCCGGTCACCTGGTCGGGGACCCACGGCCACAGCCTCTCCCACGCCGGCCGCCGCCGGCAGGGGGGGCGTCGGCACCGGTGCGGTCCGAACGGCCCGGACACCGCCGTCGGGCGGCCACGCGAGAGGCCCGGCCGGTGAACCGTCACCGACCGGGCCCGCACCCGCCGCGGCCTCGGGCCCCGGCGCGTCCCGCCGTCAGGCCGCCGTGCCGGGCAGCCACAGGTCGGGACCGAAGACCTCGTAGCGGATGCTCCGTGCCGGAACCCCGGCGCGCAGCAGCTGTGCGCGCGCCTCGCGCATGAACGGCAGCGGACCGCACAGGAACACCGTCGAGTCGACGGGCACTTCGACGCCGTCGAGGTTCATCAGGCCTTCGCGGGCGTCGGGTTCCTCCGCACCGGGACGCTCGTACCAGAACACGGCGCGCGCGTTCGGCAGCCGCTCGACGAGGGTGCGGGTGTCGGCGCGCAGGGCGTGGTCGGCGGGGGAGCGGTCGGCGTGCAGGACGAGCACCGGGCGGGTCGAACCCAGGGCTTCGAGGTGGGCCAGGATGCCGGTCATGGGGGTGCCGCCGATGCCCGCGGAGACCAGCGTGACCGGGGTGCCGGCGTCGGCCGGGTCGTCGAGGAAGACATCGCCGAAGGGCGCGGAGAGCGCCAGCTCGTCGCCTTCGCGGACCTGCTCGTGGAGCAGGCCGGAGACCTCGCCGTCCGGCGTTTTGGCCGTCCCGGCGACCCGCTTGACGGTGATCCGCCGCAGGTCGCCGCCCGGGTCGCCGGACAGGCTGTACTGGCGCAGCTGGTGCACGCCGTCGGCCATCCGGACCCGGACGCTCACGTACTGGCCCGCCCGCGCGCGCGGCGCCGGCCGGCCGTCGGCGGGACGGAGCAGGAAGGACACCACGTCCGCGGTCTCGGTCCGGCGTTCGACGACCGTCCACTGCCGCCACACCTTGCCGGGCTCCACGCCCGCGTCCTGGTACAGGCGGGCCTCCCGGCCGATCAGGGCGCCGGCCATCAGCCAGTACACCTCGTCCCAGGCGGCCGCCACCTCCGCGGTGACGGCGTCGCCGAGAACCTCGGCTATCGCGCCGAAGAGGTACTTGTGCACGATGGTGTACTGGTCGTCGGTGACACCGACGGCGGCGTGCTTGTGGGCGATGCGGTCCAGCAGGGTGTCCGGGCGGGTGTCCGGGTCGTCGAGGAGCGCGGTGGCGAACCCGGCGATCGAACCGGCGAGGGCGCGGCGCTGTGCTCCGCTGGCCTGGTTGCCGCGGTTGAACATCCCGTCGAGCAGTTCCGGCCGGTCGCGGAACATCGCGCCGTAGAAGCGGGTGGTGATCTCGTCGAGCGCGCCGGCCACGGCGGGCAGGGTCGCACGGACGACGGCGGCGGATTCTGCGGACAGCATGGAGCCTCCCGGGCAGGGGGACGAGGGGGAAGTGCGCCGCGTCGCGTGGGGCGGCACCTTCTGTGTAGCAGGCACCCGGCCGTGTTCCGGCGTTGTTTCCCGGCCCGGGGCGAAGCAGGGCCGAACGGCCCACCGGTTCGGGACCGTCAGCCCCCGCGGTCCGCTCCGGCACGGGGCCGGTCGGCACCGGGACGGTCTCCCGCCCGGCCCTGTCCGGCGCGCCCCACCGGGGTGCACGCCGCCACGGCCTACCGGTCGTGGCGCCACGTCCGGTACGCGGCCACGGCCGTCGGCAGGGTGGGGAAGAAGCGGTCGCGGCCCACCGTCTCGGTGAGACCGTACGCCGTCAGGTCGTCCATCAGGTCCTGCTTGACGCGGGCCAGGGCGAAGACGATGCCGCGGTGGGTGAGTTCGCGGCGCAGGGCGTCCAGCGCGTCCAGCGCGGTGATGTCGACCTCCACGTTCGCCTCGGCGTTCAGGACGAACCAGCGGACCGGCTCCGGCTGCTCGTCGACGGCAGCCAGGGCGCGGTGGCGGAAGTCCTCGGCGTTGGCGAAGAAGAGGGGGGAGTCGTAGCGGTAGACCAGCAGACCGGGGATCGTGCGGGCCTGCGGGTAGTCGTCGACGTCGTGCATGCCCGCGACACCGGGAACCAGACCCTGGACGGCGTCGTGCGGGCGGGCCACCCGGGAGAGCAGCTCGGCCACGGACAGGCCGACGGCGACCAGCACGCCGTACAGGATGTCCAGGGCGAGGACCCCGGTCAGGCAGCCGAGCGCCAGCAGGAGTTCGCGGCGCCGGAAGGACGCCAGGCGCCGGAACCCCGCCAGGTCGATCATGCGCACGGCCGCGTAGACGACGAGCGCTCCGAGGACCACCGTGGGGGTCCGCGACAGCAGCGGGCTCAGGAACAGCAGCACGCAGAGGACGCCCGCCCCGGCGACCAGCGAGTACGCCTGACTGCGCGCGCCGGCCGAGGAGGCGAGCGCGGTGCGGCTGGCGCTGCTGCTGACCGGAAAGCCCTGCAGCGCGCCGGCGCCCAGGTTGGCGGCCCCCAGGGCGAGGAACTCCTGGTTGGCGTCGAGCCCGGTGCCCCCGTCGTCGCGCCGGTCGTAGGCCCGCGCGGTGAGGATGAAGTCGGTGTAGCCGACCAGGAGGATCCCGACGGCGGGAAGCACCAGCCGGGGCAGGTCCGTCAGACCCGGCAGGGCCGCGACGGGCAGGCCCGAGGGGACGTCGCCGATCACCTCGAGGCCGAACCGGTCGTCCAGGCCGAAGAGGGAGACCGCCGCCGTTGCGGCCACCACGACGAGCAGGGGGCCGGGGACGGCACGCAGGAGACGGGCCACGGTGAAGAGGACCACGAGCGCCACGGCGGCACCCACCACCGTGGCCGTGTGCGCGTCCCCCACGTGCGTGACGAAGGACCACAGCTGGGGAAAGAAGGCGGAACCCGTCGTGCGGACACCGGTCAGCTCGGTCAGCTGGTCCACGATCATGATCAGCGCCACGCCGCCCAGATAGCCGATCAGCACCGGCCGGGACAGCAGGTCCGCGACGAAGCCGAGCCGCGCCGCCCACGCCAGCACGCACAACAGGCCGACCGCGACGGCCAGGGCGGCTGCCAGCGCCGCGTACCGCGCCGGATCGCCCGCGGCGAGCGGCCCCACCACGGTCGCCGTCATCAGCGCGGTCGTCGATTCCGGGCCGACCGACAGCAGGCGGGAGGAGCCGAACACGGCGTACAGGGCGAGCGCGGGCAGGATCGCCCACAGTCCGGCGACCGGCGGCAGGCCGGCCACACCGGCGTAGGCCATCACCTGGGGCACGAGATACGCGGCCACGGTCATCCCGGCCAGCACGTCGCCCTTCAGCCACGCGCGCCGGTAGCCGCACAGCGCGCCGAGTCCGGGCAGCAGACGGCGCCACCCGCGGTCGTGGCGGACGGAACTCTCGGACATGATCCTCCTCGGGCCGAAGGATCTCACGGACGCCGGCGCCCCCGGGCGGCCCGCATACGGCGGGTGCGACGCGGTGACGCCCGTGGCCCGGGGGCCCTTCGGCCCCCGACCGGGGACCTGCGGTCTCTGCTCAGAGGTTCGCCGCGTGATCGGGGACGTACGTCCGCAGATCGCGCGGCGAGCGCTCGTAGCCGGTCGACGACGGCCTGGACGGCAGCTCGAGCACCGGCGGCGGCACGTCGTGGTACGGCACGGAGTCCAGGAGATGGGCGATCATGTTCAGCCGCGCCCGGCGCTTGTCGTCGCTCTCCACCACGAACCACGGTGCCTCGACGATGTCGGTGTGCACCATCATCTCGTCCTTGGCCCGGGAGTACGCCTCCCAGCGGGTGATCGACTCCAGGTCCATGGGGGACAGCTTCCAGCGGCGCAGAGGATCCTCCAACCGCCGCCGGAAACGATCCTGTTGCTCGGTGTCGCTCACCGAGAACCAGTACTTGCGCAGCAGGATGCCGTCCTCGACCAGCATCCGCTCGAAGATCGGGCACTGCCGCAGGAACAGCTGGTGCTCCTCCTTGGTGCAGAAGCCCATCACGTGCTCGACGCCGGCCCGGTTGTACCAGGAACGGTCGAACAGGACGATCTCCCCGGCGGCCGGCAGATGCTCCACGTACCGCTGGAAGTACCACTGGGTCCGCTCGCGCTCGGTCGGCTTGGGCAGCGCCGCGATCCGCGCCGCGCGGGGGTTGAGGTGCTCGGCGACCCGCTTGATGGTGCCGCCCTTGCCCGCCGCGTCCCGGCCCTCGAACACCACGACCAGCCGGGCGCCCTCGGCGCGCACCCACTCCTGGAGCTTCACCAGCTCCGTCTGCAGGCGCAGCAGCTCCCGCTCGTACGCCGCGCGGGGCACCTTCGCCGCCCTCTTGTCGGTCATGCCGTCTCCCTCACCCGATGTCCTGCGTCGATGCCCCCAACGTAATCCCCCGCTCCCCGGGCCGGGAGCGGGACACCGTACCGACCGGCCGTGCGACGACGGGGCGTTCTCCGGCCGGGCCGGGACCCATGGCCCTCGTTCCCGGGAACCCCTCCGGCTCACAGTGGAAGGACGTGACACCGCTGGACCAGGCGAAGGACGGGCTGTTCCATGTACTCCAACGACGGCTTCCGCGAACTCGAGCGGCACGACTGCCTGCGGCTGATGGCCCGGGCGCCCGTCGGCCGCGTCGTCTACACCCGACGGGCCCTGCCCGCGGTGCTGCCGGTCAACTTCACCCTGGACCACGACGGCGCCGTCCTGCTGCGCACCTCCGCGGCCTCGGAACTGGCCCGCGCCGTCGACGGCGCGGTGGTGGCCTTCGAGACCGACGAGGTCGACGTCACCCGGCACTCCGGCTGGAGCGTCGTCGTCACCGGGCGGGCGTCGGTGGTGACCGACCCGGCCGAGATCGACCGCCTGGCCCGCACCGGCCCCGGCTCCTGGGTGCCCGCGCCGCGGGAGGTCTTCGTCCGCATCGGACCCGAACTGGTCACCGGGCGGGAGCTGGCCGCGGGCCGCTCCCTGTACGGGCTGCCCCGCACCGCCTGAACGCCGACCCCCGATCCCGAACAGCCCCGCACACACGGGACGTTCGGCCCGTGGTCCGGGGTCCTGCAGCCCCTCTCGGGGGAGCTGACGACGCGGGACATTGAAGGTGCAACGAGAGTCCACCGCAACCGGCGCCTCCCACCCCTCGAAAGGGATGAGCATCATGGCACTCCACGACCACCCGCACCGGCACCTGGGATTCCGCTTCCCCTCCCTGGGGCGGACCTCGACGGCTCCCGCCTCCGCCGACGAGGCGACCGCCGCGGCCACCGCGACGCGGGCGTACGTGTTCGCCGGGCTTCGCCTGCTGACCGGCTTCGTCTTCCTGTGGGCCTTCCTCGACAAGACCTTCGGCCTCGGCTACGCCACCGGTTCCGGCAGGGGATGGATCGACGGCGGCTCGCCCACGAAGGGATTCCTCGGTTCGGTCGCCGTGGGGCCGATGGAGTCCACGTTCCACGACTGGGCCGGCGCGGCCTGGGCGGACTGGCTGTTCATGCTCGGTCTGCTCGGCATCGGCCTCGCCCTGATCGCGGGGATCGGCCTGCGGCTCGCCGCGGTCGCCGGGACCGTGATGATGGCGCTCATGTGGGTCGCGGAGTGGCCACCGGCCAAGCACCTCTCCGACGGAACGGCGAGCATGTCGACCAACCCGTTCGCCGACTACCACCTCGTCTACGCCCTCGTCCTGATCGCCCTCGCGGCGGCGGGCGCCGGAGCCACCTGGGGCCTGGGCCGGATCTGGGCGCGGCTCCCCTTCGTCAGCCGCAACCGCTGGCTCCTGTGAGGACCGCGTGATCGCACGGACCGGAAGCACCTCCGCCCACCGGCGGCGGTGCTTCCGGTCGTTCGTGCCCCCCCCCGGCCGGGTCGGGCGCGGCCCGGAGTGGGACGATCGGGTGGCCGGACGGAGAACGGGGCACCGGGGCGAGTAGGGTCGGTCGGCCCTGGCCCTTCGGCCCGGTATCGAGCAGGATCTACTGGGACAATGGCCGGCAGTACCCGTTCGGGCGAGGCCCGGTCGGAATTCGGACGATGCGGAACAAGGAGTATCTGATGGCGGACGGCGAGCAGCCCGGACCCGGCAACCCGATCCGGGTCTTCCTGCTGGACGATCACGAGGTGGTTCGGCGCGGGGTGCACGACCTGCTCGACGACGAGCCGGACATCACCGTGGTCGGCGAGGCCGCCACCGCCGAGCAGGCCCTGGTGCGCGTGCCCGCACTGCGCCCCCAGGTCGCCGTGCTCGACGTGCGCCTCCCGGACGGCGACGGGGTGTCCGTGTGCCGGGAGCTGCGCTCCCAGATGCCGGAACTGACCTGCCTGATGCTCACCTCGTTCGACGACGAGGAGGCACTGCTGGACTCGATCATGGCGGGCGCCTCCGGTTACGTGCTGAAGCAGATCCAGGGCTCCGACCTGGTGTCGGCCGTGCGGACGGTGGCCGCCGGCCAGTCCCTGCTCGACCCCAGCGCCACCGCCAAGCTGATGGCCCGCCTGCGCCAGGGCCAGGAGCCGGAGCCCGAGCCCGACGCCCTGCCGGGACTGACGGAGCGGGAGCGGGAGATCCTGGCCCTCATCGGTGAGGGGCTGACCAACCGCCAGATCGGCCAGCGGCTGTACCTGGCGGAGAAGACGGTGAAGAACCACATCTCCCGGCTGCTGGCCAAGCTCGGGGTGGAGCGCCGGATCCAGGCCGCGGTGATCGCCACCCAGGCCCAGGACCGGCTCAGGCACGAAGGCCGCTGAAGCCGCCGGGCGAGCCGTGGGGCCTCAGGCCTCCCGGCTCGCCCCGCCACGTCCCCCGCCCCCGCGCCCCGTGCCGCGCCCCCGTCCGGGCCCGCGCCACGAGCGCGCCGGGGGCTTCGGCGTGTGCGCCGTCCGGGACCCGGCACCCCGCCCCCGGCGGCGGTCGTGTGAGGACGGGAGGGCCGACCGGCCCCGGCTCGGGGACCATGGGGACGTTGCGGGTTCCGCCCTCCGCGTGGTGTGTGGAGGGCAGGAACGCAGGAACACCGACGGTGCGCCGCAACGCACACGGTCCCGCCGGCCGGGGTACCCGGCACCGGGGACCGGTGTCACCCCGGCGCCGTGCGAGGAGGATGCCATGGCCGAGCGACCGCTCGACGCGGACACGGTGAGCGCGCTGGTGGCCGAGGCCGCCACAGCGCCGTCCATGCACAACGCGCAGCCCTGGCGGTTCCGCTGGCTGAGCGGCGAGCGCGTCCTGTTGCTGCGGGCCGACCTCGAGCGGGCCATGCCCCGCTCCGATCCCGACAACCGGGCGCTGTACATCGGGTGCGGGGCCGCCCTGTTCAACCTGCGGGTCGCCGCGGCCCACGCGGACCTCGTGCCGCGGACGACGCTGCTGCCCGAGCCGGACGACCCGCTGCTGCTCGCCGCCGTCCATCTGGCCGACGCGTCCGGGGCCGCGGGCGGCGAGGAGCCGGCGCGGCTGCACCCGGCGATCCGGCAGCGGCACACCAGCCGCCATCCCTTCGCCGAGAAGGAGATCCCCGAGGAGGTGCGGGCCGCGTTGCAGGACGCCGCCGCGCGGGAGGGGGCCGCGCTGGACTTCCCCGGCCCGTGGCACTCCGAGACCGTGCTCGACCTGGTGCGCGACGCCGAGAGCCGTGACGTCATCGACCCGCACGTCAACGAGGACCTGATCCGCTGGACGCGGCTCGGAGCCGAGGCGGACACCGCCGTCGACGGTGTCCCCGAGTACGCGTTCGGGCCGCGCAGGCGGGACGGCAGGGCTCCGGTACGGGACTTCTCGGGCCGCCGGCAGGTGGCCGACCTCGGCACCACCGACTTCGAGCGCACCCCGCTGCTCGCCCTGCTGAGCACCCCGGGCGACGGTCTCGCCGACTGGCTGCGAGGCGGCCAGGCCATGGAACGGGTCCTGCTGGAGGCCACGCTGGCGGACCTGGCCACCTCCCTGACCTCCCACGCCCTGGAGGACCGCACCCTGCGCCTGCTGACGCGCGACCCGGGGTCGGGCACCGGCAGCGTACAGATGGTGCTGCGTCTCGGCTACGGCCCGCGGGGGCCGGGCACCCCCCGCCGCCCGGTCCGGGACGTGCTGGAGTTCGCGTGAGCGGGACCGGCGGACAGCGGGACCGGCGGACAGCGTGACCGGCTGATCGGGACACCCGCGCGAGCGGCGCCGGCCGGTCGCGGCGGTCGCACGAGCCGACCTCGGCCGGTTGCCGCGGTTGCGGTGGTCGCGCCGACGGGCGCGGGTCAGACCGTGGAAGGCGCCCCGGGTCCGGACGGCTCCGGGGCGGGCAGCATGGTCAGCAGCATGACGCTGGGCTCGGTGGCGCGCACCGTGTGCGGCAGGCGGGCGGGCAGGTGGATCCAGCTTCCCGGACCCGCCTGCGTCCTCTCCTCGCCCAGGGTGAGGTCGAGCCTGCCCCGGACGACCTGGACGACCACGGGCAGGGCGGAGGTGTGCTCGGTCAGTTCCTGGCCGGCGGCGAAGGCGAAGCCCACCACCCGGAGGCGGTCGTCGCGGTACAGGACGCGGCTGAGGGTGCCGTCCTCCGGTACGGGCAGTTCGGCGGCCAGGTCGGCGATCACGGTGACGGTCATGTGGGGCACCTTCTCAGGTCAGGGACGGGGGAGGGGCGAGGGCGTCGGCCGGGCTCGTCACACCAGGCTGCTCCAGTACGGCCAGAACCGGGTGAGGACGAGCAGCGCGATCACCGCGTACCAGGCGCCCAGGAGCATCCAGTGCGTGTCCCGCAGGACCGCCCACGCCCCCGGGGGGACGCGGACGATCCCGCGTTCCAGGCAGTGCAGTGCGGTGTACCAGAACAGGGCGATCGTCACGACCCACACGACGGCGCAGTAGGGGCAGAGCTTGTCGAGCGTGTACAGCGACTGGCCGATCAGCCAGTGGACGAACACCACTCCCGCCAGCGCGCCGGCGGTGAGCGCGAGCCACAGCCGGCGGTGCAGGCGTGCTCCCGAGAGCACGGCGACCCCCAGGGCGGTCACCGCGGCGAACGCGCCCAGCCCCAGCAGCATGTTCGGGAAGCCGAACAGGCTGCCCTGCGGGCTGGACATGACGCTGCCGCAGCTCACCACGGGACTGATGTTGCAGGGCGGCCGGTAGGACGGGTCGCGGAGCAGCCGCCAGTCGTCCACGGTGAGCTGGAAGGAGGCCAGCCAGCCGACGGTCCCGGTGAGGACCATCACCCATCCCGTGCGGCGGCTCGCCCCCACCGCGGACCGGCGCCGGACGGCCGCGTCCTCCGGGGTGTCGGGGGCGAGCGCGCTCGAGTGACTCATGCGGCTCGCCCGGAACCCGCGGCCGGCCGGCCGCGGCGGCCCGCCCCCGCGCCCGGAGCCGGTGCCGGCGCGGTTCGCCGCCGGTAGACCAGGTACGGGCGGGCGAGGTACCCGATCGGCGCGCTCCACACGTGGACGAGCCGGGTGAACGGCCAGGCCGCGAAGAGCAGGAAGGCGCTCAGGGCGTGCAGCTGGAACAGCAGCGGGGCCCCGGCGATCGCCTCCGGCTCCGGCTGGAGGACGAACAGGCCGCGGAACCAGACGGAGACGGTCGAGCGGTAGTCGTAGCCGGCGCCGAAGACGTTGTGCGCGGCCGTGGCCGTGATGCCCAGCAGGACGGTCGCGGACAGCAGCGGGAAGAGGACCTTGTCGCTGCGGTCGGTGCCCAGGCGGATCTGCCGGGTGAGGAGCCGGCGGGCGCACAGCATGCCCAGCCCGGTCACCATGGCGATGCCCGCCACCGAACCGGCCCAGACGGCCGTGGTGTGGTAGGCGTGCTCGGTGATGCCGACGGCCTCGGTCCACGCGTCGGGAACGGCGAGCCCCACCACGTGCCCGGCGATGACCATGAAGGCGCCGAGGTGGAACAGCGGACTGCCCCAGCGCAGCCAGCGGTGTTCGAGGAGCTGGCTGGTGCGGGAGGTCCAGCCGAACTGGTCCTGGCGGTAGCGCCAGACGTGCCCGGCCACGAACACGGCGAGGCAGACGTAGGGCACGGCGACCCACAGCAGGAGATCGGCACCGCTTGCCGGGGCGGCGGCCGAGGGGGACAGCGCGGCGTTCATCGGGGGCCTTCCGTACGGCTGGTCGGGGTGGGCGGCACACGGGTCGGCGGAGCGGGCACCGGCGGCACGAAGGTGCCCGGAGGGGCGAACTCCCCGTCTCCGTAGGTGCCGTAGGGGTCGAGTCCGACGTCCTCGTTCGGCGGGCCCTCGGCGACGAGCCGGGCCACCGCCGCGCGGTCCGCGTCGGTGGGCGGCGGCAGCAGGGTGAGCAGCGCCGCCAGGACGTGCCGGTAGGGCGAGTCGGCGTCGGTCAGGGCCCGGTGGATCAGCTCCAGGCCGCGGCGGTGCTGGCGCAGCGGCGCCTCGCCGCCACCGGGGCCGGCGAGGGCGGCGAACTCCAGCACGACCGGCAGGTGGTCGGGCAGTTCACCGCCGTCGGTGTCCCAGCCCGCGGCCTTGTACCGCTGGTTCAGGGTGAGCAGGGCCATGCCCCGGCGGCGGGTGTCACCGTGCAGGTAGTACGTGAGGTAGAGGCTGCTCTTGCGGCGCAGGTCGAACATCTCGACGTAGTGCCGCTCCAGGTCCTCCGGCTCCTGGCCGGCGAACCAGGAGGTGAAGTCGGCCAGGTGCCCGGCGGCGGGCGTGGCCGGCAGCGCCCCGGCGGTGGCGGTCAGCACCGGCCGGGCCGCGGTGAGTTCGGCGTCGGGGTACTGCAGCAGCAGGGAGCACATGCGCAGCACCAGGGTGCGCGCCTCGGCCTCTTCGGGGGTGAGCCGGGCCGGGCGGCGCACGGCCGCCCGGACACGGGTGCGGACCAGGGCGGGGATCGTCGAGGGCAGCGGACTCATGCGGGGTCTCCCGTGGGCTTGCGGCGCAGGGTGGGGATGCCGAGCATCACCCGTCGGCCACCGGCGTCGGCCGGTTCGCCGGACGACTCGACCGGGCAGCGGTTCTCCATCGCGCTCAGCGCGGCCGCGTCCTCCTTGTGCGCGGCGGGCACGACGTAGCGGTCGGAGTACTTGGCGACGGCGAGCAGCCGGTGCATGTCCTCGGCCTCCCGGACGGTGAGGCCGACGGCCTTCAGCACGGCCTCGTCGCCCTCCTCGCCGAGGGAGCGCTCGCGCATGTACGAGCGCAGCGCGGTGAGCTTCATCAGCACCCCGGCGACGACGTCGGTGTCGCCGGCGGCGAACAGCTCCGCCAGGTACTCCAGGGGGATGCGCAGCCGGGTGACGGCGGCGAAGACGTGGTCCGGGTCGTCCTGGTTCCCGCCCGCCGCGTCCACGGCGTCCAGGACGGGGGAGAGCGGCGGGACGTACCAGACCATGGGCAGCGTGCGGTACTCCGGGTGCAGCGGGAGGGCCACCTCGTACCGCGCGACCAGGTCGTACACGGGGGAGCGGCGGGCGGCGTCCAGCCAGTCCTCCGGGATGCCGGACTCCCGTGCCGCGGCGGCCACTTCGGGATCGTGCGGGTCGAGGAAGACGCCGCGCTGGGCGTCCAGCAGGTCCTTCTCGTCCGGGGTCGCGGCGGCCTCGCCCACCCGGTCGGCGTCGTACAGGAGCAGCCCGAGGTAGCGCAGCCGTCCGACGCACGTCTCGGAGCAGACGGTGGGCTGGCCGGCCTCGATGCGCGGGAAGCAGAAGGTGCACTTCTCGGCCTTGCCGGTGGCGTGGTTGACGTACACCTTCTTGTAGGGGCACGCCGTCACGCACATCCGCCAGCCGCGGCACTTGTCCTGGTCGACCAGGACGATGCCGTCCTCGACCCGCTTGTACATCGCGCCGGACGGACAGGCCGACACGCAGGCCGGGTTGAGGCAGTGCTCGCACAGCCGGGGCAGGTGGAAGAGGAAGGTCTGCTCGAACTCGAACTTGACCTTCTCGGCCCACTCCCCGGTGAGGTTGGGGTCGCCGCCGGCGTTCTCGGCCGCGCCGCCGAGGCCGTCCTCCCAGTTGGCGCCCCAGGTGATGGCGGTGGGCTTGCCGGTGAGGACCGAGCGGGGGCGGGCGACCGGCATGTCGGGCCCGGCCGGGGCGCTGATCAGGTTGTCGTAGTCGTAGGTGACCGGCTCGTAGTAGTCCTCGATGGACGGCAGGTCGGGGTTGGAGAACAGCGACATCAGCCGCTTGAGCCGCCCGCCGGAGCGCAGGACGAGGCGTCCGCGCTTGTCGAGCATCCAGCCGCCCTTCCAGTGCTCCTGGTCCTCGTAGCGGCGCGGGTAGCCGACGCCGGGCTTGGTCTCGACGTTGTTGAACCAGGCGTACTCGACTCCGGTGCGGTTGGTCCACGTCTGCTTGCAGGTGACCGAGCAGGTGTGGCAGCCGATGCACTTGTCGAGGTTCATCACCATCGCGATCTGGGCCATCACTCGCATGTCAGTACTCCACTTGCTGGCTGCGGCGGCGGATGACGGTGACCTCGTCGCGCTGGTTGCCGGTCGGGCCGTAGTAGTTGAAGGCGTAGGTGAACTGGGCGTAGCCGCCCGCGAGATGGGTGGGCTTGAGCAGGAGCCGGGTCAGGGAGTTGTGGATGCCGCCCCGCCTGCCGCTGACCTCGGTCTTCGGGACGTTCACGTTGCGGTCCTGGGCGTGGTACATGTACACGGTGCCGGCGGGCATGCGGTGGGTGACCACGGCGCGGGCGGCGACGACGCCGTTGCGGTTGTACGCCTCGATCCACTCGTTGTCCCTGACGCCGATCTTCTCGGCGTCCTCCAGCGACATCCAGATGACCGGGCCGCCGCGGGACAGGTCGAGCATGTACTTGTTGTCCTGGTAGTTCGAGTGGATGGACCACTTCGAGTGCGGGGTCAGGTAGCGGACCGTGACCTCCGCCCGGCCGTCCTCGTGCAGGTGCTCGTCGCCGTAGTGCCGCGGGGTGTTCAACGGCGGCCGGTAGACGGGCAGTTGCTCGCCGAGTTCGGTCATCCAGTCGTGCTGGACGAAGAAGTGCTGGCGGCCGGTGAGCGTGTGCCAGGGCTTGAAGTGCTCGGTGTTGATGACGAACGGCGAGTAGCGGCGCCCGCCGGTCTCGCTGCCCGACCACTCGTAGGAGGTCATCACGGCACGCGGCTGGGTGCGGGTGTCGGCGAAGGTGATCCGCTCCGCCTCCCGCTCCGAGGCCAGCTCGACCAGACCCTCGCTGCCGGTCTGCCGCTCCAGTTCGCGGAATCCCTCGGTGGCCAGCCGCCCGTTGGTGGTGCCGGACAGCGCGAGGATCGCCTCGCACATGTCGGACGCGGTGGCCAGCGAGGGCCGCCCGGCGGCGACACCGTCGCGGACGGTCCCGCAGCGCCGCCGCAGCTCGTCGATCTCCTGGTCCGGGTGCACGGTGACGCCCTTGGTGGTGGTGCCCAGGGTGTCGAGGAGGGGGCCGACGGCGCGCATCTTCTGCGCGGTGGCGGCGTAGTCCCGTTCGACGACGACCAGCTTGGGCATGGTCCGCCCGGGAACCGGCTCGCACTCGCCGGCCTTCCAGTCCCGTACGACCCCGCCCGGCTGGGCGAGTTCGTCCGGGGTGTCGTGCAGCAGCGGCACGGCGAGGACGTCGGTGCGGCTGCCGAGGTGCTCGGCGGCCAGGTCGCTGAACCTGTCGGCGATGGTCAGGAACGTGTCGTAGTCGGTGCGGGCCTGCCAGGGCGGGGAGATGGCGGGGGTGAAGGCGTGCACGAAGGGGTGCATGTCCGTGCTGGACAGGTCGTCCTTCTCGTACCAGGTGGCGGCCGGCAGGACGACGTCGGAGAGCAGGCCGGTGGACGTCATCCGGAAGTCCATGGTGACCAGCAGGTCGAGTTTGCCCTCGGGGGCCTCCTCCCGCCACACCACCTCCTCGGGACGGCTCTCGGGCGGGGTCTCCTCGGAGCGCACCGCCGCGTCGGTGCCCAGCAGGTGGCGCAGGAAGTACTCGTTGCCCTTGCCGGAGGAGCCGAGCAGGTTGGCCCGCCACACGGTCAGCACCCGCGGGAAGTTGGCCGGGTCGTCGGGGTCCTCGGCGGCGAACCGCAGCCGCCCGGACTTCAGTTCGTCGACGATGTGCTCGGCGACCGGGCGGCCCGCGGCGGCCGCCTCGTCGGTCAGGTCGAGCGGGTTGCGGTTGAAGCCGGGGTGACCGGGCGTCCAGCCCAGCCGCACGGCCTGCGCGAGGGTGTCCGCGAACCCCTTGCCCTTGAAGCGGCCCTCGCCCAGCGGCGAGGCCAGCTCGTCCGGCCCGAAGGCCTCGTAGCGCCACTGGTCGGAGTTCAGGTACCAGTACGACGTGCCCGCCATGTGCCGGGTGGGGCGCTGCCAGTCGAAGGCGAACGCGAGGTGCTGGAGGCCGGTGACCGGGCGGACCTTCTCCTGGCCGACGTAGTGCGCCCAGCCGCCGCCGTTGACGCCCTGGCAGCCGGTCATCGTCGTCAGCGCCAGGAAAGCCCGGTAGATGGTGTCGGAGTGGAACCAGTGGTTGGTGCCGGCGCCGAGGGCGATCATGGAACGGCCGTTGGTGCGCTCGGCGTTGCGGGCGAACTCGCGGGCGATGCGCGCCGCCTGCTCGGCGGGGACGGAGGTGACCGTCTCCTGCCAGGCGGGCGTGTACGGCTCGGCCGCGTCGTCGTACGAGGTGGGCCAGGTGCCCGGCAGACCGGGGCGCGCGACGCCGTACTGCGCCAGCATCAGGTCGAAGACCGTGGTGACCAGGCGCCCGCCGATCCGCCGCACGGGCACCCCGCGGACCATGACCGAGCCGCCCTCGGTGTCGCCCTCGTCGAAGCGGGGCAGCGCCACGGCCACGGTGTCCTGCGCACTGCCGAGCAGGCTCAGCTCGGGCACGGTGTCGCCCAGGTCGAGGTTCCAGCTGCCCTTCCCGGCCTCGCCCCAGCGGAAGCCGAGCGAGCCGTTGGGCACGACCGGTTCACCGGTGGCCGAGTCGAGCAGGACGGTCTTGGACTCGGCGTTCTCCGTGTCGTGCCCGAGGTCGGCCGCGGTCAGGAACCCGTCCGGGACGAGGCCGCGGTCGTGCTCGCGCAGGGTCACCAGGAACGGGGCGTCGGTGAACTTGCCCAGGTAGTCCCGGAAGTAGGGCACTTCGCGGTCGACCAGGAACTCGCGCAGGATCACGTGGCCCATCGCCATCGCCAGCGCCCCGTCCGTGCCCGGGTGCGGGGCGAGCCACTCGTCGGCGTGCTTGACGTTGTCGGCGTAGTCGGGGCTGACCGCGACGACCTTGGTGCCGTTGTAGCGGGTCTCGGTCAGGAAGTGCGCGTCGGGCGTGCGGGTGACGGGGATGTTGGAGCCCCACATGATCAGGTAGCCGGCGTTCCACCAGTCCGCCGCCTCCGGTACGTCGGTCTGGTCGCCGAAGACCTGCGGCGAGGCGATCGGCAGGTCGGCGTACCAGTCGTAGAAGGACAGCAGGGTGCCGCCGATCAGCGAGTGGTACCGGGCGCCCGCCGCGAACGACGCCATCGACATCGCCGGGATGGGGGAGAAACCCGCGACCCGGTCGGGGCCGTACTCCTTGACGGTGTGCACCTGCGCGGCGGCGACCAGCTCGCTCACCTCGTCCCAGTCCGCGCGCACCAGGCCGCCCTTGCCGCGGGCCCGCTTGTAGGCGCGGGCCTTCGCCGGGTCGGAGGTGATCTCGGCCCAGGCCGCCACGGGGTCGCCGAGGCGCCGCCTGGCCTCGCGCCACAGCTTGAGCAGGGCGCCGCGGACGTAGGGGTAGCGCACCCGGCTGGGCGAGTACGTGTACCAGGAGAAGGACGCGCCGCGCGGACAGCCGCGCGGCTCGTACTCGGGGCAGTCCGCACCGATCGAGGGATAGTCGGTGGCCTGGTGCTCCCAGGTGATGATCCCGTCCTTGACGTACACCATCCACGAGCAGGAACCGGTGCAGTTGACCCCGTGCGTGGAGCGCACCACCTTGTCGTGCGACCAGCGGTCGCGGTAGAAGCCCTCCCAGGCCGGGTCCCCCTCGCCGAACACGGCGCGCCCGTCGGCGGACACCTCGCGACGGGTGAGCAGTCTGCGGGCGGCCAGCGGCCAGCCCTCACCGGTGCGCGGCGCCTGACGCCGCGCGCTCTGATCGTTCTCCATGGCCGGAACGCTATGGGCGCGCACGCCGGCGCACCCGGGGCCGGCGGTCCCTGCCGGGCGGCTTTCCGGCCCCATCCGGCCGGCCGCAACAGGGCCGAACGGCCCTGGCGGCGGGGCCCGGTCGGCCGGGGAGCAGGTGGGTCCGGAGGTGCATGCTGGGCACTGACCGAACCGCGCAGGCCCGTCCGGACGACCGCATCACGTGCCTGCCGGGTGGCCGAATCCCCCCGTCCCCGGCCACCGCGGGCACAGCGCGTACGGAGCGCGGCCCGGTTCGGTCGTGCGTCCGGCCGCCCCTCGCGGCCGGACGCAGCAGTGCCCCGACCGACGCCGACAGCCGGGAGGGCGCCGCGTGTCCCGCACGGCCACGAACGGGCCGCACGGCCCGGAGCCCTCGGACGGCACGAAGGACCGCCGTACGGACGCGTACGACCTGTACGCCCGGCGGCACCGCACGCTCCCCGGAGCCCTGTACGCCCCCGGCTTCCGCACCGCAGGCCGCGAACGGCCCGCGCACCCGCCACCGGGCGACCCAACCAGCCACCCCCACCGCCGGGCGACCCACCCAGCCACCAGCCACCAGCCACCGGACGATCCACCCATTCACCTGTTACCGAACGCCCCACCCGTTACCGAACGCCCCACCCGCTACCGAACGCCCCACCCGCCACCGGCCGGCCGAGCCGACCGTGACCTGCTGGAGACACCCGATGAGCATGCTCACCCTCGCCTCGGCCCCCGAGGACGCCGCGGCCCTCGAAGGGGCCGAGGCCCACCACGCCCGCCTGGCCGGTGAGCTGGCCGGGCGGGTGACGATGCTGCTGACCGCCGTGGACCGGGACCCGGCCGCCGCCGAGCGGATCCACACCGGCCTCGTGGCCTTCTGCGACCGCTCGCTGCTGCCGCACGCCGCCGTCGAGGAGGCCGCGCTCTACCCCGCGGCCCACCGCATGCCCGAGGCCCGCCTGCTCATCGAGAGCCTCGTCGGCGAACACCGCTGTCTCACCGGGCTCGTCGACGCCCTGCGCTCCGCACCCGGCCCGGCCGGCGCGGCGGCCGACGCCCGGGCCCTGCAGGTGCTGTTCGAGGAGCACGTGGCCAAGGAGAACGGCCTGGTGCTCCCCCTGCTCGCCATGACGCCCGACGTCTCCCTGGCGTCGCTGCTCGCGGACATGCACCACCGGCTCGCGAACGGTACGGCGGTCGACAGCGGTGCCCCACAGGCGCAGGACGACGAGAACGACGAGAACGACGAGAACGACGAGGAAGGACACGACATGCGAGGACAACGGACCGACGGGACCGGCGGGACCGGCGGCTGCGGCGGGGTCTGCGGCTGCGGCGGTGCACAGGAGGCGGCCGAGCCCGAACTGGACGTGCGGGAGGTTCCGCACTCGCTGCGGCACGCGGCGGTCTTCGGCGCGCTCGACGCCGTCCCGGCGGGCACCGCGGTGATCCTGGTCGCCCCGCACGACCCGCTGCCCCTGCTCGCCCAGATCGAGCAGCGCAGCCCGGGAGTCTTCTCGGTGGAGTACCTGGAGAGCGGCCCCGAGGCCTGGCGGCTGCGGCTCAGCCACTGCTGAGCCGCCCCCCCCCCCCCCGCCCCGGGGGGGGGGCCCCCCGGGGGCGCCCCCCCCCGCGGGGCCCCGCCCGGGCCCCCCGGCGCCGCGGGGACAACCGGGGGGGTGGTGTCGGGGGGGGGGGCCCCCGGGGCGGGGGGGGGGGGGCCCCCCCCGGGGGCCCCCCCCCCCCCCCCCCCGGCCCGGGGGGGGCGCCCGGCCGCCCCCGCCGCCGACGGCGGGACAGCTCCGTACCCGCCGGAACACGAGGAAACACGAGGAAAGAGGGACGACACGTCATGGACGGATCACCACGCCGGGCCGGCATCCTGCTCGGGACCGTCGGGACAGCCCTGGCAGTCGCCGGACCGGTCATGCTGTGGCGCGGCCGTAGCGGCAGGAAGGAGATACGCGACGAACTGGCCGCCCAGAAGATCACCTTCCCGGACCGCGGCCTGCCCGCCGAACTCGCCGCCCATGCCGGCCGCCCGGTGGAAACCGGCCCCGACGCGCACGCGTACGCCGAGTTCATCAAGGGCAACCTCGCCCACGCCACCGGCGGCCGCACCTACGCCGAACTCAGCGCCGAACTGCACGCCGCGGGCGACGACGAGAAGCTCGCCGAGCTGCGCCAGACCGCGTTCATGGGCCAGACCCTGCGCGCCTCCCTGATGTCCGCGTACCAGGCATGGCACCTCACCACCCTGGTCACCGGCCTGGGCACCGCACTGACCGGCCTGGGCGTCGCACTGGTGGCCACTGCGGACGCCCTGACGTCCCGCTCCTCGCACCACGCCTGAACCCGCGACGCCGGCACGCACGAGAGGACCGCGGATCCCGTCCCCGGAGGGGGCACGCCCGGGCGGCACGCCCGGGCGGCACGCCCGGGCGGCACGCCCGGGCGGCACGCCCGGGCGGTACGCCCTTGGCGTGCCCCCTTGGCGTGCCCCCTTGGCGTGCCCCCTTGGCGTGCCCCCTTGGCGTGCCCCCTTGGCGTGCCCCCTTGGCGTGCCCCCTTGGCGTGCTGCCGGGCACGGTGGCTGCGGCGGGTTGCCGCGGCCGTTGTTCCGTGGGCGGGGTGCGGAGGTGTGCCTTCCCTCGGCAGCGCTGTCGTCCGTCGTCGTTCCGGAGGCGGCAGGACACGACGCACCGCTTTCGTCGTCGCCCGCGGACAAGGTGCGCCGCTTTCGTCGCCCCCTCCCGGAGAAGGCGCGCGGTCTTCGCCGCAGCGTCCCCAGCGCCCGCCGCCGCCCCGCCCGCCGCCGCCCCGCCCGCCTCCGCCCCGCCCGCCTCCGCCCCGACGGCCCGTTCGGCCCTGTTCACGCCTGCCGGAGAGGGACCGTCGGCCCTGGGGGAGAAGACCATCGGCCGCCGCGCCGACCACTGCCGCCGGTGGATGCTGACGGCGACCGATCCGGAGGTACACCGTGCACGACCACGTCGACCGCCCTCGAGGCCGAGCCCATCGATGCCACCCGCGGTGGGTGCCGCGCACGGTCCGGCCCGGTCACCGTCCGGCCGCCCGCCTCGTCTGCCCTGACTCCAGGGCGGCCGGACACAGCCTCAGGGCGCTGGGCAGGGCCGTACGATGACCGACACCGCCCAGTCCGGCGCCACTCATGCAGACACCGCCCAGTCCGGCGTCGCCCGTGCGGACGCCGCCCGTGCCATCCGCCGCCAGCGCCACGACGCGGGGGAGCGGCCCTTCATCGTCATCTGGGAGTCCACCCGGGCCTGCCCGCTCGCCTGCCTGCACTGCCGTGCCGAGGCCGTGCCCGACCGCGATCCGCGCGAACTGGACACCGCCGCCGCCAAGGACCTGCTGGGCCAGGTGGCCGCCTTCGGGCAGCCCGCCCCGCTGTTCGTGATCACCGGCGGCGACCCCTTCCAGCGCCCGGACCTGAACGAACTCGTCGCTCACGGCCGCGAGATCGGCGTCCGGGTCGCGGTGTCCCCGTCCGGTACCCCGACGCTCACCGCGGAGCGGCTGCGGGACCTGCACGCGGCCGGTGCGGTCGGCCTCTCCCTGAGCCTGGACGGCTCCACCGCGGAGGTCCACGACACCTTCCGCGGGGTGCCCGGGGTGTTCCGCTGGACCCTGGACGCCTGGGACACCGCTCGCGCCCTCGGCATGAAGGTGCAGATCAACACCACGGTCGCCCGGCACAACCTGCACGACCTGCCCGACGTCGTCCGCCTCGTCGCCGAGCACGGCGCGATGCTGTGGAGCGCCTTCTTCCTGGTCCCCACCGGCCGTGGCCGCAGCCTCGGCGCGCTCACTCCGGGCGAGGTGGAGGACGTCCTCAACTTCGTTCACGACGTGGGTCTGACCGTGCCGGCCAAGACCACCGAGGCCCACCACTTCCGCCGCGTCGCCCTGCAACGCCAGGTCCTGGCCGCCGCCGGCGACGACCACGTGGCGGTGCTCGGACTCGGCCCGCTGTACCGGGAGCTGCGCGACCGGGCCGCCGAACTGGGCCTGGACACCGGAGCGCGCCGGACACGCCGCCCGCCGCTCGACGTCAACGCGGGCCGCGGCTTCGTGTTCGTGTCCCACACCGGCACCGTGCACCCCAGCGGATTCCTGCCGCTGGGCGCCGGAAGCGTCCGCGAGACACCGCTGACGGAGATCTACCGCACCTCGGAGCTGTTCACCGGTCTGCGGGACGCCGACCGGCTGGGCGGCCGGTGCGGCGCCTGCGAGTTCCGCCGGGTCTGCGGTGGCTCGCGGTCCCGGGCCTACGGCGTCACCGGCGACCCGTACGCCGAGGAGCCGTGGTGCGGCTATGTCCCCGGTTCCTTCCCCCGCCGCCGGGAACTGGCCGCGCTGCTGGCCGGCACCGCCCCGGAGGGTGGGCGGCCCCGCCGACGCGTGAGCGCCGCCGCGCCGGGGCGGGACGGCGGCACGAGTACGGGCACGAGTACGGGCGCGGGTACGGGCATGGATTCGGGTACGGGTGCGGGTACGGGTACGGGCATGAGTTCAGGTACGGGCATGAGTTCAGGTACGGGCACGACCGGGCACGGGGGAGCGGCATGACCGCCGTCGTCGGTGGACCGCCCCCGACCGGTGACGTGAGCGGAGCGGGCAGGTACCCGAGCCGGTTCCGGGAGTCCGGGGTGAAGGCCCGCCACCTGCGCGCCCACGCCCTGGTCGTGGCATGGCTGGGCCTGGCCCTGGCGGCGGTCGCGGCGCAGGAGTCGCTGCCGGTGGCCCGCTGGCTGGCCGTGCACATGTTCCTGCTCGGCGCCGTCACCACCGCCGTCCTGGTCTGGAGCGAGCACTTCGCCGTCGCCCTGCTGCACGCGAGGATCCCCGACGAGCGCCGGAGCACCGCCCGGCTGGCCACGGCCAACCTCGCCGTGGCCGGGCTGCTCCTCGGCGTGTGGGCCGCCCGGCCGCTGCTGACCGCCGTCGCCGCCGTGGCACTGGTCGCCGCCGCCACCGCGCACCTGGTCATGCTGGTCCGTCTCGGCCGGGGCGCCCTCGGCGGACGGCTCAAGCCGATCGTCTCCTACTACCGGGCGGCCACGGCCGCCCTGATCGCGGGCACCGTCCTCGGCGCGCTGCTGGCCGGCGGCGGGGCCGGCGGGCCCGACCGGTACGCCGGGCTGCGCCTGGCGCACCTGCACGTCACGCTGCTCGGCTGGATCGGGCTGCCCGTCCTCGGCACGCTGTTCATGCTGTGGCCCACCGTGCTCGGAGTACGGATGAAGGGCCGCACCACGAAGGTGTCCCGACAGGTGCTGTGGCTCGCCGGCGGCGGGCTGGCGACGGCGGTCACCGCCCTGGCTTTCGGCCGGCGCTGGCCGGCCGTGGCGGGCCTCGCCCTCTACCTGGCGGGAGTGGCCCTCGCCGCCCACCTGCTCGCCCGTACCGCGCGCCACAGCCGGCCCGTCTCCGCAGCGGCGGCCTGGACGCTCGCCGCCGCCACCTGCTGGCTGGCGGTCGCGGTGACGGTGGACCTCGCCCGGCTGGCCACCGCGCCGCTCGCCGCGGCGCAGACCGCGATCGACGCCCTGCTCCCCGTCCTGCTCGTCGGCTTCGTCGCCCAGGTCCTGATCGGCGCGCTCACCTATCTGCTGCCCGTCGTCCTCAGCACGGGGCCGCGGGACCGTGCGGCCGTCCGGGCGCTGCTCGAGCGGGGCTGGCTGCCGAGGGCGGCGGCGCTCAACACCGGTGTCGCGCTGGCGGCTCTCCCGCTGCCCGGCCCGGCGCCGACGGCGGGCCTGCTGCTGGCGGCACTGTCCGCAGGCGCGTTCCTCGCCCTGGCCGTGCCGGTGCTCGTCCGAGGCGGCAAGGGACTGCCGTCGGACACGGGCGGCGGGTCACGGCGCCCGGCACTGTGGGGCACCGCCGCAGGTGCCGTACTCACCGTCCTGGCCGTACTGGTGGCCAACAGCGGAGGAGACCCGGCCGGCGGGACGAACGCCGCCGGGACGGCGGGTGCGGGCGCCGGCGCCACCCGCACGGTCGCCGTCACCATGGCCGACATGCGCATCCGGCCGGCCCGCGTCGAGGTCGCGGCGGGCACCTCGCTGCGGCTGGAGGTCACCAACGACGACACCCAGCGCCATGACCTCAAGGTCGAGGACGGTCCCGCCACCCCGATGCTCGCCAAGGGCGACACCCGCGTCCTCGACCTCGGGCCGGTCACCCGCGACAGCCAGGCCTGGTGCACCCTGCCGGGCCACCGGGCGGCCGGGATGACCATGGACATCGTCGTGAAGGACGCCCCGGCGACGGACACCGCCGGCCACCAGGGACACACCTCGGTCGCCGCTCCCGACGACGGCACCCTCGACCTCTCCGCCGACTACTCCGCCGGCTGGCGGTCACGCGACGCGGCCCTGGCGCCCGCGTCCGGCGGGACCGTCCACCGGGTCGAGCTGCACGCCGCGCACACCACCGTCGAAGTGGCACCGGGCGTGCGGCAGCAGATGTGGACCTTCGGCGGCACCGCCCCCGGCCCCACCCTGCGCGGCAAGGTCGGCGACGTCTTCGAGGTCACCCTCGTCAACGACGACGCGGGCATGGGGCACGGTATCGACTTCCACGCCGGCGCCCTCGCCCCCGACCGGCCCATGCGCACGATCGAGTCCGGCGAACGCCTGGTCTACCGCTTCCGCGCCGAGCGCGCCGGGGCCTGGCTGTACCACTGCAGCACCGCACCGATGCTCCAGCACATGGGCAACGGCATGTACGGCGCCGTCGTCATCGACCCGCCCAACCTCGCGAAGGTGGACCGCGAATACGTGCTGGTCTCCTCCGAGCTGTACCTCGGCACGCCCGGCAGCACCGCCCAGGTGACCAAGATGCGGAAGAACACGCCGGACGCCTGGGTGTTCAACGGCATGGCGAACCAGTACGCCCAGCGGCCCCTGAAGCTGCGGGCCGGTGAACGGGCCCGCTTCTGGGTGGTCGCCGCCGGGCCCAGCGACGGCATCGCCTTCCACATCGTCGGCACCGTGTTCGACACCGTGTACAAGGAGGGCGCCCACCTCCTCGAACCGGGCGGGGCGGGCGGCGCGCAGGTACTGGACCTGGCGGCCGCGCAGGGCGGCTTCGTGGAGACGACGTTCCCGGAGGCCGGCCACTACCCCTTCGTCGACCACGACATGCGCCACGCCGAAGCCGGGGCCCACGGCATGGTGGAGGTGAGCGGCTGATGGACACCGTCGGCCTGTGGTCCCTGGTGCGGTTCGCGCACGTGGCCGGCGCCGCCCTGTGGGTCGGCGGCCAGCTGGCCCTCTCCCTGGTGGTCCTGCCGCTCGCCCGCCACCTGCTCGCCCCGGACGCCAAGGACCGTTTCACCGCCGCGGCGGGCCGCCGGTTCGGCCTCCTGACCGGGGCCGTGTTCCTGCCCGTGCAACTGGGCACGGGCTGGGCCATGGCCTGGCACCGGGGCGTCACCTGGGCCTCGCTCGCCGAACCCGGCTACGGCCGCACCCTGGCGACCAAGCTCGCCCTCTTCGCGGTGGTGATGCTCGCCGCGGCGGGACACGGCATCGCCCACGCCAGGGGCCGCGCCGCCCTGGCCCGTGCCCTGGCGGTCGTCTCCCTCGTCGGCTCGCTCGGGGTCGTCCTGCTCGCCACGGCCCTGCCCGTCACCTGACCGGCGGCGACGGCGTGGGCCGTACGGCCGGCCACGGGCGCCGCCGGACACCGAGGACGTACGGCCCCCAGGACGGGGCCGGTCAACCCTCCCGCGGGCCGGGCGCGGCGACGCAGGCTCGGGGGTACAGAGGAAAGCGTGTGAAGGAGCCGTGATGCAGACCAGGGAAATCGTCGACGCCACAGCCGTTCAGGCCCTGCTGGCCGCGGCGGTGGCCGCGCCCTCGATCCACAACACGCAGCCCTGGCGGTTCGGCCTGGACCCCGAGAGCCGTTCGATCGAGGTCCGGGTGGACCGGCGGCGACGACTGCCGATGGCCGACCCCGATCTGCGCGCCCTGCACCTGTCGGTGGGCGCGGCCGTCCTCAACCTCCGGGTGGCCGCCGCGCACCTGGGCTGGGACCCCCTGGTCCGGCTGCTGCCCGCGGTGGACGACCCCGACCTGCTGGCCACGGTGCAGCTGGCGGGGCACCGCGCGGACCCGCCGCCCCTGCACGATCTGTACGACGCGGTCGAGCGCCGTCACACGAGCCGGATGCCGTTCACCGGACGCCCGGTCCCGGAGCCGATCGTGACCGAGATGATCGGCGCCGCCCGCGCCGAGGGCGCGCACCTGGAGGTGCCCGACATCCTGGGAACCCGCCGCCTGCTGCGCCTGACCCAGGCGGCGGAGATGCGCAACGCCGTCCACCGGGACCGGGTGGCCGAGGCGCGCGGCTGGATCACCGCTCCGGGAACGGACGCCTCCTACGGCATTCCGGCCACGGCGCTGGGGCCGCTGGACGCCTCCGGGCGGATGCCGGTGCGGGACTTCACCGGGACGCTGCCCGCCCGCTGGCTGCCCGCCCTGCGGTTCGAGCGCCACGCCCAGGTGGCGCTGCTGTGGACGCCCCGGGACCGGCGGGAGGACTGGGTGCGGGCGGGCCAGGCACTGGAACGCGTGCTGCTCACGGCGACCCGGCACGGGCTGCGCACGTCGATGCTGCACCAGGCGATGGAATGGCCGGACCTGCGGGCCGCGATCGCCGGCCCGAGGCGGCGCTGCTGCCCACAGCTGCTGATCCGCTTCGGGTACGGCCCCGAGGGCGGCCGCACCCCCCGCGCGGGCACGCCGCACCCCTGACTCCACCGCCCCCCTGACTCCGCGGCGCCGGACGGGGCCGGTCGCCTCTCGTCCGGGGGCCTCCCGCACCGGGTGCGGGAAGAGGGCCGGGCCGACGGTACGCAACCGTCGGCCCGGCCCTCACGCTCAGCGCGTCCGGGAACCCGGCAGGCCGCCCGTCACAGGGAAGCGCGCGTTCCCTTGAGCTCGCGTCCGCTGGTCATCTCGGAGTCGATCCGTACGAACACCGCGTCGCGCAGGGGCATCCAGGAGACGGGCCCCGACTGCGACAGCCGTTCGTGCTCGGCGGGGTCGGTCACCACGGTGGCCCGTCCCGTGACGACGACACTCCAGCCGGACTGGGTCGCCGCGTCGAACTCGTCGGCCTCGAAGGCGATCACGACGCCGTCGATGGCGCGGACGAGGTCGGAGTCCGGCGAGGTGCGCAGCAGCACGGAGTTGTCGGTGTCCAGGGAGAAGTTGATGGGGAGGACCGCGGGCAGTGCCTGCCGTGTGTAGACCACGCGGCCGACCGGGATCCTGGAGAGCAGACGCAGGCACTCCTGCCGGTCGAGTGCGCGAAAGGCATCGTTCTGGGACATCCGTCCATCGTCCCCGTGGTCGTGGTGCGGGGGTAGGGCCGACCGGCCCTTTCCCCCGTAGGGTCCGGGCCGACCGGCCCTGCCGTTGTTTCACGGGAGCCGTGCGGGCAAGCCGGTGAGGCGGAGGCGTGCGGGACGGCCGGCCCGGAAGGTGAGGACCGTCCGTCCTTCGGCAGGGACCCTTGGCCCATGCCCGTGGCGCGTCCCGGCGCGGACAGTGGTGACGGGATTCCGTTTCCCGGGCAAGAGGCCTGCGGGGCGTGCGCGATTCCCGGTGCGAAGCACCACCTTGGAGAGGGAAGGGATGGACAACATGGTCCAGCCGTCGAAGTCGAAGAGCGGCAGCTCGGCATCACCGGCGCCGGTGTCCCGCCGGGCGTGGCTGATGCTGGCGCTGTCCACCGTGGGTTTCGCGGTGAACTTCTGGGCCTGGGCGCTGCTCAGCCCCCTCGGCCCGCGGTTCAAGGACAGTCTCGACCTGTCGTCCTTCGAGCAGTCGCTGCTGGTGGCGGTCCCGGTCGTGGTCGGATCGCTGGGCCGTATCCCGGTCGGTGCCCTGACCGACCGGTTCGGTGGACGGGTCATGTTCCCGATCGTGTCGGCGGCCACCATCGTGCCCGTGCTCTACCTCGGCCTGGCCGGTCACTCCTCCCTCGCGGCCCTCCTGGTCGGCGGGCTCTTCCTCGGTGTCGGCGGCACCGCCTTCGCCGTCGGCGTGCCGCTCGTCAACGCCTGGTTCCCGCCCGAGCGGCGGGGTCTCGCCATCGGCGTCTTCGGCGCCGGCATGGGCGGCACCGCCATCAGCGCCCTGACCACGGTGAAGCTGGTCGACGCGAACAGCATGTCCACCCCGTTCCTGATCACCGCAGCGGTGCTGGCCGTGTACGCGGTGGCCGCCGCGCTGCTGCTGCGCGACGCGCCCGGCCGCACCGTGCCGACCGAGCCGCTGGCCCGCAGGCTGGCCGCCACCGCCCGGCTGCCCATCACCTGGCAGGCGTCGGCGCTGTACGCGGTCGCGTTCGGCGGTTATGTCGCCTTCTCCGTCTACCTCCCCACCTACCTCAAGACCGGCTACGGGCTCACCCAGGCCGACGCCGCGAACCGGATGGCCGGGTTCGTGCTGCTGGCGGTGGCGATGCGTCCGGTCGGCGGCTGGCTGTCGGACCGCATGGGCCCGGTCCGGGTCCTGGCCGGCTCACTGGCCGTGGTGGTGGCCGGCGCGGTCACCCAGTCGTTCACCCCGCCACTGGCACCGGTCGGCACCGTCGCCTTCCTGGCCATGGGCGCCGCGCTCGGCGCGGCCAGCGGCGCCACCTTCGCCCTGGTGGCCCTCCTCACCCCGGCCAACCAGGTCGGCTCCGTCACCGGCGTCGTCGGTGCCGCGGGCGGCCTGGGCGGATTCCTGCCGCCGCTGGTGATGGGCTCGCTGTACGGCGCGTACGGCACCTACGCCGCCGGTCTCGCCCTGCTCGCCGTCGTGGCCGCCGCGGCGCTCGCCTACACCCTCACCGGGATCCGCGCGGCCGCGGGCGGCGACGAGCGGAAGCGGAACAACGGCCACCGCCGCGACCACCGCCCCGCAGGCACCACCGCCTGAGGACCGGAGGCCCGTCGTACCGGAGGCGACGGTCCGACGACCGACGGCCCCAGGACCGACGGCCCCAGGACCGAGGACCCCAGGACCGAGGGCCCCAGGACCGAGGGCCCCAGGACCGAGGGCCCCAGGACCCACGGGCCCCAGGACCCACGGGCCGAAGAACCGACGCGCCGAAGAACCGACGCGCCGAAGAACCGACGCGCCGAGGAACTACGGAGAAGACCCATGTGCGAGTACTGCGGCTGCCAGGCCCTGGAGACGATCGACGAACTGACCCAGGAGCACGAGGAGGTCCTGCGACTGATCAGTCACCTCCGCCCGGCCCACCGGAGCGGTGAGACGACCCGGATGGCGCGGACCGCCCGTGAGATCGCGCGGGTGCTCGGCCCGCACACCCAGGTCGAGGAGGGAGGTCTGTTCCCGGCGCTGGCCGGGGACTTCCCCGAGCAGATCGCCGCCCTGGAGGCCGAGCACCGCCGTGTCGAGTCGGTTCTGGCCGAGGCCGCCGACGGCGCGCCCTCGGACCCGGACTGGCCGGACCGGCTGATGGACGCCATGGCCGTGCTGCGCGACCACATCCTCAAGGAACAGGATGGTGTCTTCCCGGCCGCGCTCGCCAACCTGAGCACCGAGGAGTGGGAGGCGGTCGAGGCCGCCCGGACCAGGGCGGGCAGCACCCTGTCCCGGCCGGCCGCCTGACGGGTCCCGCACGCCGGCCCCGGCACGGTGACGACTCCCCGAAGCCCTGTGCCCCGCTCGTTCCGAGCGGGGCACAGGGCTTCGCCGGCCCGGCCGCGACCGCACGGAGCCGGGGTGTCCCCGTCCACGGGTGGTCTCCTGTGTGACGTGTGTTGTTTCGTGGCGTGGTGTTGACCGCCGGGGGGATCATCCTCGTAGAGTCAACTGCGGCCGGAACCGATCACAATTCGAACGGACGTTCATGGCGTCCGGGGCGGAGTGGCGCGGTGAGCAAGGAGACCAGCCGGGAACGGCAGCGGGCGGGCATGGACGGCGATCTGGCGGAGGCGCTGGTGCGCAGCCGCCGGTTCTTCACCAGGGCGGAGGTCACCGACGACCTGCGCACCCTGCACAGAAAGGGCGGCCGGCAGGCTGACGAGTTCTACCGGGACCGCTGGTCGCACGACAAGGTGGTGCGTTCCACCCACGGGGTGAACTGCACCGGCTCGTGCTCGTGGAAGGTGTACGTCAAGGACGGCATCATCACCTGGGAGGCCCAGCAGACCGACTACCCGTCGGTGGGCCCCGACCGCCCCGAGTACGAGCCGCGCGGCTGCCCGCGCGGGGCGGCCTTCTCCTGGTACACCTACTCGCCCACCCGGGTGCGCTACCCGTACGTACGCGGCGTGCTGCTGCAGATGTACCGCGAGGCCAAGGCCCGCCTCGGCGACCCGGTGGCGGCCTGGGCGGACATCGTCACCGACCCGGAACGCGCCCGCCGCTACAAGCGGGCCCGCGGCAAGGGCGGCCTGGTGCGGGCGAGCTGGGACGAGGCGGTCGAGATGGTCGCGGCCGCGCACGTGCACACGATCAAGGCCCACGGTCCCGACCGGCTCGCCGGCTTCTCGCCGATCCCGGCCATGTCGATGGTCTCGCACGCCGCCGGTGCCCGCTTCTACTCGCTGCTCGGCGGCGCCATGTTGTCGTTCTACGACTGGTACGCGGACCTGCCGGTGGCCTCGCCGCAGGTGTTCGGCGACCAGACCGACGTACCGGAGTCGGGGGACTGGTGGGACGCCGGCTACCTGATCATGTGGGGGTCCAACCTGCCGGTGACCCGCACCCCGGACGCCCACTGGATGGCCGAGGCCCGCTACCGCGGCCAGAAGGTCGTCGCGGTGTCCCCGGACTACGCGGACAACGTGAAGTTCGCCGACGAGTGGCTGCCCGCCCAGCCGGGCACCGACGGCGCGCTGGCGATGGCCATGGGCCACGTCGTCCTCAAGGAGTTCTTCGTCGACCGCCGGACGGAGTACTTCACCTCCTACGTGAAGCGGTACACCGACCTGCCGTTCCTGGTCACCCTCGACGAGGCGACCGGTGAACCGGGCACCTACACACCCGGCAAGTTCCTCACCGCCGCCGACCTCGGCGGGGCGGCGGCCACCGCGGAGCACGCCGAGTTCCGCACGGTGCTGCTGGACGCCGCCACCGGGCTGCCGGTGGTCCCCAACGGCACGCTCGGCGACCGCTACGGCGAGGCCGGCGCCGGGAAGTGGAACCTCGACCTGGGGGACACCGACCCGCTGCTGTCCGCCGAGGGCGGCGGCGAGACACCGGTCGCGGTCGGCCTGCCACGCTTCGACGCCCCCGACGGCAGTGCGGGAGGGCTGCTGCGCGGCGTGCCGGTGCGCCGGGTGGCCGGACGCCTGGTGACCACGGTGTACGACCTGATGCTCGCGCAGTACGGGGTGGCCCGTGAGGGCCTGCCCGGCCGGTGGCCCTCCTCGTACGAGGACGCGGCCGAGCCGTACACCCCGGCCTGGCAGGCGGCGATCACCGGAGTGGACGCGGACCGGGCGGCGCGGATCGCGCGCGAGTTCGCCGCGAACGCCGAGGAGTCCCGCGGCCGTTCGATGATCATCATGGGGGCGGGCACCAACCACTGGTTCCACTCCGACACCATCTACCGCGCCTTCCTGACCCTGACGACGCTGACCGGCTGCCAGGGCGTCAACGGCGGCGGCTGGGCCCACTACGTCGGCCAGGAGAAGGTCCGCCCGATCACCGGCTACTCGGCGATCGCGACCGCCGCCGACTGGAACCGGCCGGCCCGGCTGATGATCCAGACCGCCTACTGGTACCTGCACGCCGACCAGTTCCGCTACGACCCGTTCTCCGCCGACACCCTCGCGGCGGCCGGCCCGGGCACGGGCGGCCCGTTCGCCGGGAGGACCACGGCGGACGTCATCGCGCAGTCGGCGCGGATGGGCTGGATGCCGTCGTACCCGACCTTCGACCGCAACCCCCTCGACCTGGCCGACGAGGCCGGCGCCGCGGGCCGTCCGGTCGCCGAGCACATCGTGGACGAACTGAAGGCGGGGCGACTCCGGTTCGCCGGCGAGGACCCGGACGCACCGGAGAACTTCCCGCGGGTGCTGACCATCTGGCGGGCCAACCTGCTGGGCTCCTCGGCCAAGGGCAACGAGTACTTCCTCAAACACCTGCTCGGCACCGACCACGCGGTCCGGGCGACCGAGGCGCCGCCGGACGCCCGCCCACGGGACGTGGTGTGGCGGGAGGACGCCCCCGAGGGCAAGCTCGACCTGCTGCTGACGCTGGACTTCCGCATGACCAGCACCACGGTGTTCTCCGACGTGGTGCTGCCGGCCGCCACCTGGTACGAGAAGCACGACCTGTCCAGCACGGACATGCACCCCTTCGTGCACGCCTTCAACCCGGCGATCGCCCCGCCCTGGCAGACCCGCACCGACTGGGACGCCTTCCACACCCTCGCCAAGGAGTTCAGCCGCCAGGCCGCCGACCACCTGGGCGTCCGCACCGACGTGGTCGCCGCCGCACTGCAGCACGACACCCCGGACGAGATGGCCAACCCGCACGGCCGGGTGCTCGACTGGAAGGCGGGAGAGTGCGAGCCGGTCCCCGGCCGCACGATGCCGAAACTGGTGACGGTGGAGCGCGACTACGCGGCCGTCGCCGACAAGATGGCCGCCCTCGGCCCGCTGCTCGACACCCTGGGCGCGACCACCAAGGGCATCACCTTCAAGGTCGACCGCGAACTGGAGTACCTGCGCCACAAGAACGGCACCGTGCGCGGCGGCGCGGCCGACGGGCGGCCCTCGATCGCCCGCGACACGCACGCCTGCGAGGCGATCCTCGCCCTGTCCGGCACCACCAACGGTCACCTCGCCACGCAGGGTTTCCACACCCTGGAAGCCCGCACCGGCACGAGGCTGGCGGACCTGGCGGCCGAGCACGAGGGCAAGCAGATCACCTTCGCCGACACCCAGGCCGCGCCGGTCCCCGTGATCACCTCACCCGAGTGGTCCGGCTCGGAGACCGGAGGACGCCGCTACTCCCCGTTCACCGTCAACGTCGAGCGCCTCAAGCCCTGGCACACCCTCACCGGCCGCCAGCACTTCTACCTCGACCACGACTGGATGACCGCGCTAGGTGAGCAACTTCCGGTGTACCGGCCCCCGTTGAACATGCATGCGCTCTTCGACGAGCCCCGCATCGGGGAGACGGGCGAGCTCGGCGTGACTGTGCGCTACCTGACCCCGCACAACAAGTGGTCCATCCACTCCGAGTACCAGGACAACCTGTTCATGCTCTCGCTGTCGCGGGGCGGCCCGACGATCTGGATGAGCACGCAGGACGCCGCCAAGGTCGGGGTGAAGGACAACGACTGGGTGGAGGCGGTCAACCGCAACGGTGTGGTCGCCGCCCGCGCGGTCGTCTCGCACCGCATGCCCGAGGGCACCGTCTACATGCACCATGCCCAGGACCGGCTCATCGACGTGCCGCGCACCGAGACCACCGGCCGGCGCGGCGGCATCCACAACTCCCTGACCCGCCTGCTGATCAAACCCAGCCACCTCATCGGCGGCTACGCCCAGCTCTCCTACGCCTTCAACTACCTCGGCCCGACCGGCAACCAGCGCGACGAGGTCACCGTCATCCGTCGTCGCACGAACCAGGAGGTGACGTACTGATGCCCCGTGGCGAAGCCGCCGTCGGACGCGTGATGGCCCAGATGGCGATGGTGATGAACCTCGACAAGTGCATCGGCTGCCACACCTGCTCGGTCACCTGCAAACAGGCGTGGACCAATCGCACCGGCGTCGAGTACGTGTGGTTCAACAACGTCGAGACCCGACCCGGCCAGGGCTATCCACGCCGGTACGAGGACCAGGACACCTGGAAGGGCGGCTGGGAACTCAACAAGAAGGGCCGGCTGGCGCTGAAGGCGGGCGGCCGGTTCAAGAAGCTGATCCAGATCTTCTCCAACCCGGTGCTGCCGTCCCTCGACGACTACTACGAGCCCTGGACGTACGACTACGAGACGCTGACCAACGCCCCGCTGCAGGAGCACACCCCGGTCGCCCGCCCCAAGTCCCTCATCACGGGCAAGGACATGAAGATCAAGTGGTCGGCGAACTGGGACGACGACCTCGGCGGCTCGGCTGCGACCAGCGAGAAGGACGTGCTGCTGAACGAGGTCTCCGAGAAGATCAGGTTCGAGTTCGAGCAGACCTTCATGTTCTACCTGCCGCGCATCTGCGAGCACTGCCTCAACCCGTCCTGCGCGGCCTCCTGCCCCTCCGGCGCCATCTACAAGCGGGAGGAGGACGGCATCGTCCTGGTCGATCAGGACCGCTGCCGCGGCTGGCGGATGTGCGTCACGGGCTGCCCGTACAAGAAGGTCTACTTCAACCACCGCACCGGCAAGGCCGAGAAGTGCACCTTCTGCTTCCCGCGTGTCGAGGTCGGCCTGCCCACCGTCTGCTCCGAGACCTGCGTCGGACGGCTGCGCTACATCGGCCTCGTCCTCTACGACGCGGACCGGGTCCTGGAAGCCGCCTCCACCCCCGACGACACCGGACTGTACGAGGCCCAGCGCGGCGTCTTCCTCGATCCGAACGACCCGCGGGTCGTCGCCGGGGCGGAGCGCTCCGGGATCCCCCGGGACTGGATCGAGGCCGCGCAGCGCTCCCCGATCCACGCCCTGATCAACACCTACAAGGTGGCCCTGCCCCTGCACCCGGAGTACCGGACGATGCCGATGGTCTGGTACATCCCGCCGCTCTCCCCGGTGGTCGACGCCGTCCGCGACACCGGCCGTGACGCCGAGGACCACCGCAACCTCTTCGCCGCGGTCGACACCCTGCGCATCCCCGTGGACTACCTCGCGCAGCTCTTCACCGCCGGCGACCCGGCGCCCGTCGACGCGGTACTGCGCAGGCTCGCCGCCATGCGCTCGTACATGCGCGACATCAACCTCGGCCGCGAGCCGGACGACGCCATCCCGGAGTCGGTCGGCATGACCGGCGAGCAGGTCTACGACATGTACCGGCTGCTGGCCCTGGCGAAGTACGACGAGCGCTACGTCATCCCGCCCGCCCACGCGGAACAGGCGCACAAGCTGGAGGAGCTGGCCACCGAGTGCAGCCTGGACTACGAGGGCGGCCCCGGCATGGGAGGCTCCGGCCCCTTCGGTGAGACCTCCGGCGGCGCCGCTCCGATCGCGGTGGAGAACTTCCAGGCCCTGCGCGACCGGCAGACCTCCGACACCCCCGCGGCGCCCACCGACAAGGCGACCCGGGTCAACCTCCTCAACTGGGACGGCAAGAGCTCGCCACCCGGCCTGTTCCCGGACAAACGGACCGGTACCACCGGCGACACGGACAGCGGCGGCGAGGTGGAGCCGAAACCATGATCAGGAAGACCGCACGCACACCCCGCACGGAGCCCTGGCACCCCCTCGCCTGGCAGACCCAGTCCCTGCTGCTCGCCTATCCGGACGACCAGCTCCGGCCCCGCCTCGACCTGGCCCGCCGGGCCGCCGCGGCAGCGCCCCCCGAGGTCCGGGACCCCCTGATCCGTTTCACCCGGCACACCGAGCGCACCCCTGCCGACGAACTGGCGGCCGCCTACGTGGAGACCTTCGACCACCGCAAACGCTGCTGCCCGTACCTGACGTACTACGCCCACGGAGACACCCGCAAGCGTGGCCTCGCGCTGCTGCGGCTGAAGCAGACCTACACCGCGGCCGGATGGCGCCTCGCCGACGACGAACTGCCCGATCACCTCGCCGTCGTCCTCGAGTTCGCCGCCACCGTCCCGGACACCGGCGCGACGCTGCTCACCGAACACCGCGCCGGTCTGGAACTGCTGCGGCTGGCCCTGGCCGACGAGGGCTCCCCGTGGGCGGACGTCCTGACCTCCGTGTCGGCCACCCTGCCCCCGCTGGCCGGCGACGACCGCGAGGCCGTCCTGCGCCTCGCCGCCCAGGGCCCGCCCGAGGAGCAGGTGGGCCTCGACCCGTACGCCTCCCCGGTATTCCTGCCGGACCCCGTCGTAGGAGGACCCCGATGACCGCGTCGGCGCAGCACACCATCCTCGCGGCCGAGGCCGGCACCGGCGACATCCTGCTGTGGGTCGCCCTGCCGTACGTCGTGCTGGCGGTGTTCGTCCTCGGCCACGTCTGGCGCTACCGCTACGACAAGTTCGGCTGGACGACCCGCTCCTCCCAGCTGTACGAACGGCGCCTGCTGCGCATCGGCAGCCCGCTGTTCCACTTCGGCATCCTCGTCGTCCTGATCGGCCACATCGGCGGCCTCGTCATTCCCGAGAGCTGGACCGACGCCGCGGGGATCAGCGAGCACACCTACCACGTGTCCGCCGTCGTGCTCGGCACCCTCGCGGGCGTCGCCACCGTGGGCGGAATCGCCATCCTGATCTACCGGCGTCGCACCGTCGGGCCGGTGTTCTCGGCCACCACCCGCAACGACAAGGCCATGTACGTCTCCCTGACCCTGACCATCGCCCTGGGACTCGCCGCCACCGTGGCCGCCAACCTCGTCGGCGGCGGCTACAACTACCGCGAGACCATCTCCCCCTGGTTCCGGTCGATCTTCTTTTTCCAGCCCGACCCGGACCTGATGGCCGGCACCCCGATCCTGTTCCGGCTGCACGCCCTCAGCGCGCTCCTGCTCTTCGCGTTCTGGCCCTTCACCCGGCTCGTCCACATGCTCACCGCGCCGCTGGGCTACCTGACCCGGCCCTACATCGTCTACCGCAGCCGCGACGAGAGCCGGCTCGGCGCCCGGACCCCGCGCCGGGGCTGGGAACGCACGGGATCGTGAGCGAGGGATCGGCCCACCGTCCGGTTTCGGCTCCGGCTCCGGCTCCGGCTCCGGCTCACGACGGTGCCGGTGCGGGGAGGGGCACCGTCCACTCCGCGACGGTGCCGGTCGGCTGGTTCGGCGTGAGCGTGAAGGTGCCTGCGAGATCGGCGGCGCGCCGGCGCAGGTTGGCCAGGCCGCTGCGGCGGGTGACGGCCGGGTCGACCCCGCGCCCGTTGTCGGCGACGCGCAGCCGCAGCCACGTGCCGTCGGTCTCGGCGGTGACCTCGACCGCGGTGGCCCGCGCGTGGCGGGCGGCGTTCGACAGCGTCTCGCGCAGGACCGCGAGCAGGTGCTCGGCATGACCGGCGGGCACGTCGGTGTCCAACAGGCCGGTCATGCGCAGCGCGGGGCTGAAGCCGAGGACGCCGGCGGCCCGGTCGGTCTCGGTGAGCAGCTTGGCGCGCAGCCCGCCGCGGGATCCGGGGCGGTCCTGCTCGCCCAGGGCGTAGATGGTGCCCCGCACGGTCTTGATGGTGTCGTCGAGGTCCTCGACGACCCGTTGGATCCGCTCGGCGACCTGGGGCCGGTCACCGACGCGGCCGAGCACCGAGTTCAGGGTCAGTCCGGAGGCGAACAGCCGCTGGATGGCCAGGTCGTGCAGGTCGCGGGCGATGCGGTCGCGGTCGCTCAGGACCAGGAGGTGCTCGGCCTCGCGCCGGTGCTCGGCGATCTCCAGGGCCAGCGCGGCCTGGTCGGCGAAACCGCTGATCATGGTCATGGCGGCCTCGGAGAACTCCGGGCCGCCGGGACGGTTGGCGACCTCCAGCACGCCGCGCACGTGCTCGCCGCCTCCCAGCGGGAGCAGGAAGCCGGGCCCCAGCCCGACCTCCGCCGCGCAGCCGCCGTCCGCCCGCTGCTCGTCGGACAGCGAGCCGCTGGTGACGCGCTCATTGGTGCGGTACACCCCGGCGGCCTGCGTGGCCGGGGGCAGCACCAGCCCGCGCACCCGCTCGGCGCCCTCTCCCTCGGCGGCCTCGACCACCAGCCCCTCGCCGCCGTCGAACGGCACCGCCACCGTCACCAGATCCGCGCCGGACAGCGTCCTGACGGTGGCGGCGACCTGGTGCAGGACGAGGTCGGGGTCGGTGCCCGACAGCAGGCTGCGGGTCAGTTCGCTGCTCGCCTCCAGCCACTGCTCCCTGCGACGCGTGTCCTCGTACAGGCGGGCGTTGTCGATCGCCACACCGGCCGCGGCCGCGAGCGTGCGCAGCACCGCCTCGTCCTCCTCGTCGAACTCCGCGCCACCCCGCTTGTCGGTGAGGTACAGGTTCCCGAAGACCTCGTCGCGCACCCGGACCGGCGCCCCCAGGAACGTGGTCATCACCGGATGCCCCTCCGGGAAGCCCACCGCCTCGGGATGGCTGCCCAGATCGGCCAGGCGCAGCGACTCCGGGTTCCTGACCAGCAGTCCCAGGATGCCCCGGCCCTCGGGGTAGTGGCCGATCGCGCCGACGGTCTCCTCGTCCATGCCGACCGTGATGAACTGCCTGATCCGGCCCTCGTCACCCAGCACCCCCAGCGCTCCGTACCGGGCGTCCACCAGGGCCACGGCCGACTCGGCGATCCGCCGCAGCACCACGTCGAGATCCAGGTCGGAGCCGATGGCGAGGACCGCGTCCAACAGCGTGGACACCCGGTCCCGGGCTGCGCGCACCTGCGCGACCTGCGCCTGGAGCCCTTCCAGCAGCTCGTCCAGCCTCAGGTGAGGCGCCGTCGGCCTGCGCTCCCGCGCCGGAGGCTTTGCCATTCCCGCTCCCTCCCGGAGGGCGCCGGCGGCACCTTCCGCATGATGCCGGAACGGTCCTCTCCGCACGCGAACGCACGTGCCGCGCACGGTCGTCCCGGCACTCAGGATCCTACGACCCGGTGCCCCCCGGGCACCGAAGCGCTCCCCCCGGCAGCCCGACCGCCGAAGGCGCGGACCGGCGCGATGGCCTCCTGCCCGGCGATCGGAGCCCTCGCCGTCGGACGGCCTCGGCGGGGACGACGACACCTTGACGCCCGTCGCCTCCCGGCCGGCCGGCGCGTCAGCGCGTCCAGGCCTCCGGGCCGCCGCCGCGCCACTCGACCGTCTCCGACCGCCGCACCCACGCGTCGTCGACGTCGTCCAGGCCGACGAGGCGCAGGAAATCGACGACGTCCAGCAGCCCGTACGCCAGTCCGACGAAACGCTCATTGACGCGGACGCGTCGGCCGCCGTCCTCGGCGGGCGGGTAGATCACGATGGGCCGTGTGCCGTCCATACGGCCAGCCTGCCGTCGAAACGAGCGGGACGCGCGGTGGGATGCGCCGGCCGCGCGGCCTCAGGCGGTGCCCGTCCGGCCGTACCAGTCCAGGCACATGACGCTGGCGTCGTCCTGGGGACGGCCGTGGCAGGCGTCCTTCACCGCATCCGTCAGCGCCTGCACCGTCTGTCTGGGATGCAGACGGCGGGTCCGGCGGAGCAGCGCGGGCAGGTCGACCGCCGCCGCTTCCCGGTCCTGCATGCCGTCGGTGAGCAGGACGATCCGGTCACCGGGGCGCAGGTCGAGCTTCTGCACGCGGTAGGGGACGGGCGAGGGGACTCCGAAGGGCAGGTTGATGCCGAGGGGGATCTCCTCCACGACTCCGTCACGCAGGCGCAGGGGCCAGGGATGACCGGCGTTGATCAGCTCCACGCGCTCCTGCACGAGGTCGACGCAGAGCAGTTGCCCGGTCGCCATGGCGCCGCGTCCGTGGGACAGCAGCGCCTGGTGGGCCTGGTGTGCCTGGTCGCCGACGTTGCACCCCGCGCGCCGGGCGCCGCGCAGGGCGCCGAGCAGAAGGGTGGCCAGCAGGGCGGAGTTCACGTCGTGGCCCATGGCGTCGGTCAGCGACAGGTGCAGGGTGTCGCGGTCCAGGCTGTAGTCGTAGGTGTCCCCACCGATGTCGTCCGCGGGGACGAGCGCGCAGGCCACGGTGAACTGGGGTGCCTCGCAGCAGGAGGCGGAGGGAAGCAGCTGGTGCTGGATCTCCGCGGCGAGCGTCAGGGGCTTGGTGCGCTGTCCCCACTGGTAGGCGTCCGTGAAGCGGCGGTCGGTGACGATGATGTACGCCAGGGCGTGGGCCGCCTCCGCCACGTGCCGCAGCACGTCCCCGTCGGTGTGGGGGAGTGTCATCTCGAGGACACCGATGCAGTCGCCACGGTTGGTGACCGGCGCGATGACCCGCTGCCGGCCCTCGGCGTCCCGCTGCCGGTGCAACCGCTGCTCGTGGAGGACCAGTTGGTAGACGCTGCCCTGCACGGGGATGCGCACGGGGCTGGTGCCACCGGCTTCGGCGTCGTCGGCAGCGGTGAGCCGCACCAGTTCCTGGCCGACGAAGTCCAGGAACAGGAAGGAGACGGAGACGGCCCCGAGGCGCTTCTGCACGTTGCGTGCGACGACGTCGACGGAATCCATCGGCGCGGCGTCCTCGGCAGCCGCCAGGACTTCTCCCAACGCGAACTCATCGGCCACGACAACCTCCTGACTGGTCGCCCCTACGTCTTTCCGCAACCGGTCGAGACATCCCTGGCCGATCCGGGGTGTCGCCTGCACGAGTGAGCCACCGACGGTGGGCGCGGCCTCCCGGTCCCGGCGTGCGGACACGGCCGTGCCCCCGAGCGGGGGGCACGGCCGAGGGCTCGGACACGGGGGTGGTGCGAGGTGATCCGGTCGCCGCACCGGGACGGCACGCCACGGCAGCGGGGGGCCGGTCACACGGTCGTCGCTCAGTCCGCCCTCCTGCGCGTGCCGGACCGTCCCTCCTGGCTCCGGTCCTGGCCGCGGGCCTGCTGGAAGGCCTCGGCGACCGTCTCCGCGGCACCGGACAGCACGCCCTTCGTCTTGCCCCTGGCGCCGGACTCCATCATCTTTCCGGGCAACTCCGTGAGACCCGCCGGCTTGCGCGGCCCGGCCTCGAGATCGAGCCGGTTGCACGCCTCGGCGAACCGCAGATACGTGTCGACGCTGGCGACCACGATCCGAATGTCGATCTTGAGTATCTCGATGCCCACGAGGGAGACCCGCACGAAGGCGTCGATCACCAGTCCGCGGTCGAGGATGAGTTCCAGTACGTCGTAGAGCCCGCTGGAACCTCCGCCGCCGCCACCCTGCCGCGCCGCTACCGTCATCACCCAACCCCCTGTCGGACCCGTGTGTACCGCCCCGGCTCGTGCGCCGACCGTCGGAAGTGACACGGGCGCGGACGACAACGGCGGGGCGGATCGTGGGGGTACGGGTTGCCGCTGCCGACGGTGGGCAAACGCGTGTGACGACCCGAGGGGCACACCGGCCGCGCCGTCGGCGGTTCCCGCCCGGGCCATCGCCGACGCCAGCGCCCTCGCCCTGGACCAGCCGGCGAACGGGGACGTCGACGAGCTGATCGTGCGGCCCGCGGCACAGGACTGATCCCCTCCGCGCGGCGCGTCACCGGCTCGGGTACGGCGTCGCCCTCCGCGCGCCGGGAGCGGGAACCCCGGGCCGACCGTCCGCCCGGTGACGGGCCGGTGTCCGCCGTCAGCTTTTCAGGTCCGTCGCGGTGAGGTCGGCGAGGGCGGCGTCGAGGCGCCGCCCGGCCTCCTCGGCGACCGGGCGGAGGGCGTCGCTGCCGGTCAGGGTCACCATGGTGTCCGGGTCGAGTGCCTGTACGGCGGTGCGGTCGCCGTCGCGGCGGACGACGACGTTGCAGGGCAGGAGCAGGCCGATGGTGCGGTCGACGTCCAGGGCCCGGTGGGCGAGGGGCGGGTTGCAGGCGCCGAGGATGACGTAGTCCTCCATGTCCTCCGCGGCGCGGCCGAGCTTGGTCTTGAGGGTGGTGGTGACGTCGATCTCGGTGAGGATGCCGAAGCCCTGGGCGGCGAGGGCGTCGCGGGTGCGGTCGACGGCGGTGGCGAAGTCGGTGTCGAGGTGGACGGTGCGGTCGTAGCGCATGGCGGTGGCCCTTCTCGTGGCTCGCACGGCAGTGGACGGGCGTCCGGTGGGGCGAGCGGTCCGTGGGGTGCTTTCCGGGGTTCTCCCTGCCCTCCAAAATACCCCCCGGGGTACTCGTGTTACCTTCGTATGTATACCCCCCGGGGTAATTTTCCACTGGAAGGGAGTAACGCGTGTTCTTCGTCGACACGATCGAGGTGCAGGGGCTCGGCAACCGGAGCTATCTCGCCGGCGGTGAGCGGACGGCGGTGGCCGTCGACCCGCCGCGCGACGTCGACCAGGTGATCGCGGCGGCCGTACGGCGTGGGGTGCGGATCTCCCACGTCGTGGAGACGCACGTGCACAACGACTACGTGACCGGCGGCCTGGAGCTGGCCCGGATCACCGGGGCGGCGTACCACGTCCCCGCCGGGGCCCGGGTCTCCTTCGCGCGGGTGCCGGTGCACGACGGCGACCGGACCGAGGTCGACGCCGGCCTGACCCTGCGCGCGCTCGCCACCCCCGGCCACACGCCGCACCACACCTCCTACGCGCTGGAGGAAGGCGGGACGGCGGTCGCGGTGTTCACCGGCGGCTCGCTGCTGATCGGCACCGTCGGCCGCCCCGACCTCGTCGAACCGCGACTGACCGAGCACCTCGCGCGTGCGCAGCACGCCTCCGTGCACAGGCTGGCCGCCGAACTGCCGGAGGCGGCGGCGGTGCTCCCCACCCACGGGTTCGGCAGCTTCTGCTCCTCCTCCCAGGCGGAGGGCGGTGCCACCACCATCGGCAAGGAGAAGGCGTCCAACGAGGCCCTCGTCCGGGACGTGGACACCTTCGTCACCGATCTGCTGGCCGGCCTGGACGACATCCCCGCCTACTACGCGCACATGGGTCCGGCCAACGCCGCCGGACCGGCTCCCGTCGACCTCACCCCGCCCGCGGTGGCCGACGCCGAGGAGATCGCCGCCCGGCTGGCCGCCGGGGAGTGGGTGGTCGACCTGCGCAACCGTGTCGCCTTCGCCGCCGGGCACGTGTCCGGCTCGTTCAACTTCGAGGCCGACGGCCAGCTCGCCACCTACCTGGCCTGGCTGATTCCGTGGGGCAAGCCGGTCACCCTGCTCGCCGAATCGGCCGCCCAGCTCGCCGCAGCGCAGCGCGAGCTGGTCCGGGTGGGCATCGACAGGCCGGCAGCCGCCGCCACCGGCGAGCCCGCCCGATGGGTGCGCGAGGGCGAGGCGCCGGTCTCCTTCCCGCGGTCCGACTTCGCCGGCCTCGCGGGCCGGCACCCGGCGGAGGGAGTCGTCGTCCTCGACGTCCGGCGCGACTCGGAGCGGGCGGGCGGGTACATCGAGGGCTCGGTCCACATTCCGGTCCACACCCTGCACCGCCGCCTGGCGGAGGTCCCCGACGGTGAGGTGTGGGTGCACTGCGCGGGCGGCGCGCGGGCCGCCGTCGCCGCCTCCCTGCTGGACGCCGCCGGCCGGGACGTCGTCGCCGTGGACGACTCCTTCGACGCCGCCGCGGCGGCAGGACTCACCATCCGCAACCCCTGACGGCTCCGGGCGCCGCACCGGCCCCCGCCGACCGTCCGTACCGACACGGGAAACAGGAGCGAGAAACCACATGAGCATCTTCCGACGGGACCAGGGGGGTCCGGGCCGGGTGACCGCGCGGGAAGCGGCCGCGCGCACCGGCCACGGTGCCGCCGACGGCGCGGGCGACGCCGTGCTGCTGGACGTGCGCGAGCCGTACGAGTGGCAGTCGGGGCATGCCCCCCGTGCCCTGCACCTGCCGTTGTCCGCGCTGGCCGTCGGGGCGGCGCTGCCCGCCCACGCGCAGGCGCGGCCCCTGATCGTGATCTGTCGCTCCGGCAACCGCTCCCGGCGGGCCGCCGGCCTGCTGGCGGCCCGCGGCGCGGTGGCCGTGGACGTGATCGGCGGGATGCGTTCCTGGGCGAAGGAGGGACTGCCGGTGGTGGACGCGAGCGGCAAAAACGGCACCGTCGCGTGAGCGCGGTCGTCCTCGCCCTCACCGCCGGCGCCGTGATCGGTGTGGCGCTGGGCGCGCTCGGGGGCGGCGGCAGCGTGCTCGCCGTCCCCGCCCTGATCTACCTGCTCGGCTTCAGCCCGGTCGGGGCCACCACCGCCAGCCTGGTCATCGTCACCCTGACCTCGGCCACCGCGCTGCTCGCGCACGCCCGCGACGGGCATGTGCGCTGGCGTACGGGACTGCTGTTCGCGGCCGCCGGGATCGGCCCGGCCATGCTGGGCGGCGCGCTCGCCGCCCAGGTGCCGGCCGCCGTGCTGACGGGGGCCTTCGCCCTCGTCGCGGCGGTGGCCGCCCTGCGCATGATGCGGTCCGCGCCGGCCGCGGCGGGCGCTGTGCCGGTCCGGCAGACGCGCGCCGCGGGGGCCGGTGCCGGGCTCGGCGCGGTCACCGGCGTCCTCGGCGTCGGCGGCGGCTTCCTCGCCGTACCGGCACTGGTGGGCGTGGTCGGGATGCGGATGCGCAACGCGGTGGGCACCAGTCTGCTGGTCATCACCGCCAACTCCGTGGCGGCGCTGGTGACGCGTGCGGGTACCGTCCAGCAGCTGGACTGGGCGGTCGTCGGTCCGTTCGTCGGGGCCGCGATTCTCGGCGCGTGGGACGCGAAACGGCTGGCCGCGAAGGTCACCGGCGACACGCTTCAGCGGATCTTCGCCGGGGTGCTGCTGGCCGTGGCGGCCTTCATGCTGATCGACGCGCTGCTGTGACGGCCACCGCGGCACGCCGGCTCACGCCAGCGACAGGAACAGTTTCTCCAGCCTGGCGCGCATCGCGTGCGGATCCTCTCCGTCCCCGCGCCCCGAGTCGATGTCCGCCACGCACTGCCGCAGGCCGGTCGCGATGATCGCGAACCCGGCCCGGTCGAGGGCGCGGGAGGCCGCGGAGAGCTGCGTGACGACGTCCTCGCAGTCGCGTCCCTCCTCGATCATCCGGATCACGCCGGATATCTGACCCTGCGCACGGCGCAGCCGGTTCAGCACGGCAGCCAGGTCCGCGCCCGCAAGTTCCAGTTCCACGACCACTCCTCGTTCCACGCCCCTTCAGTCGATACCCCTAGGGGTATCGTACGTCGCAGTTCGAACCACTACCGCCCGGTACCGACCCGCAAGGATCACCTCTGCCATGACCATCCCCTCCGCCCCCTCCGCCCTCCGCGCCGACGAGGCCCGCACCCGGCTGCACGAGTTCACCGTCATCGACGTGCGCACGCCCGCCGAGTACGGCTCCGGCCACCTGCCCGGCGCGGTGAACATCCCCCTCGACCACATCCGGCGCGCGCTGCCGGAGATCCGGCACGCCGCCGAGCGCGGCGACGTCCTCGTGGTGTGCGCCTCCGGCGCCCGCTCCGAGAACGCCTGCAAGCTCCTGGCCGAGCAGGGCATCGGCACCGCCACCCTGGTCGGCGGCACCGGCGCCTGGGCCGCCGAGGGACACGACCTGCAGACACCGGCCGCATGCGACACGCGGGCGGGCTGGAGCATGGAACGCCAGGTCCGTCTCACCGCCGGCAGCCTGGTCCTGCTCGGTCTCCTGCTCGGCCTGCTCGTGCACCCGGCCCTCCTGCTCATCTCCGCCGGCATCGCGGGTGGCCTGGTCTTCTCCGCCCTGACGAACACCTGCGGCATGGCGGCCGTGCTCGGAAAGCTGCCCCACAACCGGCCGCGCGCGGCCGACCTGGACGCGGCGCTCGCCGCTCTGCGCAGCCGCTGAGCCGCACGCCGCCCGCCGACGGTCCGAAAGGGGCGCACGAGCTCTCCGCGGGGCCCGTTCGGCAGCGGCTCACCCCGCACGACAGCCACGGCACTGTGCGCGTGACGAAGCACGGCCTGGCCGGCGGAGCCCAGCAGAACCCGGCGGCGGCCGCCATGCCCCGGCCTCCTCGGACCGGCCCGGGGGTCCCGGCGCAGCGGACCGACGGTCCCGCTTCGACGGGACCGTCGGCCCTGTGGTGCGGTCGGCGTCGCGGAGCGATGCTGGAAGGGGATCCGCAGTGAGAGGGCACGGTCATGCACGCACATGTTGGGGACCGGCTGATCGTCGAGAGCCCGGCCACGGGCGTCGTCCGGCGCGACGGGGAGATCGTCGGCCTCCACCACCAGGACGGGACCCCGCCGTACGACGTGCGGTGGTCGGACACGGGCGACATCACGCTCGTCTTTCCCGGGCCGGACGCCCACGTCCATCACCCCGGCCACGACGAGACGGCGCCGGGCGCACCGCCGTCCGAAAACACGGACGCGCAGAGCGGGAGTGCGGAGACCGCGGGCAGGGAGACAGCCGTCGCCGGTCCCGGCGACGTGGGCCGCCGGGTGGCGGAGGCGCGCCGGCGGCGTGGCCTCGGCCTGACGGAGACCGCCGACCGCGCCCGTATCTCACCGGCCTACCTGGACTACCTGGAGACGCACTCGGCCGATCCGAGCTCCGGGACCCTCATGCGTCTGGCCGACGCGCTGGGAACCACGCTCCTCGAACTCCAGGGCGGCAGCCAGGAGAGGCCTCCCGGACAGGGGCAGGCGCTCTACCACCCCCGCCTGCGGGACCTCGGCGAGGAGGAGTGCAGGGCCCTGCTGTCGACGCACGGCGTGGGGCGCGTCTCGCTCACCACGCAGCACGGCCCCGCCGTGTTCCCCGTCAACTACGAGGTGGTCGACGGGACGATCGCCTTCCGCACGGCACCCGACACCGCCCTCGCCACCGCCGTCGGCCACGAGGTGGCCTTCGAGGCCGACCACATCGACGAGGCCATGAGCCAGGGCTGGAGCGTCCTGGTGGTGGGACCCGCGCGGGCCGTCACCGATCCCGCCGCGGTACGCCGGCTCGACGAGCGGGCACACAGCGCCCCCTGGGCCGGGGGACGGCGCACGCTGTGGGTGGTCATCACCGTCGAACGGCTGACCGGCCGCCGCATCACCCCCGCCGACGACGCCTGAACGCCCGCGGCGGCAGGGGGCAGGCAGACCGCAGCCGCCCCGGTGACGTCCGGGACCCCGCGGGGCCCGTTCGCCCCCGGACCGCGCTCCGCTCCGGACCGCGTTCCACGCCCGGGCGGTGCAGGGGAAAGCGCAGCGCCCGGCCGCCGCGGCGGCACCGGCCGACAGGGAGCCGAGATGAAGATGCACACACGCTGTGGCCGTACCCTCAACGTCACCCGCTTCGCGCCACAGGGACTGCCGGCCCCGATGGGCCGCGTCGTCCTGGACACCTCCTTCGAGGCCCACGACGAAGGCGGTGAACTGTGGGCGTCGCTCACGGCCGAGGAGGCCCGGCGGCTCGCCGGACTGCTGCTGTTCCAGGCCGCCGCGGTGGACCCCGGACCCGGCGGCCGCCCCGGAGCGGCCGAGGTGGTGCCCATCGCCGGCGACGCGTACGAGGTCCGGGTGCGCGGACACGTCCTGACGGTCGACCAACCGCTGTCCGACGGGGGCAAGGACACCGCCCCCACCCCGGTGGAACTCCTCGTGGCCGCCGCCGCCTCCTGCGCGGCGCACTACGCGGGCCGCTTCCTCGACCGCCACGGCGCCGACCGGGACGGCCTGTCCGTCCGCGCGGAGTTCCGCATGGCCGACGACCGGCCGCCCCGGGTGGCCGCGATCTCCCTCACCGTCCTGGCCCCGGGCCTGCCGCCGCACCGGCTGGCCGCGCTGCGCGCGGTGGTCTCGCACTGCACGGTGACGAACACGCTGGCCCAGGCCCCCGAGGTGCAGCTCGAGGTCCGTTGCGCCACCGGCGACGAGGCCGACGGCGATGCCGAGGCGGGCCCCCGTGCGAGTACCCGGACGTGAACCGGCCGCGTCCCGCCGGGAAGACGCGCCGAGATTCCCGGCGGGCGGTGCCGGCTCGCGCCGGGGGTACCCTCTGGCCGTTCCGCGCGGGGTGGGAGCACGGGGACCGGGGGCACGACGGCCTCCCGCCGGGCGTTCAGTGAGCCGTGTCCTCCGCCCTGGGGACGACGACGACCGGGCAGGCCGCGTGCTGGGCGCAGCGCTGGCCCACCGATCCCAGCATCGCCCGGGCGAAGCCGCCCCGGCCCCGGCGGCCGACGACGAGCAGTTCGGCTCCCTCCGAGGCCTGGATCAGGGCCTCGGACGGGTCGCCCTCGACGAGGTGCTCCCTCAGCCGCGCCGGACGCTCCCCGGGGAAGACGGAGCGCAACTCCGCCGCGAAGCGCTCCCGTGCCTGCTGCAGGTCGAAGTCGGGATCGATCGCCGGCCCGCTCCAGCCCGCGGAGGACGGCGTGTCCCAGACGTGGACCGCCTCCACGACACCGCCGACGGTCCGTGCGTACCGGTCCGCCCACCGCAGCGCCGCGTACGACGTCGGAGATCCGTCCACACCCACGACCACCCGTGGTACCGGCTCGGATTGCATGGTCACCTCGCTCAGCCGTCGTTGTCCATGCGTATCCGTGGATACGCGTATCCGCGTATCCACGCTGCCGGGCCGCGCGCCAGCGCGCCAGCCGGGGAGCCGTTCGGCGGTCCGCCGGCGTGGACGGGCCGGCCGGCGGACGGGCGTGCGGCGCCCACCGGCGCCGGGATACGTCAGGCCAGAGCACGGCGCGCACATCCCGAATCCCGGCTGGGCCGGGCGGGCGGCGAACCGTCGGGGCCCGCGGTCGTCGCGGCGGCGCGGCCCGCGGGCGGGCAGGGGCGGGCGGCCCCGTGAACCGGGCCGTCCGGCCCATGCCCGCGACCGCCGGACGGCACATGCCTGGGCGTGGCGTCCACCGTGCTCCTCGTGGAACTGACCCTGCGCGGCGCACGGTCGCTGCCCTCCGGGCCCGCGGCGGTGCCATGAGGACGCCGTGTGCCCCGATCGCGGCCCAGGTCGGGCTGCACGGGCCGGGCGGCGGGGACCATCGGCACCGCCGCGGGCCCGTACGGCCACTGCCCTGACGGGCCACGGCGGACGAGTATCGATCACGGAACGCATCATCTGCGGCGAGTTCCCGAGGAGCACAGGGATGCCCAGGACCACAGGGACGCCCGGCACCACAGCGAGGGGAGAACCCGGGCTGCCGGCGCCCGGCCCGGGTCCGCGGCGCCCCGCCCGTGACGCCACCGTCGCCGAAACGGGGGCGGGGGAGGTACGGCGACGCGGCACGGCCGGACCCCGCCGCTGCCGCCCCGCGCGAGGAGCGGGCCCCGGACCGACCGCACACCATCAAGGCCGTACTCGTCGCCACTTTGGAGGACCGAAGCCATGCGCATAGTCGTCGCCCTCGGCGGCAACGCCCTGCTGCGCCGCGGCGAACGCCCCGACGCCGCCGTCCGGCAGTCGAACGCCGACCGGGTCGCCATCGCCCTGGCCGCGCTCGCCCGCGAACACGAACTCGTCCTCACCCACGGCAACGGCTCCCGTATCGGCCTGCCCGCCGTGGAGAGCGACGCCGATCCCGCCCTCGGCACCCCCTGCCCCCTGCAGCTGCTCGGGGCCCGGACCCAGGGCATGATCGGCTCCCTGCTGGCCACCGGCCTGCACGACGCCCTGCCGGGCCGCCGCGTCGCCGCCCTGGTCACCCACACCCTCGTCAGGGCCGACGATCCGGCCTTCCGCCGGCCCACCGAGTTCGTGGGCCGGGTCTACTCCCGCGACGTGGCCCGCGCCCTGGCCCGCACGCGCGGCTGGCACATCGCCCAGGACACCGCCGGCTGGCGCCGTGTCGTGCCCTCGCCGGCACCGGAACGGATCCTGGAGACCGACACCGTCCACGAGCTGCTCAACGGCGGCACCCTGGTGATCTGCGCCGGCGGCGGAGGCGTTCCGGTCGTCGAGGACCGGGACACCGGCGCGCTGACCGGCGTGGAGGCGGTCGTCGACAAGGACCTCGCGGCCGCCTCGCTCGCCGAGGGCCTGAAGGCCGACTTCCTGCTCGTCCTCACCGACGTCCCCTGCGTCTACGACGACTACGGCACCCCCGCACAGCAGCCCGTCCTCGACGCCACCCCCGCGGAGCTGCGCCGCAAGGGGCTGCCGGGCGGCTCCATGGGGCCGAAGGCCGAGGCCGCCGCCCGGTTCGTCGAACGCACCGGGGGACTGGCCGCCATCGGGGCCCTGGACGCGGCGTACGAGATCGTGCACGGCCGCTCGGGCACCCTCGTCCGCCCGGAACTCGCGACCGGCTGAGGAGCGGGAGCGAAGAGCGGTACCGCCGTCCGGTCCGGGTCCCCGAGGCCGGGCGGCACCCGCTCGCGGACGTGCCGGCCCGCTCCGGCGGGCGAGCCGGCACCGAACTCCCTTCTCGTTCCGCTCACTTCGAGGCACCACCCCCGGTACGTCCGCCACCTGGCAGAAAGTCACGGGGGAGCGCGATGAGCGACACCGACGGTCGGAACGGCATCGAGCCGGCGGACGCGGTCCAAGCCGTCCGCGACCAGCTCCTCCTGGCCGCGACCGGGACAGCATCCAGTTCATCCACCGCACCTTCCAGGACTACCTCGCGGCACGGGAGTTCCAGGACAGCGACTGCCTCCGGGAACCGCCCGGCCGTGCCGCGCCCGACCGGCTCGCCGACCGGCTCCGTGTCGGGGTCACGCCGGACGAAGCCCGCTGTGACGGGCCGCGGCCGGCCGGTACCGGCGATCAGGAGTCCTCGGGGCCCTCGTCCCGGATCTGCTGGGCGACGTCACGCAGCTTGACGTTGTGGTGCTGGGAGAACCGGCGCAGCACGCTGAAGGCGTCGGCCTCGCTCAGCTTGTGGCGTTCCCTGAGCATGCCCATGGCCTCACCGATGGCGTGCCGGGCTTCCATGGCGTGCTCCAGCTGGTCGACGGTGCGGGCGCCGGCCAGGGCGACGGCGGCGTGCGAGGCGAGCAGCCAGCCGGCGGTCTCCACCTCCTCGCGGAAGGCTCCGGGGCGGCGGGCGTACAGGTTCAGCGCGCCGAAGTCCTCGTTGTCGGTGTAGAGGAGGACACCGGTCATGCTGCCCACACCCAGCCCCTGGGCCTCCGCGGCGAACCGCCGCCAGGCCGGCTGGGGCCGGCTGAGGTCGGTGATCCGGTACACGCGCTCGCCGTCCGTGCGGCGGGCGAGATCGAAACAGGGACCCTCGCCCAGCCGGCCCTGCAGGCGGTCGCACTCCTCGACCATGTCACCGCAGGCCGCCAGGGTCACGGCCCGTCCCTTGCGGACCGCGAGGATCCCCGCCGCGTCGCAGCCGTCCACCAGTTTCACGGCCGCCGCGGCGATCTCGTCCAGTGTCGCCCGGACGGAGTCCTGGGCCAGCAGATCCCGCGCGAGCACGGCCATCTGTTCGGCGTACTCACGCCATTCCACCGTCACCACCGCCTCCGTCACCGGTTCGACCACACTAGCGGCACGACGGGGCGTCAGCGCCACGGACGGACGGTGACCACGTGAGCGGCTCACAGGTGACCCACCCCGGCGAAACGTGCGCCGGTCCCCGGCCGCCGGTCACCTTGCCTAAGGTGGGAGGCCGACAGCCGCTACCGAGGAGTGCACGTGGAGATCGTTGCGTACGGAGTCCTGGCGGACGAGCAGCCGCTGCTGCAGGCGGAGTTCGAGCGGGTGCTCGCCGACCGTCACGACCTGCGCTGCCTGGGGCTCTTCCTGAACCGGGACACCGTCCCGACCGCGGTCGGGCACGAGATCGTCCTCAGCAGTGTCAACGACACGCTGGACGCCGAGGTGCTGCGCGCACTGGCTGCCGGCGGCACGCGGATGATCGCCCAACGGGCCACCGGCTACAACAACATCGACCTGACCGTGGCGCGTGAGCTGGGGATCGCCGTGGCGCGGGTGTCGTACTACTCGCCGTACTCCGTCGCCGAGTTCGCCTGGACGCTGGCCCTGGCGGTCAACCGCCGGATCGTGCGCGCCGCGCACCGCACCCGTGAGTTCGACTTCCGGCTCGACGGTCTGATGGGCCGCGATCTGCGCGGCCGGACGGCCGGGGTGGTGGGCACCGGCAAGATCGGTGCCGCGTTCGCGAGCATCGCCCACGGATTCGGCATGCGCCTGCTGGGCTGGGACATCGCCGAGAACCCCGACTGCCTGGCCCTCGGCATGGAGTACGTGGAACGGGAGCAACTGTTCGCCGAGGCGGACCTGGTGAGCCTGCACGTGCCGCTGCTGCCCGAGACGCACCATCTCCTCGACGCGAAGGCCCTGGGCCTGATGAAGAGCGACGCCATCCTGGTCAACTCCAGCCGCGGCGGTCTCGTCGACACGGACGCCCTGCTGGAGACGCTGCGCGCCGGACGGCTGAGCGGGGTCGGGCTGGACGTGTACGAGGAGGAGGCCGGGGTGTTCTTCCTGGACAAGTCGTTGGAGGTGATGACGGACGAACGCCTCGCCAGGCTGATGACGTTCAGCAACGTCCTGATCACCTCGCACCAGGCGTACTTCACCGAGGACGCCGTCGGCCAGATCGCCCGGACCACGGTCGCCAACGTCGCCGACCACCTGTCCGGCCGCACCAGTGACAACGTCCTCGTCCCACCGCCCGCCGGCTGACATCCGCCCGCGTCGCGCCGACGACGCGGGTGACGCCGCAGGGCGGGCATCCGGGAGCACCGCGCACCGTCCCGCGCCGTGCTCCCGGAAGCGCACCCTCTCGCGAGGGGGTAATGTCCGAATCTGCCCGCAATCGTGACGGTCCCGGTCGGCAGGTCGACATGCCCCGACCGCCCTGCGCGACTGCCGCTTCTCGTGAACCCCCCGACCGGGAAAGACAAGTGGGAAGGATCTGCCATGGGCACGGTCACCACGAACGACGGCACCAGTATCTTCTACAAGGACTGGGGTCCGCGCGATGCCCGGCCGATCGTCTTCCACCACGGCTGGCCGCTCAGCGCCGACGACTGGGACGCTCAGATGATGTTCTTCCTCAACGAGGGACATCGCGTGATCGCCCACGACCGGCGGGGCCACGGCCGTTCCTCCCAGAGCCCGACCGGCCACGAGATGGACACCTACGCCGCCGACGTCGCGGCCCTGACCGATGCCCTCGACCTCCGGGAAGCCGTCCACATCGGCCACTCCACCGGTGGCGGCGAGGTCGCCCGCTACGTCGCGCGCGCGAAGCCCGGCAGGGTGGCCAAGGCCGTCCTCGTCGGCGCCGTGCCCCCGATCATGCTGAGGACGCCGGACAATCCCGGGGGTCTGCCGATGGAGGTCTTCGACGGTTTCCGCGCCGCCCTCCTCGCCGACCGCGCGCAGTTCTACCGCGACGTACCGGCCGGTCCGTTCTACGGCTTCAACCGGCCCGGCGCGCAGGTGTCGCAGGGCGTCATCGACAACTGGTGGCGACAGGGCATGCAGGGCGCGGCCAACGCCCACTACGAGTGCATCAAGGCCTTCTCGGAGACGGACTTCACCGAAGACCTCGGGCGGATCGAGGTCCCGGTCCTCGTCGCACACGGCACCGACGACCAGATCGTGCCCTACGACGACTCGGCACCCCTGTCGGCCGAGCTCCTGCGGAACGGCCGGCTCAAGAGCTACGAAGGGCTGCCGCACGGCATGCTGACCACGCACCCCGACGTCCTCAACCCCGACCTGCTGGCCTTCGTCAAGGAGTAGCGGCATCCGTGTCGAGCGTGACGTGCACGGTCTTGCCGCCCAGGGCGGGGACGACCGTGACGGTGTCGCCGAGGAGGGCGACGAGAGCCAGCCCGAAGCCGCCCCGCTCCCCGGGCACGCTCTGCCGCTCGGGGAGGTCCTCGCTCTCGTCGGCGACGCCGATGTCCAGCAGCGTTCCCCGCATGGTGAGGGTCAGCACGCACGGGCCGCGCGTGTGGTGGACGGCGTTGGTGACCAGTTCGGAGACGATGAGCACCACGTCGGGGGCGCGGCGCGTCCCCCCGGCTTCGGCGGCGAGCCACCTGGTGGTGTAGCGGCGCGCGGTACGTGGGGCGTGCGGATCGTAGGGGAGGAAGACGGTGAGGCGTCGCATGGGGGTCGCCGTCTGTGGGGTGGTGGTCATGACCGCTTCCCTCGGAGGGCTCGGCCGGTGCGTGCTCGGTTCCGGCGATCTGCCGGTGTCGCGGCGCCGCGGCATCGGCGGACAGTCACTGTCCCCGTGCCGTCGGCGGCCCTGGGGGAGGATTCGGCTTCCTGGGCGGGTGCCCGCCGCCCGTGGGCGGCGGTGCTCGCCCGCGCGTCGCGGTAACCGTTCGCCGTCGAGGTGGGACCCCGGCGGCAGGGCGGTGCGCGCCCGGTCGTCGTGACGGACGGGTGCGCACCGGTGCTCCACCGTTTTATGGCCGCCCGGCGGCAGGTGCAGCCGGGCGGCCCGGGGTGGGGTGTCACTCGGCACGGCCGACACGGCCGGTCAGGGCAGGGCCCGCCGCGGTGTGGGCATGGCTCCCGGGAAGGCTGGCGGTGGCGGTGACGGCGCGTCGGCGTGCGAGGGACTCCCTGGCCGCCTCGCGCGGGTGGCGGCGGCGCCAGTAGGGGTTGTCGTGGGACAGCTTGCTGGAGACGCGGCCGTACATGCCGAAGGTCAGGATGACCAGACCCATGACGAAGCTGAACATCACGTTGGTCATGCCGAAGTCGAGGACGTTGGCGGGCTTGTCCAGGATGAAGATGTGGGCGAAGCCGCTGAGCAGGAAGAGAGCGCCCACGGTCATGTTGAGCGTGGAGGCGAAGTTGCCGCCGATGACGCCGCCCGCGACGAGGGCGAGGCCGACGACGACGGAGACGAGGCTGAGGACGCCGTTCGTGGTCAGCCCGGCGAGGCTCTCGCCGTCGGTGGTGAACGGGGCGAGCCGGTTCGCGAAGCCCAGCACGCCGAAGACGAGCAGGACCACGCCGCAGAACGCGGCTCCGTAGCGGTACACCGTGGCGAGCTTGTGATCGACGGGAAGCTCGTCGCTAAGCCTCATGGCTTTTCCTTTCCGGCCGGGAAGACGGTTGGCCGCCGGACCGCTGAGCCTGGCGCCGCTCCCTCTCACCCCCTCATTCGGGACATAGAGGGTGAAAGGTTGCAGGAGGGAGTGGAGAAAGGCGGCACCGGTGCGCCGAGCCGTCCTCGCGGGTCGCGTCACGGGCGCGGAGCCGGCCCGCCCGTCGCGCGGAGCCGGCCCGCCCGTCGCGCGGCGCCGGTCCTACGTGTCGCCCCCGCCCGGGGCCCTGCTCCGCTGTCGTCCTCGGCCACGGCCGCGCCTCCCGGTGTCGCGGCGCGGCCCCGGAGGTCTCGTGCCGGGGTCGCGGTCGCTGCTTCCACCTTGGAGCGCGCTCCGGCGGACCGCATCCCGGCCTCCGTCCCCGAACCGTCCGCCCACCCCTCGCGCCGCGCCGGGGCGGGCCCTACGCCGGGCCCCGCCCGGCCGCCAGCAGATCGGCGACGGCCGAGCCCGTCGTTCGGTGCCAGGTTCCGCTGTGGCGGAGCATGGCGTGGTCGCCGCCCGTCACGGGAAGGAAGTGGGCCCGGGCGCCCGCCCGGCGGGCCCGCCGTACGTACGCCGCCGATGCGTGCGGGTCGGTGACGCGATCGCGGTCCCCGTGGACCACGATGATGCCCTTCTCCCGCAGGTGCGCGACCGGTTCCCCGGCGGGGCACCACGGGGCCAGGGCCACCACGGACCGCACCTGGGGCGCCGAGGCGGCGCGCAGGGCGGCCCGCCCGCCCATGGAGTGGCCCACCAGGACGACCGGGACGTCGCCGACGAGACGGGTCAGTTCCGCCAGCGCCCGCCGGGCGTCCCGCAGGGGATCGGCGGCATCCTGGTTCCAGCCCCGCACCCGGTAGCGCACCGCTCCCAGGAAGACGTCGTCCGGCACGGCGGCGGCGACGGCCCGCACCACGGGCCTCATCCGCACGGCCGCCAGATGCCAGGGACGTGAGGGGTCCCGGCTGTCGGACCTGCCGCCGTGCAGGAACAGCACCGCGGCGCGGGCCGCACGGGGAACGCGGCGTGTCAGCAAGGCGTCGGCGGGCTCGACCGCCACCTGCGAGGGCGCTTCGTTCTCGGACGCGGGCAACGGTGCTCCTCGGCGTTCGCGGGGGCCTCCCGGCCGGGACGACCGGTGATCCACCGATGACTCGTCGCCGGCGCTCCGACGGCTCGGTCCGCGGGCGCCGCGCTTTCGCCCGTCCTCGTGCCCGCCTCCTCGTACCCCACTCGTGGCCGTGCCCGAGCGGGGTACGACTGGGACCAATCCGCCGCCCTCCGGGGACCGGATTACCAGCGGGAAAGCCCGACCTCGGAGGACCTTTGTGAAAGAAGCCGTCTACATCGGCACGAACCCCTCGGCCAAGCCGGACCTGCAGGAACTGCTGGGCCAGGTGGCTCTCGGCGACGAGAAGGCGTTCGCCGTGGTCTACGACGCCGTGGTGGGGTCGGTCCTCGGGGTCGCCCGCGCCGTCCTGCGCGACCAGGCCCAGTCGGAGGAGGTGGCCCAGGAGGTCCTGGTGGAGGTGTGGCGTACGGCACCGCGCTACCGGGCCGAGCGGGGCACCGCCATCAACTGGATCCTGACGCTGGCGCACCGCCGGGCCGTCGACCGGGTGCGCTCCGTGGAAGCCGCGGCCGTCCGCGATCACAAGGCGGCGCTGCTGGACCGGACACCCGCGTACGACGAGGTGACCGAGCAGGTCGAGGCACGCCTGGAGCGGGAGCAGGTGCGGCGCTGTCTGCGCACCCTGACCGACATCCAGCGGCAGGCCGTCACGCTCGCGTACTACCGCGGCCTGACGTACCGCGAGGTGGCGGAGGCGCTCACGCTTCCGCTCGGCACGGTCAAGACCCGACTGCGCGACGGGCTCATCCGGATGCGCGACTGCCTGGGGGTGAGCGCGTGACGACCGCCGATCTGCACCGCATGACGGGTGCCTACGCCCTGCACGCGCTTCCCGCGGACGAACGCGAGGACTTCGAGCGGCACCTCGAGGACTGCGCGCCGTGCGTGGAGGAGACCGCGGAGCTGTCCGCCACCGCCGCCCGCCTCGGACTGGCGACGTCCGCCACGCCCGGCCCGGCACTGCGCGAGCAGGTCCTGCGCCGCATCACCACCGTTCGGCAGGACAGCCCCGGCGGACCCGTGCCCCCGCGCTCGGCCGGTGCCGCCCGGCGCATGCGGACGATGTCGCGGTGGGCGCTGGCCGCCTGCGTCGCGGCCGCCGCCGGACTGGGCGGCGCGACCGTGTGGCAGCACCAACGTGCCGACGACGCCCGGGAACAGGCCCGCAGGGCCGAACGCGGCGTCGACGAGATCGCCGCCGTCCTCACGGCCCCGGACGCCAGGACCAGCACGGCGCGCCTGGCCGACGGCGCCACCGGCACCGTCGTCGTCTCCGGCAGCCGGGACAAGGCCGTCTTCCTCGCCTCCGGGATGGACCGGCCGCCCTCCGGCAAGGTGTACCAACTCTGGTTCGACGACCACGGCACCATGCGGTCCGCCGGTCTGATGGACCCCGACCGCACCGACCAGGCCGTCGTCATGGCAGGAGCCCTGGACGGCGCGTCCGGAATGGGCATCACCGTGGAACCCGAGGGCGGTTCGCGGCGGCCCACCTCCGAGCCGGTCGCCGTGATGGTGTTCACCGCCTGAACGGACCCGAACGGGCCGGGCCCCGCCGGTGCCGGCGGGGCCCGGCCCGCCCTCGAACGTCACCTCTGCGGCAGCGGGAAGGACCGATGGTGCGTGCCGCGTACGCGGCACGGCCGGGGCGGCCCGCCAGGTGCCGCTCCAGCAGCCGCTCCCCACTGCCGTTGACCGGCAGGAGGTCGTCACCACCGGGGAGACGACGGTGACCGCGGCCGCCCCGGCCCATGCGCACGCCGGTGCCGGAGGCGACCGGCACGACGCCCGGCGCGATCGCCGCCGACCCACGGGAGGCGCCGGACGCCTTCCACCTGCCGGTGGGCCGTCCCGGCACCCACAAGGTCTACCGCGGCGCCGCCCACCCCTCCCGGCTCGTACTGCCCTTCACGAAGGCGGCGCCCGCCCCGGCCGCCTGAGCGGGTGACCGAGGGGCGTCGTCCCGTGCGACCCGGCGGCCGCGGAGCGGTACCCCGGCTCTACGGCCGCCGTCCGCGGAGCCGGGGATCACTTGGTCGCGCCCTGCGAGAACCCGTTGTAGATGTAGCGCTGGAGGAAGAGGAACACGAGCAGGGTCGGGACGATCACCAGGATCGTGCCGGCCGAGATGTTCTCCCAGTGCGCGCCGAAGGGGCCCTTGAAGCGGAACAGCGCGGTGGAGACGGTGCCCAGGTCCTCCGACGGCATGTAGAGGAAGGGGATGTAGAAGTCGTTGTAGACGGTGATCCCCTTGATGATCACGACCGTGGCGATCGCCGGCTTGAGCAGCGGCAGGATGATCTTCCAGTAGATGGTGAGGGAGTTCGCCCCGTCCAGGCGCGCGGCCTCGTCGAGGGAGACCGGGATGCCCCGGATGAACTGCAGGAAGACGTAGATCGAGACGATGTCGGTCCCCATGTAGAGCAGGACGGGCGCCCACAGGCTGTTGAACAGGCCGAAGCTGTTGACCACCTGGAAGGTGGCGACCTGGGTGGTCACCCCGGGCACCAGGGTGGCGATCAGGAACAGTGCCATGACCGGCTTCTTCGCGCGGAAGGCGAAGCGGTCGACGGCGTAGGCCGTCATCGACCCGATGAGGACCGTTCCGGTGATCGAGAAGAGCAGGATGAACGCGGTGTTCGCGAAGGCGGACAGCATGTGGCCGTCGGTGAAGGCCGTGGCGTAGTTGCCGAAGTTGAGCCAGTCGCGCGGCAGTGTCAGGGCACCGCCGTCGGCGACCTCCTTCGACGTCTTCAGCGAGGTCAGGAAGACGACGGCGAGCGGGACCAGCACGATCAGGGACGCGGCGACCAGCGACAGGTAGGTCAGCGCCGGACCGATCCGGCGACGGCGTGCGGCGGGCGGCGTGGTCATGTGAGGTCCACCTTCTCGTCGGGTACGAGGCGGCGCTGGATCCAGGTGACCAGCAGGATGATCAGGAGCAGGACGACGGCGGCGGCGGACGCCAGGCCCGTCTTGTTGAACTGGAAGGCGAGCTTGACCGTCTGGATGACGAAGGTCGAGGTGCCGGTCGCGCCGCCGGTCATGATGTACGGGATCTCGAAGACGGACAGCGATCCCGAGACGGCCAGGATGACGCTGAGGCTGACGACCGGTCGGATGCCCGGGGCGATGATGTGGCGGAACTGCTGCCACCGGGAGGCCCCGTCCAACTGGGCCGCCTCGTACAGTTCGGCCGGGATCGACTGGATCGCGCCCAGGAACAGCACGAAGTTGAGCCCGGTGAAGCGCCAGACGGACACCCCGGCCAGCGAGGTGTTCGCCGACGCGGGGTCGCCCAGCCACGCGTGGTCGGAGCCGGCGCCGAGGAAGGACAGCACCGAGTCCAGCGTGCCGCCGTCCTGGAAGAAGTAGAGGAAGACGAAGCCGATGGCCACGCCGTTGACCAGGTAGGGGAAGAACAGGATGCCCTTGAAGAGGTTACGGAAGCGCAGGTCGAAGCTGAGGACGGTCGCGAAGTACAGGGCGATCACGATCTGCACGGCGGAGGCCGCGAGGTAGTAGAAGCTGACGAAGAACACCCGGAACAGTTCGGGCCGGGTGAAGATCTGACGGTAGTTGTCGAAGCCCGTGAAGTCGCGGTCCGGGCTGACGCCGTCCCAGTCGGTGAAGCTGTAGAAGACCATGTTTCCCACGGGCACGTAGGTGAACGTGATCAGCAGGGCGAGGGGGGCGGCGAGGAAGAGCCACGGGGTGAGGCGGCGCAGCAGCGGGGGGCCGCCGCGGGGCGACGGGCGGTGTGGCCTGCCGGGGGGCGGGGTGGTGGTGCGCGGCACTTTCGCGGATACCGTCTCGGTCGTCTCGGTCGTCTCGGGCATGTCGGGCCTTTCGTCGTCCGCTGGTCCGCCGGTCCGCCGGTCCGCCGGTCCGCTGGTCCGCTGGTCCACGGGTCCGCGGCGGGCGGCCGGCCCCGTCCTTCGGTCCGGGGCGGGGCCGGTTGCGGCTGGGGGAGGGGAAGGAGCCGGCCGGGGTCAGGAGCCGACGGTCCCGGCCGCCTCGTTCCACCGCTTGTCGAGGTCCGCGAAGAAGTCCTCCAGGTCGCCCTTCTGCGCGCCGCGAGCGGTGTCGACCAGCTTCTGCCGGTAGTCCGGCTTGTTGAGGCCGATCTCGGCCGCGTTGTCGATCGCGTTCACCTCGCCGGTCTTCGCCTCGGAGCGCTCCAGGAAGGTGACATCGTTGTCAACGAAGTCCGCGAGCGTGCTCGGCATCTCGGCGGACTTCAGCGCGGAGACGGCGCCCTCCTTCGCGGCGAAGCCGGACTTCTCCGCGAACCAGTCGATCCAGGCCCGTGCGGCGGCCTTGTGCCCGGAGTGGGCGTTGACCGCCTGCTGGTAGTCGGAACCGAGCACGGCGCAGTACTTGCCGTCCTTCTGCGCGGGGAAGGGCATGAAGCCGATGTCGTCGGGATCGGTGCCGGCCTGCCGGGCGGCGTCGCGCATCTGGGTGATGGCCCAGGACCCCAGCTGCATGGTGGCGATCTCGCCCTTGGCGACCATGCCCTTGGACGCCTCCCAGTTGGTGGTGTTGGGGTCCTTCTCCGACAGTCCGGACTTGACGATGTCGTGGAGGAGCGAGTCGATCGTGTGCAGCTCGCCGCCCTTCTTCCAGGGCGACACCGCGCCGGCCAGCTTGTCGTTGGCCCGGGCGTCGCAGGTGACCGAGCCGATGCTGTTGCTCCACGCGGTCAGCGGCCAGCCGTCCTTGAAGTTCGTGTAGTAGGGCACCGAGTCCGTTTTCGACCCGATCGCCTTCAGGGCGTCGAGGAACTCCTGCGGCGTGGTGGGCCAGGCGGTCACGCCCGCCTTCTTCCACACGGCCTTGTTGTAGAGGAAGCCGTTCGCGGTGCCGAAGGTGGTGATGCCGTAGATCTTGCCGCCGACGTCGGTCCGGTCGCTGAAGCGGTACTTGCCGCCCAGCTCCGCGCTGCTGCCCAGCGGGGCGAAGAACTTCGGGTAGTCGTTCTTGGCGACGACGGCCGGGATCATCAGGACGTCACCGTAGTCCTCGGTGTTCATCCGGATCTTGACCTCCCCCTCGTAGTCGGTGAGGGCCTCGAACTTCACCTTCACCTTGGGGTGGGTCTTGCGGAACTCGGCGGCGTACTCGTCCATCGTCCCGTTCTGGACGAGATCGGTGCGGTGCGTCAGAACCTTGATGGTGCCCGAGGCGTCGGCGGGATCGGCGGGTGCCTCCGCCGCCTCACCGGAGACCGTGCCCTGGCCACTGCAGCCGGCGACGGTCAGGACCGCGGCGGCCAGAAACGCTCCCGTGAACGAATTCTTCTTCCCCATGTGCCCAGCTCCTTCAGGATCGCGGCTCAGCGCTGCGGGTGGGATGTGGGCACTATGGCAGCCGCTGGTTAACCGGTAAAGCTAGGATTTCCCGCACGATACGCAATCGTTACCGTGGGTGGCGCGCAGCCGATACTGACGCGCTCTGGGGCACCGGAAGAGATCGCGAAGGCAACTAGACCGGTTTATGGACAGTCGTTGATCAGCCGGTTAGGTTGTCGGCCGTTGTCCCTCCACCGGGGCCTGAGTCAGGCGATTGGAGCCGCACCATGAAGGACGTCACCCAGCTCACGGAAGGCTGGAGCCTGCGCCACGGAGGGGAACTGCTGGAGGCCACGGTGCCCGGCTGCGTCCACACCGACCTGCTGGCCGCCGGCGTCATCCCCGACCCCTTCGCCGGACTCAACGAGACGGAGGTCGCCTGGGTCGGCCGCCGCGCCTGGACCTACGTCCGTGATCTCGCGGATCTCGCGGATCTCACCCACGACGGCGCGCACGAGCGCACCGACCTGGTCCTCGACGGCCTCGACACGGCCGCGCACCTCACCCTCGGCGGCCGCCCGGTCGGCACGACCCGCAACATGCACCGCCGCTACCGCTTCGACGTCACCGGCCGCACCGGGCCGCTGGAGATCCGCTTCGCCTCCGCCTACGACGAGGCCGCGGCCGTCCGCGCCGTCACCGGGGAGCGGCCCAACGTCTACCCGGAGCCGTCGCAGTACATCCGCAAGATGGCCTGCAGCTTCGGCTGGGACTGGGGTCCCACGCTGGTGACCGCCGGCATCTGGCGACCCGTGCGACTCGAGCACTGGTCCACCGCCCGCATCGCCGGCGTACGCCCGCTCGTCACCGTGGACGAGGGCACCGGCCGGGTGGAGGTGCGGCTGGAGGTCGAACGCACCGCGCGGGGGCGGGAACGCACGCTGCGCGCCGAGGCCCGGCTGGCCGGCGCCCGCGCCGAGGCCGTCCTGACCGGCGACGAGGCGGTGCTGTACCTGGAGGTGCCCGGTGCCCGCCTGTGGTGGCCCCGCGGATACGGCGAACAGCCCCTGTACGACCTCCACCTCGTCCTGAGCGACGACGAGAGCGGCCCGCTGGACACCTGGCACCGCCGGATCGGCTTCCGCACGGTCGCACTCGACCGCTCGGCCGACGAGCACGGCACCGGCTTCACCCTCGTCGTCAACGGCGTGCGGATCTTCGCCCGCGGCGTCAACTGGATCCCCGACGACGCCTTCCCCTCCCGGATCACCCCGGAGCGCTACCGGACCCGGCTCACCCAGGCCGCCGGGGCCAACATCGACCTGGTGCGGGTCTGGGGCGGCGGGATCTACGAGGACGACGCCTTCTACGACGCCTGCGACGAGATGGGGCTGATGGTCTGGCAGGACTTCCTCTTCGCCTGTTCCGCCTACCCGGAGGAACAGCCGCTGCGCGGCGAGGTGGAGGCGGAGGCGCGCGACAACGTTGTCCGGCTCATGCCGCACCCCTCCCTGATCCTGTGGAACGGCAACAACGAGAACCTGTGGGGCTTTCGCGACTGGGGCTGGGAGGGCGCGCTCGCCGGCGACTCCTGGGGCGAGGGCTACTACCTCGGCCTGCTGCCCCGCGTCGTGGCCGAACTCGACCCGACCCGCCCCTACACCGCCGGCAGCCCCTGGTCCGGCTCCTGGGACCACCACCCCAACGACCCCGCCCACGGCACCCACCACTCCTGGGAGGTGTGGAACCGCCAGGACTACGCCGAGTACCGGGCGAACGTCCCCCGGTTCGTGGCGGAGTTCGGCTGGCAGGCGCCGCCCGCGCAGGCCACCCTGCGGCGCGCCCTGCCCGGCGAGCGGCTCGCCCCCGACTCCCCGGGCATGCTCCACCACCAGAAGGCCGAGGACGGCAACGGCAAGCTCGACCGCGGCGTCGCACGCCACTTCCCGCTGCCCGAGGGCGACTTCGACCGCTGGCACTACCTGACCCAGCTCGTGCAGGCCCGGGCGGTCGCGGCGGGCATCGAACACTGGCGCTCACACTGGCCCGTCTGCGCGGGCACGATCGTCTGGCAGCTCAACGACTGCTGGCCCGTCACCTCCTGGGCGGCCGTCGACAGCGACGGCCGCCCCAAGCCCCTCTACCACGAGCTGCGCCGGGTCTACGCCGACCGGCTCCTGACCCTGCAGCCCGGCACCGACGGCCCGGTGCTCGCCGCGGTCAACCAGGCCGCCGAGCCCTGGCCGACGGCGGTGACGCTGCGCCGGTGGCGGGCGGACGGAACCCTGGTCCACGAGAGCGTCCTCGACGTGACCGTCGGGCCCCGCTCGGTCGTCCGGCTCCCGGTGCCCCGCGACCTCGTCCCGGACGCGCGGTCGGCGAAGGAGTTCCTGGTCGCCGACGCGGGGGCGTCCCCCCGCCCGGACGGGGACGGGAGCGGGGAAGGACTGCGCGCCCTGCACTTCCCGGTCGCCGACAAGGACTTCGCCTACCCGCGGCCCGTCTACGACGTCGGCGTGGAGCCCGTTCCCGGACAGCGGGATAGAGTCGACGTCGTGGTGAGCGCCCGTACCCTCGTCCGAGACCTCCTGCTCCAGGCAGACCGGCTCGGCCCGGCCGCCGTCGGCGACCGGGGCCTTGCGACCCTGCTGCCCGGCGAACACGTCCGGATCCGGGTCACCGGCTGCGACAGCGTCGACGTACAGGACGTCCGGGCCGCCCTGCACTGCGTGGACGTGACGTGAACAGCTCGACGGACCGGGTCACCATCAAGGACGTCGCCGCCCGGGCCGGGGTGTCCAAGGGCGCGGTGTCGCTGGCGTTCAACCACAAGCCCGGCGTCTCCGCGGCCACCCGCGAGCGGATCTTCGAGGCGGCCCGGGAACTGGGCTGGGCCCCCAGCGCCACCGCGCGCAGCCTGTCCAGCCGGCGGGTGGACGTCGTCGGGCTCGCGCTGTGCCGGCCCGCCCGGCTGCTCGGCCTCGAACCGTTCTACATGGAGTTCATCTCCGGCATCGAGAGCGTCCTGGCGGAGCGGTCGTGCTCGCTGCTGCTGCGACTGGTGCGCGACCTCGACGAGGAGGTCGCCGTCCACAAGGCGTGGTGGAGCGGCCGGATGATCGCCGGGGCGATCCTGGTGGACCTCCGTGAGGACGATCCCCGGCTGCCCGCCCTCAAGGGTGCCGGGCTGCCGGCCGTGGCCGTCGGCCACCCCTCCCTCACCGGTCCGTTCCCGGCGGTGTGGACCGACGACGCCTCCGCGGTCGGCGAGGCCGTCCGCTACCTGGCCGCGCTCGGCCACCGCAGGATCGCCCGCGTCGGCGGCCCGGCCGACCTCGGCCACAGCGCCATCCGCACGCGGGCGTTCGCGACCACCATGCGCGAACTCGGGCTGGAGGAGGCCCGGCAGATCGCCACGGGCTTCGAGGAGAAGGAGGGCGCCCGCGCCACCCGCTCGCTGCTGCTCGCCGCCGACCGGCCCACCGCCATCGTCTACGACAACGACATCATGGCGGTCGCGGGCGCGGGCGTCGCCGCCGAGATGGGCTTCACCGTCCCCGACGACCTGTCGCTGGTCGCCTGGGACGACTCCCAGCTGTGCCGCATCACCCATCCGACGCTGTCGGCGATGAGCCACGACGTGCACCATTTCGGAGCGGAGGTGGCGCGGGTCCTGTTCGACGTGGTCGACGGGACGCGGACCGGTCCGCACCAGGCCCCGACACCCACGCTGACACCACGGGGCTCCACCGCCCGGGCGCCCGGGGCGGGTGGGTAGTCCGGCCGACGCGCGCAGGGCCGCTCCACCGGGGGACGCGGCCCTGCGCGCGTCGGCCTGCGGCCGTCAACTCGTTCTGCAGGTGCTGCCGTTGAGGGTGAAGGACGCGGGAACGCCGTTGGTTCCCGCGGTGGAGGAGCCGTTGAAGCCGAAGCTCACCGTGCCGCCGGGCGGGATCGTCTCCGTCCAGGACTCGCCGGTGGCCCGCACCTGGCGCCCCTGCTGGGTCGCCCGGGCGTTCCAGGCGTGGTCGAGCTTCTGCTCGCCGGGGAGGGCGAAGTCGAGCCGCCAGCCCTCGACGGCCGTGGCAGCGGTGTTGCGTATGGTCACGTCCGCGTTGAACGAGTCGCCCCAGTCGCCGAGCCGGCAGGTGACCGCACAGCTTGCCCCGGTGGAACCGTCGTCCGGGACGGAGCCGAAGACGCCGGCCTCGCGTGCGGTCTGCTTGATGCCGTCGGTGCCGTCGAAGATGCGGCGGCCCCAGCCGGTGAGCCGGGAGGCGTCGAAGCCGGTGGCCATGTCGAGGTACTCGACGCCGCCGCCGTTGCCGCTCCAGGACCAGCCCAGATAGCCGATGCCGAACCGCTGGGCGGCGGCCATGACGGCGTCCTCGTCCGGGTCGCCGTCCGAGTGGTCGTTGCCGAATTCACCCACCACAAGAGGAAGTTTCTGCGAAGTGAACCGGTTCAGTTAGTCGTTCACCTCCGCGGCGGTGTCGAAGACGCCGTACATGTGGACCGAGAAGACCGTGTTGCGGTCGGGGTCGGCCGCGAAGACCTTTCCGGCGTTGTCCCGCATGGTGAAGGACCAGTCCTGTCCCCAGTCGGGCGCGTCGACCATGAGGGTGTGGTCGAAACCGGCGGCACGCATGCGCGCGATCGCGTTCTGCGTGTCCGAGGTCCACGCCCCGTAGCCGGAATTGCCGTACGGCTCGTTCCCGAGGTTCAGGACGACGTACTTCTCCTGACCCCACAGCACGTCCTGGACGCCGATCCAGTAGTCCACGGCGCGGGCGAGGGACGCCGCCCCGGCCTGTTCGTCGTGGCCGGTGGTGTCGTGCGCCTCCAGGACGCAGATCAGGCGGTTCCGCTTGCACGCGGTGATGACGGCGGCCACCTCGGCGGCGGTGGTCCCGGTCCAGCGGTCCCCCGTGGCGAGGGCCACGCGCACCGAGTTGGCGCCCAGCGCCTTGACCTCCTTCAGCGCCTGGGGCGTCCGGGTGGGGTACCAGGCGTGCGCGTGGTTCACGCCGCGCAGGACGAAGTCGTCGCCGTTCGCGTCCAGCAGACGGCCGTCGTCGACGTGGAACCCCGATACCGCCCGCGTCTGCGCCTGCGTCGGGGACGGGGCGGCCGGTAGCGAGGCCGCGAGGGCCAGCAGCGCTCCCGCCGCGGTGGCCGGTCCTCTTCTCATCGCTGCTCCCAAAGTCGTCACGGGCGCGGACACGCGTGCTCGCCGGACCGGGCTGTGCTCCGGCCCGGAAAGGGGTGCCGCGCGCCTGCCGGGAATCCCGTCGCCCGGATCCGAAGCGCGACTCGCACCGGGCGGCGGGACGTCGGACGACCGCCGCGGACCACTACCCGTTTCCCGCGGTCGGAGGGGGAAAGGGTGGCAGGGGCGATCTTTCGTCCGGCGGTCGTGAGAGAGGCTGGAAGGAGACTCGGCGCACGACAACCATCCGAGCGAAACCGGTTAAGTTCAGTCGCGGTTGAGTTGGTGCGGCCACTCGGTCCGCGCCGCACCCATGCGGAGGCGTCGACCGGATCGGGGCGCCGACGCCGGAGCGACGGCTTGATAGGCAAGTGGTTTCTTGCCTATTCTGGGGGATGTGGCCGATGACGTTTTCAAAGCTCTGGCCGACCCCACCCGCCGTGCCATCCTCGACGAGCTCACCGAGAAGACCGGGCAGACACTGTTCGAGATCTGCTCGCGGCTGACCATGAAGCACCGGCTGGGCATCTCACGCCAGGGCGTGTCCCAGCACCTCGCCGTGCTGGAGGCCGCCGGGCTCGTCGAGACCAGGCGGGAGGGCCGCTACAAGTTCCACGACCTGAACACGACGCCGCTGCGGCAGATCGCCGAGCGCTGGCTCGTGCCCGACCCCTCCGGACCGCAGGAGAGCACCCCGTGAAGATCCATCTGACCAGCGTCTTCGTCGACGACCAGGCCGAGGCCGAGCACTTCTACACGGAGATTCTCGGTTTCGTGAAGAAGTACGACGTCCCACTGGGCGAGAACGCCCGGTGGCTGACCGTCGTCTCGCCCGACGAGCCGGACGGCACCGAACTGCTCCTGGAGCCCGCCGGGCACCCGGCCGTCAAGCCCTACCGCGACGCACTCGTCGGTGACGGTATCCCGCTCGCCCAGTTCGCCGTCGACGACGTGACGGCGGAGTACGAGCGCCTGCGCGCCCTCGGCGTCCGCTTCACCCAGGAGCCGCTGGAGATGGGCCCCGTCACCACGGCCGTCTTCGACGACACCTGCGGAAACCTGATCCAGATCGCGACCAGGCCGCAGTAGTCGGCCGGTTCCCGGGCCGGACGGGGGACGGTCCGGCCGATCCGGCTGCCGCACCACGACAGGCGGGGATGAGCCGACATCTTTCGGGCAGGTGCGCGGAGCGGCGGGGAGACGCGGCGCAGCCCGGGGAGGTCGGTGCCGCGTCTCCCCGCCCGATGTTCCGTGGCCCGTCTCGAAAGGCGCGGGACGGGTGGGGGCGGGTACTGCGCAAGGGGTCGCGAAAGGGTGGACCTGCCCGTGGGTGCTCGGCGGCGCCGACGCCCGCCGCGCCGGTCCTGCCGGCTCGGGGCGGGGCCGTCCGCCGTTCCCGCGCCCCGCCGCGGTGCCGGGAACACTGAAGTCGTCGGGCGGGGGTAGTCGGTTCCGGCAAGGTTCCCTCGTACGAAAGAGAAGCCTGTTCCATGGCCGAGACACGAGACGTCGTCGAACTCATCCTCCAGGACCACCGCCGGATGGAGGACCTCTTCCGCCTGATGCGCAGCGTCGAAGCCGACCGGGCCGCCGCCCTGCGCGAGTTCGCCGACCTGCTGATCGCGCACGCGCTGGCCGAGGAGGCGAAGGTGTATCCCGCCCTCAAGCGCTACAAGAAGATCGACGACGACGAGGTCGAGCACGGCGAGGAGGAGCACGAGGAGGGCAACAAGGCGCTCCTCGAACTCCTGGAGGTCGAGGAGGTCGGCTCCGAGGAGTGGGACGAGAAGCTGGAAGCACTGGTGGAGGCGGTCACCCACCACGCCGACGAGGAAGAGCGGACGATTCTCAACGGCGCACGCGAGAACGTCGCCATGGAGCGCCGCGAGGAGCTGGGGGAGGCCTTCCTGGCGGAGCGGGAACGTCAACTGAAGGCGGGCTGCGGCACGCTGGACAACGTCCGCGGCGTCGTCGGCTCCTGACCCGTCCCCCGTCGTGGTGCCCTCGGGTCGGGACAGGCGGACCTGGCCTGACCCGACCCGGCGAGGAGTGCGAGGCCGGTGGCCGCGGGGGCCGTCGAGCCACACGGCCGGGGTCAGCACTGCAACGGTGTTTGTCGTGGCCGCCCGCCGGCACGCCGTCTGGCCGGCGGGCGCACCGGCCGCGGACACCGTGTGACGCGTACCCGGTGACTCGGAAAACCTTCCCGGTCGTGTGGTCGACGCCGTCGGCGAGGACGTCGACCACCTGAAGGTGGGGGACGAGGTTCTGGGCTGGTCCGACACCGGCTCCTACGCCCAGTACGCCCTGGCGTCCGCGGCCGTCCTCGCGCCCAAGCCGGCAGGCCTGGACTGGACACGCGCCGCCGCCCTGCCCGTGGCGAGCGACGGTGCCGAACGCGTGCTGGACCTGCTCGGCGTCGCCCCGGGTGAGACGCTCCTGATCCACGGAGCGTCCGGCGCGCTCGGCACCATTGCCGTCCAGCTCGCCGTCGCCCGCGGCGCCCGCGTCATCGGCACCGCCGGACCGGCCAACCAGGAGTACGTCACCTCGCTCGGCGCGACCGCGCTGGTCTACGGGGACAACCTGGTCCAGCGGGTCCGCGAGCTCGCCCCCGACGGAGTGGACGCCGTCTTCGACACCGCGGGCAAGGGCGCGCTGGAGGGCTCCATCACCTTGCGCGGCGGCACCGACCGGATCGTCACCACCGCCGACTTCCGCGCCCGTGAACTCGGCATCGTCTTCGCCGAGGGCCCGCAGCGCCGCTCCGCCGCGCGGCTGGCCGAGCTGGCTCAGCAGGCCGCCGACGGCACACCGGTGACCACGATCGGCGCCGTCCACCCGCTGGCGGAAGCCGCCAAGGCGCAGCAGGCGAGCGACGGCGGCCACAACCGCGGCAAGATCGTCCTCACCGTCGACTGACCGATCACCCCACTCTTGTGACGAGGGAGCAGCGATGTCCGTCACCACCTCGTCGGAGCCACCGGACGCCGTGCGCGACGGCCGATTGAGCCACGCCGTCTTCCAGCTCGCCCGCGCCCACCGCGGCCACGCCGCCGCCATGCTGCGCGTCCTGAACCTGCACCCGGGACAGGAGCTGCTGCTGATGCAGCTCTTCGACCGCGACGGCCAGGCCGCCTCCGCACCTTCGACTCGGCGCGGACGACGGGCCGGTCAGGCCGCGCTCCGGTCGTTGTAGTGGCGGACGATCTCGTCGAACGCGGCTCGGCCGGCGTCGTCGAGGCGGTAGGTGTCGCGGCGGGGCAGGGGCGGGCGGGTGCAGCCCGGTCCGTGGGCCTGGCCGTCGGAGTGCTTCCAGAACGGGCAGCACGGCGTGAGCGGCCGGACCTGCTCGCCGGCCTCCAGCCGTGCCGCGCGCTGCGCCTGGGCCCGCGCGCGGTGGTGGGCGCACCGGCATACGGCGTCGGCGGCGAGCAGGCTGGGCGCGGCCCAGGCGACGAGGATGCCGAGCAGCCACTCGTGGTTGACGAGGAGCCAGGCCGCGGCGGCCAGTTCGGCGAGGGCGAGGACGCGGCAGGCGCGGGCGAGGGCGAGGTGTCGGGTCACGGGTGGCTCCCGGTGGGTGGGCTGTTCCTGGTGCAGTTGCGGATGCCCCGTCCGGCCCGCGTCAGCCCGTCGCCCGGCGCATGCGCCGGGCATGGCCGAAGGGGCCCGCCGCTTCGCCCGTCGACTTTCCCAGGTGCCACCGCCGGGCTGCCTGTTCCCGGAACGGCTCGTCACCGGGCGGCAGTGAGCACGATCTTGCCTTGCACGTGTCCTCGGGCGGCGCGTTCGCGCGCGGCCCGGGCGTCCATGAGCAAGTACGCGCGGTCGATCGCGACGCGCACCGTGCCCGTGTCGAGCAGTCGTCCCGGTTCGGCGAGCTGCGCGCCGTTGGAGCGGACCTGGGCGCTGGAGACCGGGACGCCCGGCTTCGCGGTCTCTTCTTCGTCGAAGTCCCGGGGAGCACGGGGAACTGGGCGCCGCCTGCCTTGAGCGTGCGCAGGAAGCGCCTGCCGCCGGGGTCGCCGACGGTGTCGGGAACGAGGTCGACGTCGCGCACGAGTTCCGCGGGACGGCCCTTGGTGCAGTCGATGAACCGGTCGGTGCCGAGCTCGCGCAGGAACGTCTCGTGGGCGCCCGACGCCACCGCGATGACGCGTGCGCCCTTCCATTCGGCCCGTTGCAGCGCGAAGTTCCCCACGCCGCCCGCGGCGCCGTCGACGAACACCGTGGTGTCGGCGTCGAGCGGCACCGGGCGATGCCTCACCTCCTGGAAGGGCGAGGGGTGATCGTGTCCGACGTCGATCAGGAACTGCCACGCCGTCAGTGCCGACGATCCGCGACGGCATGGCCTGTCCGTCGACGGCGGCCGCACCCGGGGCGGGCAGGAGGCGAGCCTGTTCACCAAGGACGGGCCGGCCGCCGCCGGACCCGAGTGGGACCGGGGGCCCGAGGGGACGGGCGCCTCGCCCAGGAGCGCGGGCCGCTCGAGTTCCTCGCACGCGATGACGGTCGTCACGACGATTCGCCCGAAGCTCGGCCGTCACCCGGTGGCCGGTGAGCCGGCCGAAGCCTTCGCGGCCACGTTGCCTGTGCCGACGCCCCGACGGGATCGGTGGGTCACCGAGGTCGTCCTTCCCGCGACGGGCACCTGGAAGAACCCCGACGCGGGGTGTGCGCGGGCAGACACCGGCCTCGTCGCCCCGAAGGCCGGGCGGCCGCCGTTGTCCGTCGAAGCCGACGACTGCACCGGGGAAGCCCCGTTCGGCACAGCCGAGTTCGACAAGCACACGCGTCGCTTTCGCCGTGAGGTGAAGGACACCGACGGCCGGCCCCGTCGCTCGGTCAGTTCCTCAGGGCGCCCACGGCCCGAGCATGTTCTTCATCGCATCCGTCATCGCGAACTGCAGCAGTGGGCCGTAGGTGATCCGGCCGACGCCGAGGCGGCGGAAACGCTCAAGATCGTGCCTGACGGGATGGGCCGTGGAGTTGACGGGAACGGCGACGGCGCCGGTCACCGCCGTGAGCAGGTCGTCGTCGTCCTGAATACCCACCGGGTAGACGCTGTCGGCGCCGGCCTGTTCCAGGGCCCGCAGTCGCTCGATCGCCTCGTCGAGGACGCCGGAAGCGTCCTGCGCGTGCAGGAAGAGGTCGGTGCGCCCGTTCACCCAGACCGGGACCCCCGCGTCGTCAGCCGCCGCGCGCAGGCCTGCGACGTAGCTCGCGTGCTCCTGCGTGCTGCGCACGCGGCCGCCGTCCGAGTGGACGGTGTCCTCGACGTTGAGACCGACGCCGCCGACCTCGATGAGCCCGGCGACGAGATCCGCGGGCTTCTGCCCGTACCCGGCCTCCAGGTCCACGGACACGGGGACGTCGACCGCCGCGATGATCGGCCTGACGGCGGTGAGCACCTCCTCGAAGGTCTGCCCCTCATGGTCGCCGGCCCCCCGGGAGTCGGCCAGCGGATGACTGCCGATCGTCAGCGCGGGGAACCCGGCGGCGGCTGCCGTCCGCGCGGACCAGACGTCCCAGACGGTCGGCAGCACGAGCGGCTTGTACTCGGCGTGCAGCTGCTTGAGGCGTTGAGCGCGCTCAACGGTGGTACGAAAGTCCATGTCAAGGACGCTACACCTGGATTGACACGGACAACGTACCGGCGGGGCGCCGCCCGGTGACGGGAAGATGCACTCCCGGTTCCCGTTCTCGCAGGTCACCCTGGTACAGATGGCGAGGACGCCCAAAGCACGGGGTGTTCAGGCCGAGGCCGTCGGCGTCGCCTCCGCTCCAGCGGCTTCCCCCTCGACCGGGCACCGGCGGCCGGTGCCGGGGCCGCCGCGACCGGACAACGGGCGCTCGTGCTTTCCGGCGGAGACTGCTGCGCGCCGACGACCCGCCGGCCCATCGCGGCAGCCTGGACCTGGCCGACCTGGCCGACCTGGCCGACCTGGCCGACCTGGCCGACCTGGCCGACCTGGCCACCCGGCCGACCACCGCTGGTTCCGGTTCCCGGAGGGAACCGACCCGGCCCGGCAGTCGTACGGGAACGGCGGCGAGCCCCGCGAGGGTCCGGTGGTGCGGGCCGTCCAGGAGCGCACGCAGGCGGTGTTCTGGAACGGCACCGTCAGGATGACCTCGACCGGGCACGGCCGGCTCGAGGAGTCGGCCGTGACACCGCTGGTCGACAGGCCGCCGAACCGCGTGGTGGCGGCGGATGCGGGCCGTGGCGGCGCGTGCGGTCACGCCCGGCAGGCCCACCACGCGAGAGCACCTGCAGAACGCCCGGACGGAATGCTTTTTCGGATGCCGGGTCGGCCCCGAACCCCCGCTCCGGGGCCGATCCGGCGTGACAGCGTGGCATCCCCGTCCGGCGTCCCGGTCAGGTGAGCACGCTCCGCGTCGCGTCTCGGCCGGTCCGGGGGTCTGTCAAGCGAGGCGTCCACCGCTTCGTCCAGGTCCTGGAACGCGACATCCGCAGCCGGCTCGCCGACTGGGACGAACACCCCGGGCCGTCCCTCTGGACGAACACCCCGGGCCGCCCATCCGGACGAAGACCGCCCACGAGATCCTCGACGAAGTCGCCGCCCACCGCCGACGAATCTCCGACTCAGGTCACCGGGTGCGGCGTGCCGCCCACACCGTGCGCTCGGTGCGCACGGTCAGGTCGTCGCGGCGCAGGATGCTGCGAGGGCTGTCGTCGTCGAGCAGTTGGTCGAGGGCGGTCAGGTCCCCGGCCGTCAGGACGGACGCGACACCGCCGCGCACGCGGCGCAGGCTGCTGCGGGCGTAGCGGCCCGTCGCCTCGCTCCGGGGCGGGCCGATGGCCACCGTGACGGTGCGCTCACCCTCGACGGTGAAGCCGGCTCCCGTCAGCTTGCCCGCCCAGTCGGCACCACGGTGGGGGACGTGCTCGGCGTGGTGGTGGGCGAGTGCGGCATGGCAGCGTTCCTCCAGACCGGGAGCGCCTTCCGGGGCGTCCGCGGGCAGGAACCGGGGGAAGCCGGCCAGTTCGACGACGGCGAACAGCCCGTCCGGTGACAGCAGGTCGTGGACCTGGCGCAGCGTGCGGTCGGGGTCGGCCATGTGGTGCAGGGAGGCCGACGCCCACACCAGGTCCGGCGTGCCGAGGTCCGGCCACCTCGCGGCGTCGAGGTCGGCGTGAACGACGTGAACGCGTTCGGCCGCTCCGGCGGCGGCCGCCTTCTCCCGCAGGCGACGCAGGTGCACGGCGGAGGAGTCGACGGCCGTCACCTCGGCCTGCGGGAAACGCTCGAGCAGAGCGAGGGTGCCCGCTCCGGTGCCGCAGCCCAGGTCGACGATGTGGCGAGGGGCGGACCCGACGGGGAGCCAGGCGGTGATGGACGCGGTGTGTTCGGCGAGCACTTCGGCGTCCAGGTCGAGGATCTCCGTCTGGTCGCCCGTGTCGTGCCCGTGAGCGTGGCGGGCGCCGAGGAACGCTGTGTCAGGGGTGGGTTGATTCATGCGGCCACGCTAGGCAGGCGATCGGCGTGCGGCCCGCTCCGTGTCGGAATGCGCAAGAAAACGGCCCGCTGGAGCGCGGAACACGCAAACCGTCACGTCCACGGGGCCGTCACGGCGCCGGGCGGTCCTTGCGGTCCGTGTCGCCGCCGCGCTGGTGGCCGCGGCGCGCGTCGCGGTCGAAGATGCCGAGGATCTCGCACGGTCCGCCCTCCGCGCCGATGGCGTGCGGGAGCATCGTGGGGAACTCCGCCGCCTGGTTGGTCTCGACACGCAGGCGCCGGTTGCCCAGGAGCAGGACGGCGGTGCCGGACAGGACGACGAGCCATTCGCGACCGGGGTGGGCCCGCATCCGTGACGGATCGTCGGGCGGCGGGTCGGTCATCCGCCGGCGTACGACGGTCATGCCCGGCTCGGCCTTGACGGGCCACCGCATCTGCCCGCGCGTCGCGTCGACCGTCGGGTGGGAGACCACGTCGTCGGCGGCGTTCTCGACGAGTTGGTCGAGCGAGGTGTCCAGGGCGCGGGCGAGGGTGACGAGTTGGTCCAGGGCGAGGCGACGCTGTCCGTTCTCGATGCGGGACAGCGTGGACTGGCTGAGGTTGGCGCGGCCGGCCAGGTCCTCCAGGGACCACCCCTGAGCCAGGCGCAGCGCACGGATGCGTTTGCGCACAAGACTGTCCAGCTCACCGTTGTCTTGCGTCATGCGCAACATTGTATGACTGCTCGGCAAGGTGTGGGCGGTGGCGCCCGAGCTCGTGGACGCGGCGCCCGACGGTGTTCGGCAGGCGGCCGGACCCAACCGGACGGCGTGAGCGAGGACCACACGCCCATCCACTGCTCGGCGCCCCACTCCTCGAACCGTCGCACCTCGGTGAACCCCGGTTTCGCCGCGAGGCGCATCGAGCGGTCGTCGGCGGTCCGGGTGCAGAGCACCACCGGCTCACCGGGAAACGCGTCCGCGAACCAGCCGAGTACCGCCGCGCACGCCTCGGCGGCGCACCCGCGTCCCCACACGCCCGCCACGGGCACCGGCATCGGCCGGTTCGTGACGTCCCCCGCAGGGACGCCCGCGAGCGCCCGCCCGCGGCGGCCGGGCGACGCGGCGGGCGGCCTTCGCGCGGCAGGCGCTCCGTCCTACAGTGAAGCCCCGGGCCGACGGCGCCTGGAACGCTGTCTCGAAGGAGTGCGGTATGGGGGACACCGGCGCGGCCGACGCGGCGGCGGAGGGGCTCGAGGCGTTCCGGGGGGAGCTGACCGGCTACTGCTACCGGATGCTGGGGGCGTACGCCGAGGCCGAGGACGCCGTGCAGGAGACCCTCGTGCGGGCCTGGCGCGGCATCGAGCGGTTCGAGGGCAGGTCGGCGCTGCGGTCGTGGGTGTACCGCATCGCGACCAACGTGTGCCTGGACCTTCTCGCCTCCCGCAAGCGGCGTGCGCTGCCCATGGACCTTTCCGCTCCGAGCGGGGGGAGCACTCCGCCCGCCGCTCCGTCGGACGCCGCCCTGTGGGTGGAGCCCTGCCCGAGTGACGGTCCCGAGGCGAGCGCGACGACCGGCGAGTCCGTACGGCTGGCCTTCGTCGCCGCGCTCCAGCACCTCCCGCCCAAGCAGCGGGCCACGCTGATCCTGCGGGACGTCCTGGGCTTCTCGGCCCGGGAGGTCGCCGACCTGCACGGCACCACCGTCGCCTCGGCCAACAGCGCACTGCAGCGGGCCCGGGCCACGCTCGCCGGCCACCGTGAGCGCGCCGGGGACACCGTCCTGGAGCCGGCCGACGCCATCCGCCGGGTACTGGCCGACCGGTACGCCACCGCCTTCTCCCGCTACGACATGGAGGAGCTGAACATGCTGCTCCACGTCGACGCCACCCTGTGCCTGCCGCCGTACGCGAAGTGGATGCGCGGTGTCCCCGACATCCAGGCGTGGCTGACCGGCCCTGCCGTCGGCTGCCGCGGCTCCCGCCTGATCCCGACCACGGCGAACGGCTCTCCCGCCTTCGGCCAGTACCGGCCCCGCCCGGACGGCGGCGGTTTCACCCCCTGGGCCCTCCAGGTCATCGACTTCTCCGGCGACCGGATCACCGGCATCACGGCCTTCCGCGACACCGAGCGCCTCTTCCCGCTCTTCGGCCTGCCCGAGCACCTGGGCGAGGAGGAAGGGGTCGGCGACGGCCCGCCGCCGGCTGCGGGACAGGAACGAAACCGGCCTGTACCGGTGGGCACACGGGATCTCGCCGCGCACGGCGCGTGAGGTGTCACCGGGGTGGAACCCGGGACGCCTGATGCGGGCCCGGCGGCCGGGTGCACGGGACGGAGCGGGCGGATGCCGGTCGGCCTCGCCGGGTTTCCCGGTGTGGTGCTGCCGGCCTGTCTCGTTGCCGGGCCGCACTGCGGCCGGGTGCGCTCGCCCGGAGCGGGGCGCGTTCTCACGGGGCCAGCGAGAAGTAGGGCCAGGGTGCCGCCCAGGGCCAGCACGGCGATCAGGTCGACGCCGGCGCGCCCGTGCCGCAGCGCGGCCACCACCCACCCCACCGCGGGGACGACGGCGGACACCGTGCCCAGAGCCCAGAACAGGTCCGCGAGACCGTCGGCGCCGACGAGCCGGGCGATGCCACCGGCCGCCAGTGCCGCCGCCGTGACGGCCAGGAGCACCGGTTCCCACCGGGGAGAGAGGACCGCGCCCGTCAGGCGGTGCAGCCGCCCGGTGGGGGTGAGGCTGGTGGAGTCGTCCATGGCACACCTCGTCCGGCCGTCGCGACCGCCGCCTTCGGTTCCATTCCCCTCCATCACACCGCGCCGACCGGCGTTCTTCCAGGGGACGTACGACCCTGCCGCGTGGGCCGTACGGCGGCCCGCGGGCGCCTGCCAGGTCCCCGGCCCTCTCCCACCGCGCCCGGACCGGGAGCCGGCCCCTGACCGCGCCCCGGGAGGAGAGGCTCCTTGCATCTCGATGCGTCACCGTCCAGAATGGTGACATGATGCATGCTTTCCCCGGAGGTGCCCCCGCGCTCGACTTCGCGGGAACGCTGCGCTACCGGCACCGCCCCGAGCCCCGTGAGGACCTCTCCTCGCCCGAAAGCCTCAGCGCGTGGTTCCGTGAGAGCGGGATCGCGGAGCACGAGATCCCCTGCGAGGCCACGGATCTCCGTGCGGCCCTGGCACTCCGCGAGGCCGTTCACCAGCTGGTCCTGGCGCGGATGGCCGGTGCCGCCTACGACCACGACGCGCTGGCGCTCGTGAACGCGTACGCCCGCAGGCCCACCCCCGTCCCGCAGCTCGGCGCGACAGGGCGGCATGTCGAGGCCTCCCTCGAGCAGGTGTTCGCCGCCGTCGCCCGGGACGCCGTCGCGGTGCTCGGCGGGCCGGAAGCCTCCCTGCTCAAGGAGTGCCGCAATCCCGAGTGCTCGCAGGTCTACGTCGACCGGTCCCGGGGGGCGCGGCGGGAATGGTGCGCCATGGATCCGTGCGGCAACAAGATCAAGGCCGCGGCCTATCGGGCCCGCAAGCGGATGAGCGGGCAGAGGACGGCCTGATGGCCCTCACCGGGGTCGCCCTGACGGACGCGGCCCCGGTGCCCGTGCCTCAGCGCTGGTACACACTGCTGGCATGCCCGAGGACGAGACGCGGCGTACCCCTTCGGACCCACTGCTGCGGGTGATCGACAACCTGGCGCGGTTCCACCGGGAGCACGAGGAGTACTACTCACAGGCGCCACTACGGCAGGCCGTGGAGCTCCAGGCGCGCTCTCGGGCGCTGAAGTCACTGGCCGACCGGTGGAGCGAGGCCGAGGCCGGTGAGCGGACGTCGACGATCGGATTCGCCGGCACCGAGGACCTGAACGCCCCGGGTCTCGTGGCGGAGTCGGGGATCCTCTTCATGGAAGGGGAGGACGAGCCCGCGGAACTCCGGAGACTGAAGAGGGAAGTCGGCACGATCGCCGACGACACCGAGCAGGGCGCCGCCTGGCTGGCCCGGGCGATGGAGCAGGCCTGGGAGATCGCGGGAAGCCTGGCCGCCTACCCGGCGCTGGCCGACCTGCTGGGGGAGCGGCACCGGATCATCGCCAACGACTGGCAGTCGGCGGGACTGCAGACCCTGCTCGCGCGGCTGCTGCGCCGCGCCCTCGACCTGCTGGCCCGGGTCGACTTCTCCCCGGCCGCGCTCAGGGCCGACCTGGCGGGGGAGCGCGAGGCCCCCCGCTACCTTTACGCGGCTTCCGAACTGTTGGACCGGGCGGCCGACCTGATGGCGGAGTCGGCGATGCTCGTGCACGACAACGACAGGCGCTGGCGCGTGTTCCGCGCCCGGGTCCGCGAACTGCGGTCCGAGCACGGATGAGCGGCCGTGCGGGCGGCGCCCGGGGAGAGGACGCGCCCCTCGGCGCGGCGGTCAGGCCCGTTCTCCGGCGCGGCGGTCAGCCCCGTTCTTCGACGGCCGGCGTTTCCGGGCCGCCCATGTCCAGACGGAACGGCGGGTACGCGTCCGTCATCAGCGCGGCGTAGGCAAAGACGCGCAGCACCCACCGGTCGAGGCCGATGATCAGGTCGAACAGGTCCTTCGGATACTTCTCGGTGAAGGCCAGGATCACGGCCGCGACGAGCGTCAGCACGCCGATCAGCCCGCTCGACCACCAGCCGAGGTGCGCGCCGCCGACGAGGAAGCCGATGACCAGGTAGTGCGGGATGACCAGCAGCCACCACTTCACCAGCACCAGGCCGCGGGAGAGCCGCTCGGGGTAGGCGATGTCCAGCCGGGCCGGGTAGTCCGGTTCCTCGCCCAGGCTGAACGGGGGGTACCGGTCGGTTCCCAACGCGTCGTACGAGTAGAAGGCCACCCGCCAGCTCCAGCGCAGCACCCCCAGGTTGAAGTCGAACAGGGCGCGGGGGTATCGCTCGGTGAACAGGATGGCGAAGAACGCGATCACCGTCACCACGCAGAAGGCGATCCAGAGGAAGAAGAGCACCACGTAGTGCGGAACGGCGAGGATCCACTTCACGAGCCACAGCCATCGCGACAGCGGCGCGTCGACACGGGCGTTCACCCGGACCGGGCGCTCCGGGAACGCGGCCAGGTGTGCCATGGCGATCAGCTCCTTCACTCCGGCGTGTCGGTGATTCGCCGGATTGGGCTCGTGACAAGCCTGACCGCTCCGACGCGACGCCGCGAGGGCAGTCCGGCCCCGCCCGGGGCCTGTCGGCCCGCGCGGCCGCCGCTCGCGACACCCCCGTGCCCGCCGTGTCCCGCCCCGCCGGTGGTGGTTCCGCGCCGGGGCCCGCGGTGCACCGTGGTCATCAGCTTGCGGTCCGAGTCGAAGGGGAACTCCGTCACGCGGGGCGTGGCCGCCTCCGCCGCGTCCAGGTCGACACCGGCCTTGGCCGCCGCGACCAGCAGCGCTCCCTCGGTGGTGTCGCCGAGCACCCTCCAGGGCCGCAGACCCGCCGGCGGGACCAGCCGGGCGTCGCAGCACGACCCCGCCACGCGCAGCAGCTCCCGCACGGGCGCCGGATCCTCCACCTCGCCGACGGGCGCGTAGCCCACCCCCGACACCGGGTGCGGCGAGCCGCCGGCCCACACCCTCGTGACGGTCATCTCCGCCTGCGTGAACGTGCCGGTCTTGTCGGTGCAGATCACGGTCGTCGAGCCGAGCGCCTCCACCGCGAGCAGCCGCTTGACCAGCGCGTGCCGCCAACGTGCCGGTGGGTGCCGGTCCCGTCGCGGGGACGACGACCACCTCCCCGTCCTTGGCCCGCCCGCCGCGGCGGGCGGGACCGTCCGGGCCGCGAAGGCGGGCCTGTCGTCGCGACACGGCCGGCTCTGGGCCGTGCACCAGGGCCTGTCCTCGTGACACCGCCGGCACCCCCGCGAGCGTCCGTTGCCGTCCGAGCCCGGCACGGCCGGCTCCGGGTGGGCCCGCGCCACGGTCGTCCCTGTCACCAGCCTGACGGCCGGCGGCGCCCGGCGCCACGGCACCGGGTCCGGTTCCCGGCGGGCGCGCGAGCGGCGCGCCGGCGTGGGCGCCGACCGCGGCGGGGAGAGTGCGCACGACGCCGGCCGGCGCCTTCGCGCGGTCGCCCGCCGGCCACCGGTTGCGGAGGCGGGTGCCCCCGTACTGCTCGTCGGCGACGGCTTCGGCCCGTACGGTCTCCGGGGTGTCGTCGCCGGGGCCTTCCCACAGGGCGATGTGTTCCATGAAACGGTCGGGGGCGGCGCCGTGCCAGTGCTCTTCGCCGGGCGGGCAGCCGACGGTCTCACCGGGGTGGGCATCGAGGACGGTGCCGTCGCGGACACCGGTCAGCGCGATGCCGGAGACCACGTGGAGCGTCTGGCCCACGGCGTGGGAGTGCCAGTGGGTGCGGGCGCCGGGCGCGAAGCGGACGAGGTTCGCCCGCATCCGGGACGGTTCCTGACCGGCGACGATGACGTCCCACCACACGTCTCCGGTGAACCGGTCGGCCGGCGCCTTGCCGGTGGACGGGGGCTTGACGAATTCCATGGGGTTGCCTCTCGGCGTTGCCTGCAGGTGACCGTCGGCCGTCCCGGGTGCCTACGAAGGCCTCGAGATGGCCGCCGAACCCGGTCTCACCCTCACCGTCTGCACCGCCGAGCCGGGCTCCCCCTCCGACGAGGGCCTGCGTCTCCTCGCCTCCTGGGCCGCCACGCAGGAGGCACAGGCGATCACCCGGCAGGCGGTCCGGACGGTGTCACCGGACGACGAGTGAACCGCGTCCGGCGCCCGCGCCAGGAACGGGTCTGACGGCCGCCCGTACCAGGCGTGCCGCCCGTACCAGGCACGGAGCATGACGGCCGGTGCACGCTCGGGCCTTTTCGGCGAGATCGGGGAAAGGCCCGCTCCGATGGCACCGTTCCCCTTCGTTTCCCCTCTGTCCAGTTGGCCGAACTCGCCCTGCGCGGCGAGCACTCGGCCCCATACCGACCCAGGGGGAAGAGGACCATGACCACTCCACATCGCATACCGAGACGGCTGCGACGGCTCACCGCCGCCGCGGCCGCGCTGACGGCGCTCGCGGCCGCCGTGACGGGGACCGCGACCCAGGCGGCGGCCTCGTCGAAGCCGCCCGCGAAGCCACCCGTGCCGTCCCTCGCCTGGACCGACTGCCAGGGCGGCTTCGAGTGCGCGAACGCCGACGTTCCGCTCGACTACCGTGATCCGCACGGCAGGACCATCACCCTCGCGGTGATCCGGAAGCCGGCCGCCGACCCGGCGAAGCGCAAGGGCACGCTCTTCATGCAGCCCGGCGGGCCCGGCAACTCCGGCGTGGACTTCGTGCGGAACAACCACGCGGGCCTGCCGGCCGCGCTCCGCGACTCGTTCGACGTCTTCGGCTACGACGTCCGCGGCGTCGGCCGCAGTTCACCGCTGACCTGCTTCGACGACGCGCGGTACACGCGGGCGGTCACGGAGGCCAAGGGCGTGCCCGGCCCGGACGCCTACGAGCCGGCGCTGCGTCAGGCGGCCGAGTTCGACCAGGCCTGTGTGGACAACGCGGGCGAGCTGCTCCCCCACATCGGCACCGCGTACGTCGCCCGCGACATCGACCTGCTGCGCGAGGCGCTCGGGGAAGAACGACTCACCTACTACGGGCGCTCGTTCGGGTCCTACATCGGAACCGTCTACGCCGCCCTGTTCCCCAAGCGGGTGCGGGCCCTGGCCCTCGACGGCGCGTACGACCCGGTGCACTACGCCGACCGTCCGTACGCCTACGACCGGCCGCAGTACCTGGCGCTGGACGGCGCGATGAGCCGCTTCCTGGACTGGTGCGCCGCCGACCAGGCCACCTGCGGGTTCGGCGACGGCGACCCGCGCGCGGCGTTCGAGAAGCTGAAGGCCGACCTGGACGCCGATCCCGTACCGACCGCGAACGGCGGCCTGGCGAACGGCTACACGCTGGTCTACCGCCTGATGTTCAACATCAACGAGGGCAAGGTCATCTGGCCCTCGTTCGGCGCGGCGCTGCGCAAGGCCCAACTGCGCGACAACACCTCCTTCCTGCTGCGGCCCCCGTCCCCGGCCAGCTTCGACTTCCTGGGCCCGAACGTGGCCGTCGAGTGCGTCGACCGCGACTACCCGCACGATCCGCGCCTGCTGAAGCGGAACGTCACGGCCAACGCGAAGGCGGCGCCCCTGCTCGGCCCGGCGATGGCGTACGGCCCGCCCACGTACGACCACCAGCACGCCACCGCCTGCGCCCAGTGGCCCGGCGAGCACGTCAGCCGCTACGAGGGCTCCTACCGGGCGAAGGGATCGTCGCCGATCCTCGTTCTCGGCACCACCGGCGACCCGGACACCCCGTACCAGGACGCGGTGGCGCTGTCCCGGCGGCTCGACAACGCCTCGCTGCTCACCTTCGAGGCCGAGGGGCACACCGCGTTCGGCCGCAGCGCCTGCGCGACGGACGCGGTCGTCGGCTACCTGGTGGACCTCGACGTCCCGGCCTCGGGCACGACCTGCGCGGACGAGACGCAGCCGCCGTCCTCGACGCCGAAGACGGCCCCACCCGGTACGACGCTCGGTGAACTCCGCAACGGCGTCGACGAGCGCGTGGAGCGCATCGGCACCGTGAGCTGACGCCCCCGCCCCGCCCCCCGGGGGGCCGGCCCCTCACGGCCGGGCCCCGGGGGGCCGGCGCGGTCGGCGCCGCGGGCTCGAGGGGGGCGAGCACGTGTCGCCGACCGCCCCGTCCCGTAATCTCGTTGCCGGGGCCGTCTTTTGCCGTGCGTGCCCCACAGCGAGGAGGCAAGGGTGTCCGGAAGTCGCAGGCGCATGCCGTTGCTCGCGGGCGCCGCGATCCTGGCCCTGGTCTGTGTGGCGCTCGTCGGCCGCGGTGCGCCGGACGACGACCTCTCCGGCAGGGCACTGCCCGCCCACGCCGTCCGGGACGTCGTACCGAACCGGGTCATGACGTGGAACCTCTGCAATCCCTGCGACACGGACAATGCCGACCGGGCGCTGCAGATCGCCACGTACGCGCCCCAGGTCATCGCGGTGCAGGAAGCGTGCGCGCGTGACGTCGAGAGGATCCGGGACCACCTGGAGAACCTCTACGGGCTGGTCTACCGCGTCGAGTACGGGACGGTCCTGCGCAACTGGGGCCGCTGCGGCGGAATGCCCTGGAGCCCCGGAGCCTACGGCCAGGCACTGCTCTCGGCGGCCCCGATGACCGACCGCGTCGTCGTGGAGTATCCCGACGGCGGATCGGAGGACCGCGGGTACATGGCCGTCACCACCACGGTCGGCGGCCGGTCCGTCCGGGTCTTCAACACCCACTTCGCCGAACGGCGCCAGGAAGCGGTCAGGGCGGAGCAGGCCGCGGTGCTCGCCGAGGAAGTCGCCCGCCACGACCGCGCGATCGTCCTCGGCGACTTCAACGCGGTGCCGGACGCCCCCGAACTCACCCGGATGTGGGCACTGGCCGCGGACGCGGACCCGCGGTGCCGTCCTTCGTCCACCGGCAGCTGCGCGCCGACCACCGACTGGCACAGCAAGTTCGACTACGTCTTCCTGCGCGGCATCGCCCCCCTCGCACACCGCGTGCGCCCCACCCCGTACTCGGACCACCACGTGTTCCACGCCGACCTGGGCCCGGTCTGAGGCCCGCCCGCGGAACCGGACCGGCCGTGCGGGGTGAAGGAGTCGACCAGGCGGACAGGGAGATCGCTGCCCGGCCGCGCCGGGCCGGCCTTCTCACCTCCTGAACGACTCCCGTGCCCCCCAGCCGCTGTGGAGGATCCGGAAACCCTCGGGGGCCGCGACGCGCCTCCTCGGGGACCCGTCCCGCGCGACAGCGGGCGGCAGGGGAGCTGTCCGGTGGGCCGACGGTTTCGCGTCAGATGGGAAGAGGACCGTTTCCGGCCGGGCTCCGGGCGGTGCCGCACCGCTGTCCCTTACCTCCCGTCCGGCGGGGTACCGCCGGTCCGCGGGGGCGGTCCGCCGCCGTGGCCAGGGAGCCGAGGACGGTGACGGGGCGCGTGTCGGCCCGCCGTCCGGACCTCCGGGCGTCGGTCCCCGTCGGCGGCCGGAGAACGTCTCCGCCGTTTTCGACGGCGCGAGCAGCGGCTTCGCGCGCCCTTTCGCGCGCCGGAAGCGGCGGATTGCATCCGATGCGCCGTCCCCGTCCTCCTGTGCGGTGTTCTCCCCTGACGAAACAGGGCACATGGCCCTGGTGCGTGAGCAGCCCGGCCGGAGGCCTGGCGAAACAGCCGCTGACAGGGGTGGGGGAGATGGTCCGTATCCGCGTGGTGCACGACGAGGAATTACTGCGTTCGGCGTTGGTGGAACTGCTGAGATCCGACGACACGTTGGAGGTCTCGGCCACGTCCCCCCACGCCGACGTCGGCGATGACGAGGTGCTGCCGACGGACGTGTGCGTCGTGGACGGGGAGTGCCTGCAGGGGCCGGGGGAGGGGCACGACGCGCCGTTCCGGGCGCGGCGAGGGGAGCCGCTCGTCGTCCTGGCGACACCCAGGCGTCCGGGCGTCCTGCGCCGGGCGTTCGACGCCGGCGCACTCGGTCTGGTCGACAAGAACGCCCCGGCCGAGCGGCTGATCACGGCGGTGCACACCGTGGCCAAGGGGGAGCGCTTCCTCGACGCGGCCCTCACCGTGGCCCTGCTCGAAGGCGCGGTCATGCCCCTGACCGCCCGTGAGCTGAGCGTGCTGTCCCTGGCGGCCGAGGGGACGCCGATGGCCGAGATAGCGGCCCGTCTGCACCTGTCCAGGGGAACCGTCCGCAACTACATGGCCACGGCGATCCGCAAGGTCGGCGCCCGCAACCGGGTCGACGCGATACGCATAGTCCAGAACGCCGGCTGGACCTGAGGAACCGTGCGGTGCCCCACCCGCGCCCGCCCGTCGTCCCGCGTTCAGGCCTCCCGGTCGGGACCGCCGTTCCAGTGGCCCGTCAGGTCGCGGTAGAGAGCCGAACGGGCCAGCACCTCCTCGTGCCTGCCGCACACCGCCGCCACGCCGTCCAGCACCAGCACCCGGTCGGCGCGGACGGCCGACGACAGGCGGTGCGCCACCACCAGCAGCGTCCCCGGCCGCCGCGCGAGAGCCTCCTCCGCCCGGGCCTCGGACGCGGGGTCCAGATGGCAGGTGGCCTCGTCGAGCAGCAGCAGGGGCGCGGGTGACAGGTACGCGCGCGCCAGCGCGACCGACTGCCGTTCGGCCGGGGAGAGTTCACCGGGCCGCACGGCGCCGTCGAGCCCGCCCAGACGATCGACCAGCGACCGCAGGCCGAGGGCCCGGACGGCCGCGTCGAGATCCGTCCGGCCCGCGTCCGGACGCAGATACGCGAGGTTGTCGCCCACGGTGCCGGAGAAGACGTACGCCTCCTGGGGCACCAGCGTGCGCAGTGCGGCGAGTTCGAGTGCGGCGCGCCCGCTCACCCGGCGTCCGGCCACCCGCACCTCACCGCCGCTGGGCGCGAGCGTCCCCGCGACCAGGCGGGTGAGCGTCGACTTGCCGATGCCGCTCGGTCCGACGACGGCGAGGTGCTCACCCGGCGCGACGCGCAGGTCCAGCGAGTCGAGGACCGGCTCGGCACGGACGCCGTAGGACAGGGTCACGGACCGCAGCTCCACCGCCGCGGCCGGCCCGCCGTCCGCGGAGGGCCGCGAGCGCGCGTGACGGCCGTGGCGGTAGGGCGCCGGGGCGGTGGTGGCGGCACCGGCGACGGCCGGGGGCGGCTCCGCAGGGGGCGCCGGGCCCGGCCGCGTACGGTCCGCGGCGGTCGGTGACGGGGCGGGACCGGCGATCCGGTCCAGGACGACCAGCAGCCGGGAACCCGCCGCGCCGAGCGCGGTCATCAGGGTGTGCAGGGCGGGCAGCAGCGACTGGACGAGATAGGTGAACGCGCCCAGCAGCGCGCCCGCCGTCACCCCTCGGCCGCGCAGCCACGGCACCGCCACCAGCAACGCCAGGACGGGCAGCTGGCCCGCGATGCCGAGCGCCGCCGTGCGCACCGCCGCCCAGGCGGCCAGGACACGGGACGCGGCGGCGGCATCGGCGACCAGGTCCGCGCCGCGCCGTGCCGCCTCGGGGCCCGTCCCGCAGGCCGTCAGATCGCGCAGCGCCGCCCGGGCACGGGCCGCGTGGTCGCCCAGCGCCTCGTCGGCCGCCAGGGCGCGCCGTTGGGCCGCGGCCATGGGCCGCAGCGTGGCCAGGAACAGGGCCAGGCCGCCGATCAGCGGCGGCAGGACCACCACGACCAGGGCCGGGTGCAGGGACAGCAGCCCGAGGAGCGCTCCGGCGGCGGTGAAGAGGAACGAACGCAGGGTCAGGACCAGGCCGGCGAAGCTGTCCCGGGCGATCTCGACCTGGTTCGTCAGCCGGGAGACGGCCGCCCGGTCGGCCCCGCCGGGCGCGTCCGGAGCCCGGTCCATGGCCCGGTCGACGGCACGCCTGACCAGGCCGTCGCGCAGCGGCTCCGTGAGCCCGGCCAACTGGGCGAAGACACCCCGGATCACCGGAGCGCCGAACAGCACCGCGACCAGCGCGACCGCGAGCCACAGCAGCCCCTTGCGGGTGTCACCGGCGAGGAACCCCTGGTCGACGGAGTGGGCGACGCCGTAGCCCACCAGGAAGGCCTGCCCCGCCTCCGCCAGTGACCAGAGCGCGAGCCGCGCGAGGACTCCTCTGCGGCGGGCGAGGAAACGACGGGCCTGGGGCGTGATCCGGCGCAGGGCCCCGGCCCCGTCGCCCGCGTGGTGGGCCCGGCCGTCGCCGCGGCGGCTCACGGCCGCGCCTCTTCGGGTTCGGGCAGCCGCTCTTCGGGTTCGGGCAGCCGCGCGGCCCCCGCGCCGGGCGCGGGGGCCTTGCCGGTGCCGGCGCCGCTGCCGCCGGTGCTGTCGTTCCGCTCGTTGCCGCCGCCGTCGGCGCGGTCTGCGCCGCCGATGCCGAAGACCGCCCGGTAGTCGGCCTCGCGCCACAGGTCGCGGTGCGACGCTACCGCCCGCACCCTTCCGTCCTCCAGCCAGATCACCAGGTCCGCCCGGCCGGCGACCGACGGGCGGTGCGCGACGACCAGCCGGGTCCCGGGCCGCGGCGACCGGCGCAGCGCCCGGTCCACCTCGTGCTCCGTGGCGGTGTCCAGGCTGGACGTCGCGTCGTCCATGATCAGCAGCCGTCCGGCGTGCGCGAACGCCCGTGCCAGCCCGAGGCGTTGGTGCTCGCCGCCCGACAGCGGCGCAGCGGGCAGCGGGGTGTCGTAACCGTGCGGCAGCCGGCGTACGAAGCCGTCGGCGCCGGCGGCCCGGGCGGCCTGCCGTACCTGCTCGCGGGAGACGGTGCGCGGCCCGGCGGCCACCGCATCGGCGACCGTGCCCTCTCCCAGCGCCGGCCGCTCGAAGGCGTAGGAGACCTCGGTGCGCAACGCCTCGCGGCTCAGCCGGTCGAGGCGGACGCCGTCCAGCAGCACCTGTCCCTCGTCGGGGTCGATCAGCCGCCCCGCCACGGCCGCCAGCACGGACTTCCCCGCTCCGCCGCGGCCGACCACCGCGGCGGTGGTGCCGCCCGGTATCCGCACGCCGTCGGCGCGCAGCACCTGCCTGCCGTCGCGCACCACGCGCACACCGCGCAGTTCGAGAGCGCCCCGGCCCTCCGGCGGCAAGGTGCGCGTCCCGTGGGCCAGCGCGGGCAGCCGTTCCAGTTCCAGGGTCCGGTCCCGTGCCCGGCGGCCCCGTACGACCGCGCCCAGCAGGGACGCGGCACCGCCGACGCCGGCCGTCAGCTGCGCGTACCGGCAGGCGGCGAGCAGGTCGCCCACGCTCAGGGCGCCCGACGCGAGGCGCAGGCCCCCGACGGCCGTGGCGGCCAGGACCAGCAGCGGCACCAGGACGCCGCTCCTGCCCAGCGCCCGTCCGTGCAGTGCCCACATGCGCCGGCCCAGGGCCGCGAGTTCCCCCAACGGCGCGAGCACCCGCTCGCGTTCACGGGCGCCGGTCCCCGCTGCGGCGATCGTCGCCGCGCCCTCCAGTGCCTCCAGCAGCCGGGACGCGATCTGTGACTGGGCGCGCTGGTAGGCGGCCACCGACGCACCGGTGTCGCGGGCGAACGACCGCAGCACCAGCGCCAGGGCGGGCAGCCCGGCCAGCACGCACGCCGCCACCCACACGTCGACGACGGCGAGCGCGGCGAGCGCGCCCACCGGTGTGACCAGCGAGGCCGCCAGCGCCGCGCGGGCCGCCGGGGCACCGCCCGCGTCGGCGGCGTTGAGGGTCAGACGGGTGCCGACATCCCCCGGGGTGTGGCTTCGCGCGCGGTCCGGTACGGCGCCCAGCAGCCCGGCGAAGGCGCGCGAACGGACGGCAGCCGTCCAGTCGGCGTTGCAGCGGACGGTGAACAGCGAGGTGAGGCCGTCCAGCAGCATCTCGCCGACGAGCAGCGCGGCGCTGAGCGTCAGCCAGTGTCCCGCGTCACCGTCGCGCAGCAGAAGATCGAGGGTGCGGCCGAGCACGAAGGGCTGGGCCACCGCCGCCACCGCCGCCCCGACCGAGGAGAGCAGCACCAGCAGTTCGGGCGTACGGCCCGGCTCGCTGCCGTCGGCTCCGTCACGCTCCGTGGGCACCTGCCGTGCCCGTGGCCCGGTCGTCACCACCACCGCACGAACCCCTTCCCCTCCGTCCCCCTGCCGGGACACCGCTCGCGCACGCGACGGGGCGCGTGGCGGAGGTGCCCGTGCGCGCGGGCACCGGTGCCCCGGGCGGGAACCCGGGGCACCGGTGCCGAGCGGCGTCGCTCACCGCGTCGCCGCGGCGGTCGGCTCGGGCGTCAGTTACAGGTCGTGACGCTGAGGCTGCTGTCGCCGCAGAGCAGCAGGCTCGCGCGGCTGCCGGTCTCGACGTCCCCCATGGCCTCTTCCTTGGGGGTCTCCAGCGACTGCAGGTCGAACAGGTTCATGACATCTTCCCTTCGTGTGGCAACGGGTGCTGCTCTTTCATCACGACCCCTGACAGGGCCGAGTCCGGGGCCGCCGGCCGGTGAGGCGGCGGCGGGGGGAGGAACGGCAGGGCGGCGGGCCGGTCGCCGTGGACGGAGGCGACAGCCAGCAGGCATCCGGCCGTTCCGGTGGAGAGGTCCATGGACAGGCGCATCATCTGCTCGCCGGGGAAGGCGAGGTGGCCGCGGTAGGACATGGCGTGCCAGGTCAGCGCGTCGAGCTGGCGCCGCAGGGCCTCGGGCCCGGTGCCGGGAGTCGTGCCGGCGGTCGTGGCGCCGGCCGTCGCGGCGGCGGTGCGGCCGAGGTACAGCACCATCCCGGACACGCCCCGGTAGAGGCCCGGCTGGGCGTAGAACATGGCCTGTGCGGCGGCCACGATCTCGTTCCTCGCCCGCGCGAACTCCTCGTCGTCCCGGTGCGCCAGGTAGTCGTCGAGCACCATGCCTATGCCCACACTGCCCGCGCCCAGGTACGGCATGGTGCGCCACCCCTCGTCGACCTGCAGCGCGCCGCCCGCGCCCCGGACGCAACGCGCCAGGTCCCGGCGCAGCGCGTCGCCCGCCAGGTCGAGCAGCGCGCGGTCCCCGGTGCGTTCGTAGAGCCGTAGGAAGAGCAGTGCGCCGCCCGCCGCGCCGTGCAGCAGGCCCGCGCGCGGCCGCACGGAGCTCCCGCTCCCGGCCGGTGTGCCGCGGGCGGTCAGGTCGGCGCAGCGCAGGGCCGCGGCGTGCAGTGCGGCCTCGCCGGTGGCGGCGGCCAGGGAGTCCAGGGCGAGGCCCAGTCCGGCGGTGCCGCTGTGCAGGTCCGGGGTCAGATGGTCGAAATGCTGGTCGAGGAGCAGGTCGGTGAGGTCGAGGGCACGGTCGCGATGGCCGAGGTACTCCAGCGTCCAGGCGATCCCGGCGAGCCCGTCGTGGAAACCGGGCGGCATGCCGGACGGCGGTTGCTTGGTCCGCTCCAGCAGCCACTGTTCGCCGTCCTCGCTGCGCCGCGCGCCGCTCTCGGCGAGGGCGTACAGCACCCCCGCCGCGCCGTGGCCGAAGGCCAGCCCGCCGCCCGCCGTGGCGAACTGCGCGATGTCGCCGGGGAAGAGACGGTCCGTGCGGGACGGTGACGCGGACGCGTGGATCGCCGCGGCCATGGACTCCCGGCTGCGCGGCCAGTCGCCCGGCCGGACCGGCACGAACGGCTCGGCCGCAGCCCCGGCGGCGGACCGCACCGCGCCGGCCGCGGGCGCGCCGACGGCGTCGGCCGTGATCTCCTCGACCGCCGCGTCCAGGAAGGCGCGGTCCACCGGGAACTGGTCCGCCACCACGTCGGCGAGATGCGCCGCCTTGCGCCGGTCCAGCGCGAGCAGACTGGTGAGCGGCAGGAACAGCGCAAGCCGCAGACAGGCCAGCGCGTACCGGTCCACGGCCACGCCCCGCCGGTCGGAGGGCGCCACGAACGCCGGGTTCGCGACGGTCTGCCGACCGGCTTCGTCCACCTGGTGCGCCGCCTCGAAGTCCAGCAGGGCGACGCTGCCGTCCTCCCGGAGCATGATGTTGAACAGGTGCAGGTCGTTGAAGACCACGCCCCGCGCGTGGACGTCCTCGACGGCCCGTTCCACCCGGGCGTGGACATCGAGCGCCCAGGCGGTGTACTCGGCCAGCCGCTCCGCGCCGGGGTCGGCCTCGATGAGCGGATGGCGGCGGGCGAAGAACGTGTTGAGCGGCTTGCCGTCGATGTACTCCAGCACGAGGAAGTGGTGGTCCCCGACGTTGAGGTGATCGAGCACCTCGGGCGTGCAGTCCAGACCCGACAGACTCTCCAGCGCCCGGCGTTCGCGGTGCAGCCGGGTCACGGCGTCGGCGCCGTCGGCTGCCAGCCCGGCGTGCGGACGGGCCTCCTTGAGGACGACCCGCTCACCGGTGCGGGTGTCACGGGCCAGGTAGACACCGCCGCCGTTGGAGAAGTGCAGCGCCGACTCGATGGCGTAGGGGAGGTCGGCGACGGTCACCGCGGAGCGGGCGTCCAGGTGCGGGCGCAGGAAGGCGGGCGGGCTCACCCAGTCCGGCACCCGGAAGACGGGACCGCGCAGGTCGGGGACCAGCTCTCCGTCGGGACCGGTCACGGCGGGCCGCAACTCGCCGTTCGCGTCGTAGCAGTTGCGGCGGGTGAAACCGCCGTAGCGGACGTGCACGGGGCCGTCGCCGAGCCGCAGGTCACTGAGGATGTGCGGCCCGGCCTCGCCGGCCAGCAGGGTCGAGAGCTCGCCCGCGAGCTGTTCGAACCGGGCCTCGTCCGCCGGGTACACGGTGATGAACTTGCCGCTGCCGGCCCGGTCGGCGTACTTGGCGTTGCGCTGGTGCAGCAGGTAGCGGCTGGGGACGAACTTGAAGGCCGTGCCGCCGGCGACGCAGTGCCGCCACACGCGTTCCAGCACGGACTCGGCGTTGTCGAGGCAGGCGGACACATGGATCTTCCAGCCCTGGTCGGGCAGGGCGGCGTCGACCGGGCGCAGGGCGAGCCAGTCCCCGCTCTCGTTGCGCTGCCATCCCGCCGGGACGGGCAACGAGGCCGCGGCGTACCGGGAACGCCCGGAGCCGGTACGGGGGACCGTGCGGTACGGAGCGTCGTAGAAGTGCGGGTCCGCGTCGCAGTACACGGCGTAGCCCTTGTTCACGCCTTCTCCCTCCCACCGATCGCTGACAGGGCAAGACGCTGTCACGTGGCGCGGGGGCCCGCACAGTTGCCGCTGTCATCAATCCGACGTGCGGAACGCACGGGTAACTTCGGTGGGGAAGGGAGCCGAGGGGAGGAGTGGGCGCCAGGTCCGCCGGCCGGAGGGAACGCCGCGTGCCGTGGCCCGGACCGCGGGCGGAGCGCTCCGGGCCGGGAGCCGCCGGTGTCGGCCGTGGCGGCCCGCGCCGCCGCCCTCTCTTCCGTCAGGTCTCCCGTCGGCTTCCGGTTCGCGGGACGGACATGCCCGGACGCCGGGTCCCGCCCTCGTCGAGAACCATGATGTTGAGCCAGGCCCTGTTGTTGCTGTAGAGACGCATCGACATGATGACCAGGCTCCCCGAGCCCCAGCCCTCGAGGTGGATCGGATGGCAGGGCTGCGTCACCTCGAAGGTGTGCGCGGAGTCGCGGTACAGCGCGTTCGCCCGGGGGTCGGCCAGTACGTCCTCCTCGATCTCCCTCAGGCAGCGGTTGTTCGGATGCCGGGCCAGCGAGTAGCGCAACCGTGCGGCGGCCGTCCGCGCCCACCCGGTCTCCCAGTCCAGCAGCTGGACGTCCCGTGCCCGTTCGTCCAGCAGTTGCCAGCGCAGCAGGTTGAAGCCGTCCGGCGTCGCCGGGTTCCGCTCCGGGCCGCCGACGGCGTCGTGGAAGGCCTCGAAACGCCGGTTGTGGGCGATGACGTTCCACGCCACGTCCGTGACGGCCACCGGATGGGGCGAGACGTCGTCCAGGAGGCCGAGCCAGGGCATGTCCTCGCGGACGTCCTGGGCGGTCTCCTCCCGGGGCGTGCCCGCGGGCCGGTCCGGAGGGTCCTGGCCCAGGGCGTAGAGGTAGAGCGCGGCCCGTTCGTGTTCACTCATGTGCAGGACACGGGCCACGTCCTCGAGCAGGTCGGGGTGCGGGGCGCTGACCCCGCCCCTTTCGAACTGGCCGTACCACCGCTCCGTGCGGAAGAGCAGCTGGGCCACCTGCGCCTGGGACAGGCCGACCGCCTTGCGCCCTCTGCCGCCGCGGTGGGTCAGTCCCACGTCCGCCGGATCGATCTGCGTCCTGCGGTACCGGAGCAGTGACGTCAGTTCACCTCGTGCCATGTCAACCCTCGTCTGTGTGCCTGTCGGCCGTGATGTCCAGCTGTACTCGGGGTCCGTCAGACGGTGTCCTGGCGCCGGACCCGCGGGGCGGCGGGCGCACCGCTCAGGTCCAGGACACCGGCGAGCTCGGACAGACGGGCGAGTTGTTCCGCCTCGCTCCACAGGCCGGTGGTCGGCTGGGGGGTCGAGCCGTCCCAGAAGTCGTGCGGTTGCCAGTCCGACCGGTCCTTGAGGGTCGCGTACGTACCGTTCGGGCCCTGCTGGGTGACCGCTCCCCGATGGGGGTGCTGCTCGGGGCGGGTGGGGTCCTGGAGCGGTTCCGCGGTCGCCATGGTCGCCGCGACCAGCGCCTGCGCGGCGTGCCGCCAGGTGAAGCTCTTGAGGATGTCGTACAGCTGCCCCGCCTCCCCGCGGGCCGCGGGCAACCGGTCGCGCAGGGTCGTGATGGCCGCGGCCCAGGCCTGAGCGCGCTGGTCCGTTCCGCCCTCGACCTCCGTGCCCTTCTGCGAGTCGATGGTGAACGGGGCGTCGACGGTCATGCCCGCGCCCCGGCTGCTCACCTGCTGGAGGAACTCGGCCGCGCCGCTCTCCCCGTTGACCAGGACGGGGATGCTGCGGCCGGCGGCCTCGGTGGCCACGAGGCCGAAGCCCTCGTGCAACGAGGGCATGATCAGCGCGTGTGTGGTCTCGCGGTCGTGCTCCAGGTCCGCCGGGTTGGTGCTGAAGGGCAGCATGGTGACGCCGCCCGCCCCGTGGGTGTTGATGATGGACGTCCACTGGGCGTGTTCCGCCGGGTTCTTCTCCGGGTGCGGTCCGCCGCGGATGGTGAGGCGGACGTCGAGGCCCTGGCCGCCCTGCGCACGCGGACGGCGCAGGATCCCGATCGCCCGGACGGCCGCGTCGACCCCCTTGATCTCGTCCGTCGCCCGCCCCGGCAGCAGCAGCTTGAGCTTCCTCGGCAGGTGCAGGAGGTACTTGGTCTTGTTGAGCAGCGACGGATCGACCGGTGTGCCGATCTCGGTCCCCGGTACGAACCCGTGCAGGGCCGGGATCCTGAGGACCTGCTCCGAGAGGCGCTCCGCCTCCCTGGCGAGCAGCGGCCCCACACCGGCCACCAGGTCGGCCTTGTGCATCAGCCTGCGTTCGGTGGTGGCCTTCCGCGCGCCCTTGTCCGGCTGGTGCTTGATCTTGTCGAGCCGTACCGGGCTGGTGTGCAGGAAGTGCACCACACGTGCCTTGGGATACCAGGCGTCGCGGATCTTCTGCGCGGCGGGTCCGGAGAAGCGGGAGTGGCCGATGACGATGTCGAAGGCGTCCTCGGCGGTGGGCAGGCCGTGTTGGCCGGGTGAGCCGCCGGCCACGACGTCGAGACGGTCCCTGCCCTCCTCCACCCCGGGGACACTGGCGTTGATGATGGTGGCGCCGCCGTGCTGGGCGGCCATCTTGGCGGCGTCGTAGTCACCGTGGTTGTCGACGGTCAGCAGGGTGACGTCGTGGTCGTGGTGGAGCCCCTTGACCAGTTCCATGTTGAAGACCGGGACGCCGCCGAGCCCGAGCCCGCTCTCGTCGCAGACCACCAGGACGTTGCGGCGGACCGCCTGGGCGGGCTCGTTCTCCCGGTCGCCGTCGAGCGGGACGCGCTGCGCGGTGAGCGGCGCCGCGCTGCCGCGCTGCGCCGTGACGCCGTGGTGGGCGTGCCCGTCACCGGCGTGGTGCTGGGGGGCGGCCGGTGCGTCGGCCAGGCGTTCGTTGGCGCTCGCCGCTCGCTCGAAGGGGTCCCGCGGGTCGGAGACGCGGACGCCGTCGCCCCGGTCCGTTCCGGAGACGGGCCCTCTGCGCTGCTGGGAAACGTGGGTCAGCTCGTGGTACAGGGTCCGGTCGTCGATGCTGCCGGTTCCGGAGACGATGTTGTCGCCCACGGTGTAGGCGTGTGCCTCGACGCTGCGGGCGGACCGCTGCGCCACCGCGTCGGTGTGGACACGGACGTCGGAGAAGTCCTCCTGGAAGACGGATTCGGCCTTCTTGCGCCGGGTGTCGTCGAGCCGGCTGCCGCTGCGGGAGATCACCTCCGCGATTCCCGCCTGCACGCCCTTCAGCGGATCCGCGGCCGGCTCCGCCCCCGCCCCCGGTTCGTGGAGGTGGCCCGACCGGCGAAGCATCTGCACCACGGCCGCGTTGCCGGCACTCTGCTGCAACCCGGCCAGCCCGCCCGTGGGTGAGGGACCCGTGGGTGCGGGGGCGGTGCGCCGGTGCGGTCGTCCGGCGCCCGTCTCCCTCTGTTCATCGCCGGTTCGGCGGTTGCCGCTCATCGCTTACCTCGGTGTCGTCTGTCCGTGGGACGGCCAGCCTAGATTCGAAACCTTGCGGCCATCGCGTCAAAGCGGGCAGCGTTCGGGGCAGTCCGGGCAGCGGTAGGGGCACTTTGGTACCGGCGGGCCCGGGTGAGGCCTCACGCCATGGGGCGGCCCTGGACGCCCGGACGCCGCTGCCAGGGGCGCGGACCGTCGGGCGCGCGGTAGTCCACGCCGAGGGCGTCGAGCCGTGCGTAGTGCGTGCGCATGCGCGCCAGGAAGCCGGCCGTGTCCCGTTCGTGGGGCGCCGGCAGGTGCGACCAGGTCACCTCGGCCAGCGCGGCCAGCCGGGGGAACACCTGGTAGTCCAGGCGCTGGGGCGTCTCCATGGTCTCGGACCAGGCGTTGGCCTGGGCCCCGGCTATCAGGTCCGCCTCCTCCGCCGTCAGTTCGCGGGGGACCGGCTCGAAGAGGTAGACGTCGGTGAGCGTGCATACGTACCCGACCGGTACGGGTTCGCCCTCCGGGGCCTGGCGGTGATCCAGGTAGAGGTGTTCCTCCGGGCACATCACCGCGCTGTGCCCCGACCGGACGGCGGCGATTCCGCCGGTGGTGCCGCGCCAGGACAACACCGTGGTCCCGGGCGGCAGGTCGGACGTGCCGGGCCGCCCCGCCGAGGGCCCCACATCGGCCCGTGCGGCCCCGGACACGGATCCGAACGCGGCGCCGGTGTCGGACCAGGCGGCCGCCTGCGCGCCGGCTCCGGACGCCGGTGCCCGCCGGTCCAGGATCTCGTCCCAGCCCGTCGCGCGCCGGCCCCGCCGCGCCAGCCACACCGCGAAGTGCCGTACCAGCCAGTGCTGGAGGGCGACCTCGTCCGGCAGCCCGAGTTCCTCCCGCCGCGCCTGCACGGCCGGGGAGGCACGCCACTGTTCCATCGGGCACTCGTCCCCGCCGATGTGGACGTACGGCCCGGGGAACATCTCCAGGACCTCCTCCAGCACGCCCTCGTAGAAGCGGAGCGTGGTGTCCGACGGGCTCAGCACGTTGGGACTGAGGCCCCATTCGGTCCACACCCGCAGAGCCGTGGTGTCGACGACGTCGGTGACCCCGAGCTCGGGGTAGGCGGCTATGGCCGCCTGCGAGTGGGCGGGGATGTCGATCTCCGGGACCACGGTGATGTGCCGGTCGGCGGCGTACGCGACGATCTCCCGCAGATCGTCCTGGGTGTAGAAGCCTCCGTGGGGCCGCTCGTCCCACAGCGTCGAGGCGGTCAGGCCGATCCTGCTGCGCGGACGCCAGCCGCCGACCTCGGTCAGCCGGGGATAGCGCCGGATCTGCACCCTCCAGCCCTGGTCGTCGGTGAGGTGCAGGTGCAGGGTGTTGAGCTTGTGGGCGGCCATGAGGTCGAGATAGCGCAGCACCCCGTCCTTGGGCAGGAAGTGCCGGGCGACGTCGAGCATCAGGCCCCGCCAGCGGAATCGCGGCGCGTCCCTGATGCTGACCGGCGGAACCGTCCAGGTCGCCCCCCGGTGCAGCGGGGCCCTGCGGTGGGCCGGGGGACCCAGCAGCTGGCGCAGGGTCTGGGCGCCCCAGAACAGTCCGGCCGGTCCGCCACCGGTGATCGACACCCCCGCGGCGTCCGACTCCAGGAGGTAGCCCTCGGCACCGAGTCGCTCTCCGAGGTGTTCGTCCAGGCGGAGCCGTACGGCCGGACCGGGCTCGGAGCCCGGGCCGCTTTGGACCTGGAGGGGGAGTCCGGTGGCGGCGCCCACGGTGCCGCTCAGCCACCGCGCGGTGGATTCGGTGCCCGTACCGGCGTCGATCCAGGTGTCCGCGCCGAGAACGAGTCCGGGTCCGGTCCGGCCGGTACAGCTCTGCGGCAGGGGGAGCAGGGCGGCCGGTGTCGCCTCGGGCACCGGGGAGAGGGGCGAGGGCGCCGGCGGTGCGCCCGTCCCGGGGCCCGCGGCGGGCAGGGGGGCCGGTGCGATCCGCTGGTCCGCGGCCAGGGGCGGCCTCGCCCCGTCCGTGGTCGACTCGTCCTTGCGCATGTCCACTCCCGTGGTTCGGTCCCGCGGCGCGGCTCGGCGCGGCGGGGGTGACGAAGGGGCTGTGCCGGCCTGTCGTGTGCCGGCGGGCCGACGGGGCGGGGGCCGGGAATCACCGTCGGTCCGCCCCGCCCGCCGGGGGGAGGGCCCGGCCTTACGGTCGAGGACGAACACCGTGTGCGGGGTGCCGAAGGCCGGGTGCGTCCGGGTTCCCGTGTCCCGCATGCCGAGGCGGCGGCAGACGCGCAGGCTCGCGTCGTTGCCGGACTCGACGACGGCGACGAGTGTCTCCGCCCCACGGGTGAAGCAGTCGGCGACCACCGCCGTCGCCGCCTCGCCGCCGAGGCCGCGCCCGCGCGCGTGCGGGGCGAGACGCCAGCCGATGTCCCAGCCGCTCGTGTCAGGCGGCCAGGACGCCGTCGCGGCTCCGGCGTAACCGATGAGCCGGCCTCCCGGACGCTCGCACACCGCCCACCTGCCGAAGCCGTTGCGCCGCCAGTGGTCGAGGACCGCGGTGAGGAAGGTTTCGGCCTCCTGCGCGGTACGGGCGCGCCGGAAGGGATGCCAGGAGAAGCCCGGATCGGCGAAGAGACCCGTCAGGGCGTCGAGGTCGTCCGGCCGCCACCGGCGCAGGACCAGCCGTGCGGTGACCAGTTCGCCGGTCATGCCTTCTCCGTCCGGGGCGCGATGCCCTCGGGGACGCCGTGCGTCCCGCCGCCGTACCGGGCGTCCGGGCCGAGCTCCTCCTCGATGCGCAGCAACTCGTTGTACTTGGCTACCCGTTCGCCCCGCACGGGGGCGCCGCTCTTGATCTGCCCGCACCCGGTGGCAGCCGCCAGTTCGGCGATCAGCGGGTCGTCCGTCTCGCCGGTGCGATGGCTGACCGTGCAGCGGTACCCGGCCCCGTCGGCCCACGCCATGGTGTCCAGGGTCTCGGTGAGCGTGCCGATCTGGCCCGGCTTGACCAGGACGGCGTTCGCGGCACCGTCCGCGACTCCTCTGCGCAGCCGCTCCACCCGGCCCGCGAACAGGCTGTCACCGGTCAGCTGCAGGCGGTCGCCGAGTGCGGCGGTGAGGGACGTCCAGCCGGCCCAGTCCTCGGCGTCGAGGGGATCCTCGATCAGCAGCAGGGGGTGGCGCTCCAGCCATCCGAGGTAGAGGGAGGTCACCGAATCCACGTCGTGGACGGCGCCGTCGAGGTCGTACAGGCCGTCCGGCCGTCGGACGGGACCGATGTCGACGCCCACCCCGACCTCCTGTCCGGGGGAGAGCCCGCCGGCCTCGATCGCCTCGACCAGCAGCTCGAACGCGGCGTCGTTGCTCCCGAGCGGGGGCGCGAAGGCGCCCTCGTCGTCGACCGCCGTGTCCCAGCCCCGGGCGCGGACGAGGGAGCCGAGGCACCGGTGGATCTCGGCGCACCAGGTCAGGGCCTCCCGGAACGAGGCCGCACCGTGGGGCATCAGCATGAACTCGCGTACGTCCGTCGACGCGCCGGGGCCGCGGCCGGAGAGCACGTTCATCTGGGGCACCGGAAGGGTCGGGCGCCGGTCCCCGGCGAGGAGCGCGTGCAGAGGCCTGCCCGCGGAGGCCGCGGCGGCGCGGGCGACCGCGCAGGAGACGGCCAGCGTCGCGTTCGCGCCGAGCGCGGACTTGTCGCGGGTGCCGTCGAGCGCGCACAGCAGGCCGTCCACGCCGCGCTGGTCGTGGGCCTCGTGACCGGCGAGCGCCGGACCGATCGTCCCGATGACCTGCCGGACCGCGGCGGTGACCCCCATGCCCCCGAACCGGCTTCCGCCGTCGCGCAGTTCGACGGCGAAGGAACCGCGTGAGATGCCGCCCGCCACCGAGGCCCTGCCGCGGCTGCCGTCCGTGAGGACCACGTCTGCTTCCACGGTGGGCACGGCTCGGGCGTCCAGCACCTCTCGGGCGGTCACGCGGTGGACGGACGGCATGCAGGACTCCCGGGTGTCGTCGTGGGACGGTGATCGATCCGCGTCCCGGGCCTGAGGGGCGGCCGGGAGGCGGGAGGGGCGGTGAACCGCCGGCGTTCGAGCGCGCACGGGGTCAGGGAAGGTAGGAGGCGGCTGCCTTCAGGTGCTCCACGGGGTCCACGGGCCCGTGCCCGTCCAGCCGCCGCAGCAGGTCGTCGAAGAGCACGAGGCCGTACAGGTGCAGTCCGAGGGCCCGGTTGAGCCGGGTCGCCGGCGGCGCCGCGCGGTCCGAGAGCCGGCAGGCCGACTCGGCCAGGACGTGACTGGCGTGCGCGAGCAGCAGGCGGGGAAGCCACGGCCCCTCACCGAGGCCGCCCGCGGCGAGACCGGACCACACGCGGGGCAGCAGCCCGAGGAATCCGGGCAGGGCGTGGCGCAGCCCGCTCGGTTCCGACAGCGCCACGGTGTATTCGCCCGGGCCGGGCGAGGCGATCGCGCAGCCGCCGCGCATCGTGTCGTCGAAGAGGGTGAGCGTGAACAGCATCTTGGCCAGGTCGTAGACGACGTCCCAGGGCTGGAGGGTGCCGCGCGGGTCGATCAGGTGGAACGCGGGGTCGTCTCGCGGGTGCGGGTCCGCCAGGATGTTGCGCAGGTTGAGGTCCCCGTGCACGGGCACGGACAGCCGGCTGTCCGCGAACAGCGCGGCGATCCGCGGAGCGTTCGCCGCCCGGCAGAGGGGTTCCATGGTGGCCACCCGCCTTCCGTTGACCACCACCGAGTCCTGCCACAGGTCGGCGGGCAGGTGCCGCCGCAGGATCCACCGCCGGCGCGGCAGACGCTCCAGGTAGAGCGTGCGCCACAGATCGCGGTCCGCGGGACGGCAGCCCGTGGTGTACCCGTCCGTGACGAGGGAGCCGAGGACCGTGGAGAGCAGCCCGGTGAAGTCGCTCTCCGCCACGGTGCGGCCGGTGTCGGCGAGTGACGGGTACGGGCTGTACGGCAGCAGATAGGCCGACCATCCCTGCCCGTGCTCGGAGTGCAGCACGGGCAGGTAGCGGGCCGCCGCCCGAGGAGCGGCCGCGGCCAGGTACCGCTGCTGCCGCTCCTTGGCCCGGAACGTGCCCAGACCGTGTCCGTCGACACGGTCGGCGCCCGCTTCCAGGTACTTCAGGACGTATCGTGTCCCGGTGTCGTCACGCAGCAGGGCGCACACCGACTCCGACCCCCCGCTGTCCAGGCGGCCGGCCAACGCCAGTCCGAGCCGTGCGGCGTGCCGCGCGAGCGGGGAGGACGCCGTCGGGGAGGACGCCGTCGGGGGAGGCGGCGGGCCGGGCGCGGGCCGGGCGGTGTGCGGTGCCGGCTGCCCGGTCATGCGGCCCGCGGCCAGTCGGTCGCGGAGAGCGCCTCCAACTCCTGTCGCAGCGCTTCGAGTTCTGCCGTACTGCCCGCTCTCATCCAGTGGCGCAGATCGTCCGGCAGGGCCAGGCCGGCTGGTCGCAACGGCTCCGTCAGCAGTACCGGCGCCTCGGCGGGGGCGCCCGCCGCCGGTTCGGCCACGGGGACACCGTCGCTCATGACGACGAGGTAGGGGAGCGGCGCCCGCGCGTGGTACTTGCCCGCCACGTCGGTACCGCCGCCGTGCCGCCGGTCGGTGTAGATGTTGAAGACCGTGGCGGGCCCCCACGGTGCTCCGGTGAGGTGGAACCAGCCCCGTGGCACCACGGCCGTGTCTCCCGGGCCGTACACGCTGATCGAGAGTGTGGCCGGTGTGGTGTCGTCGCCCATGAGGAGGACGACCCTGCCCGAGACGACCTGGAAGACCTCCAGTTGTTCGAGGGGATTCCAGTGCCCGATCGAGCGGACGGGTTCGCCGTCCGCGAGGATGCCGCCGGTGTAGTGCACCAGGTCACCGCGCCAGTAGAGGGATCCTGCCCGATCGGGCAGGACGCGGTGCGGCTCGGCGTCCCGCTGTGCCGTGTACAACAGCGGGTCGCTGTCGGCCAGGAGCGCGCGCAGGGCCCGTTCGTCGCGCACCACGGGTCCGGTGGAGGCCTTCAACAGATCGGAGAGGTAACGGTTTTCCGGTAGCGGTCGGGACGCGGCGCCGGCGTCCTCCTGGTTGACCTCGTCGACAAAGCGCACGAAATGTTCGCTCCCTTCTGCTGCTGATCGGGGAAACGTCACTGCGATTCGGGTGAAGATCAAGTGATGCGGCCACCGTAATGCGGTGGCCGTTCCCGACCTAGGAAGTTCTTCTTCCGGAACATCAACTTCCTGCATTATCCGGTCCGGTTCGCTCCCGGAGTCCCGGGGGACGTTTCCCAGCGGCGCCGCCGAAGCCCCCCGCGGGGAAGGGGGCGCCGAACCATCCGAGAACGTGACGGGGTGTGATGCTCAGACCGACGGCCCTCGGGCACCACCGGCGTGTACGGGACGCGCGGGCCGCCCTGACGTGTGTCTTCCTCACCGGCGGTGTCCTCTTCGGGTCCTGGGCCTCGCGCATTCCCGACGTCAAGGAACGGACGGGCGTCGGGACCGCCGGCCTGGGCGTGTGCCTGTGGGCCATGGCCGCCGGAGCGCTGCTGGCCAAGGCGGCGGCAGGGCCTCTCGTGACCCGCCACGGCAGTGCCCCGCTGTGCCGCCTGGGCGTCCTGCCGGCCTGCGCGTCGCCGACCCTCCTGGCCCTGGCCGACGACCCGTGGACCCTGGGGGCGGCTCTCACCGTCTTCGGCGTGCTGCTCGGCGTGACGGACGTCGCCATGAACGCGCAGGGCGTGGAGGTCGGCAGGGCGGCCGGGCGTTCCGTGATGTCCTCCCTGCACGCCGCCTACAGCCTCGGCGGGCTGACGGGTGCGGCAGCCGGCGCGTGGTTCGCCGCGCACGGGGTGACGTGCACGGTCCACTTCGCCTCGGTCGGCGCGGTCCTGGGCGCGGCGAACCTGGCCGCCGGCCGCGTGCTCCTGGGACGGTCCGGGAACCCGCCGGGACCCTCAGGTCCACCCGATCGCGCGGTGCCGCCCTCCCCACCGGCCCGCCGCGCACCGGTGGTCCTGCTCGCCCTGGCCTGTCTGTGCGGACTGGCCGCCGAGGGGGTGAGCGCCGACTGGGCCGCGGTCCACCTCCACGAGGACCTGGGAAGCAGCACCGGATACGCCGCCCTCGGCTATGCGGCCTACAGCGCGGCCATGGCGGCGGCGCGCCTCGGAGGCGACCGCCTGACCGCGCGCTGGGGGTCCCTGCGGTCCGCGGCCTGGGGCGCGGCCGGCGCGGCGGTGCTCTTCGCGGGAGCGTTGGCGAGCGCTCGGCCGGCAGCGGCCGTCGCCGGATTCGCCGTCCTGGGGATCGGCCTGTCGCTGGTGGTGCCCGCCGCCGTCGAGACCGCGGGCCACCTGGACGGCCGCGCGTCCGCACGGGCCATCGCCGCCGTCACGGCGGTCGGCGGCGTGGGATTCCTCGCCGGACCGCCCGTCATCGGAACCCTGGCCCGGGTGTGGGGACTGCCGGCCGCCCTGTACCTCGTCCCCCTCCTCGCCCTCGTCGCCGCCGGCCTGCTGCAGGCCGTACGCCACGCACACGGGCCACCCCGTTCCGCACCCGTGACTCCCCCGGCGGAAGCCACCGCCCCACCCCCGAGGAACCCCGGCCGACGAACCGGCCGACGAAGGAGACACCGATGAGAGGCCTGATGGCCACCGACCCCCACGTCCTGGCCACGGCAGTGGCCGACAGCATCGTCGTGGCGGCCGATCCCGAGGCCCGCCGGGCCTGTCTGCTCTACTGGCAGGCCGCCAGACCGTACCTGGACCGCGTCACCGACGCGGCCGTGGCCCATCCCGACGCCGGGATCGCCGGGCCGGCCGCAGAGCTCTCGGCGGCGCCCGCGGACCCCGGCCCGCACCGGAGGCTGTGCGCCGCCCTCGCGGCCCCGCGGGCGCAGGGCCCCGCCACCGACGCGGTGTTCGCCGCCGCCTGGGAGGCGGAGGGCGTCAACAGGCTCGGACACCACCTGGGGGCCGCCTACACCCCGGGAGCCGATCCCGTGGACGTCGACACACTCCTCGCCGTGCCACCCGGAACCGGGCGCGCCGCCGCGGACGCCGAGATCCTGATCGTCGTCCCCTTCCGGGACCGCGACACCGGTGGCTTCCGGCTGCGGAACCTGCTGGCCTGCCTCGCGGCACTGGCGGACCAGTCGTACGCGCGCGACCGCTACCGCATCGCGGTCGTGGAGTCCGACAGCGAACCGCGCTGGCGGCACGCCGTCGAGCCCCATGTCGACCGCTACGTCTTCGCCCCCAAGGCCGGACTGTTCAACAAGTCGTGGGCCGTCAACGTCGGCGTCGTGTCGAGCGCCGGCACGGCCGAGGCGATCTGCGTCCTCGACGCGGACGTGCTGGCGGACCGCGACTTCGTCGCCCGCAACGCGGACCGGTTCCGCAGACCGGGCACCAGCGGTCACCTGACGTACCGGAACATGCTCAACCTCACCGACGAGGCGACCGCCACGGCCATCCGCAGCCGCGTGCTCCGGGGCGAGGCCGAAGCGGACGTCGCGCAGCTGCGGGGCTTCGTGCTCCGTCGCCCCCCGGGGTGCTGCCTGTGGGTGCGCACCGAGGCCTTCCACCGCATCGGCGGCATGGACGAGCGGTACGAGGGCTGGGGAGGAGAGGACAACGACTTCGCCTACCGCATGGACTTCCACACCGCCTTCGACAGCTACGACGACACCCTGCTGCACCTGGCGCACCCGCCGGCTCCCGCGACGAAGGACGACGGCGAACTGTTCAACGCGCACATCCCCATGCTCAGCTGGCGCCCCGAGCGCCCCATCGGCGATCCCGGCCGGTTCGCCCCCGGCCGCACCCCGGCCGGCCACGGGAGGTGACCTCGCATGCCCGGTCCCGGATACGCACACTTCGGCCCCGAGGAGCGCGCCAACGTCGAGGAGGTCCTGAAGAACTGGGACCGCACACGGTTCGACTACGGCAGGCCGCAGGGCGCCACCTTCGTGAGCCGCTTCGAGTCCACCGCCCGTGAGGTCTTCGGCGCCGAGCACGCGGTCGCGGTGAACAGCGGTACGTCCGCCCTGCTGGCCGTGCTGGCAGCGGTGGGGATCGGACGCGGCGACGAGGTGATCGTGCCCGCCTACACCTTCATCGCCTCGATGGCGAGCATCGTGCACTCCGGCGCGACACCCGTCCTGGCGGAGATCGACGAATCCCTGACCCTCGATCCGGCCGACGTCGAGAGCCGCATCACCCCGCGCACCCGGGCCGTCATGGCCGTCCACATGCTCGGAGCGCCCTGCGACCTCGCGGCGCTGCGCGCCGTCGCCGACCGGCACGGCCTGCTGCTCGTCGAGGACGCCGCCCAGGCCTGCGGGGCGACGTACGGCGGACGGGCGCTGGGCACCTTCGGAGCCGCGGGGGCCTTCTCGCTCAACCCCTACAAGGTGATCACCAGCGGCGACGGAGGCTTCGTCCTCACCGGAGACCGGGACCTCCACCGGCGTGCCCATGCCTACAAGGACCACGGCCGCTACCCCGCGGACGGTGAAGCGGGTGAGCCGCTCTTCGGACTGAACCTGCGCATGCCCGAACTGTGCGCGGCCGTCGCCTGCGCGCAGTTGGAGAAGCTGCCGGCCGTCCTGGCGCGGACCCGCGAGGTCAAGCGGCGGCTGGCGGAGGCGATCCCGGTACGGGACGGAGTGAGGCGCAGGACGCTCCACGACCCCGCCGGGGAGTGCGGCACGCTCCTGGTGCACCTCTTCGACCGGGCGGCCGAGGCCCGGGCGGTGGCCTCGGCGCTGGGGACCTCCACCCTGCTGGAGTCGGGCCAGCACTACTACGGCAACATGCGGCAGCTCGCCGCAGTGACGGCCGGCCCGGGGGGACAGGACCTGCGGCCGGGGGCGATGCCCCGGACGGACGACTGCCTGGCCCGCGCGGTGGCCCTCTCCGTCGGGGTGTCGGACGCTCACCTCGGCGCGGGGTTCGGAGCGACGGTCCATTCCTCCCGGGAGGAGATCACCCGGGTCGCGGAGCGGTTCACCGAAGCGGTGGACGCGGTTCTCGGACCGTAGCCTCAGGGGAGACCCGCCCCCGCCGGACCCCGGTGTCCGGCGGGGGGCGGGAACGCCGGGGGGAGCGGGGCCGGTGTCCGGTCGTCCCCGGCGCGGCCGGCGTTCCCGAGGCGGCGAGCGGGGCGACCGGCGCCTCCCGGCGTGGAAGGCGCCGCCGCGGAGTGCCGCACCGGCCGTCCTCGCGACGGGGCCGGTTCGTAGCATGTGCAGGTCATGCCCGCCCATGCGAGGAGCCCCTGTGCAGCGCGCCGTCCTGCCGCCGACCCCGACCGCACGGCGACTGACCGTGCAACGGCTGAGCCGCTTCGAGGACGGTGGGGAACTGTCGGCGCTGGTGTGGCGGGCGGGCCCGGGATGGCGGATGGTCAGCAGCGCCGTCCTCGGCGGGGGAGTGGGGGAGCGGCTCTGGGTCCTCAACGCCCAGGTCCGCCACGGCTACCGGCGCCTCGACCCGGCCGAGCACCTGGGGCAGGTCGCCACCGCGGCCGGTCTGACCGGTGCGGGCGTGGGCCTGATGACGGCGGCCGACGTCGCGGAACACGCCCACGCCGCCGACGGCGGCGTCGACGCCCTCGTCACCGCCGGCATCGAGGTGCGCGGGTGGGCCGCCGCGCCCGCCGACCCGCCCGGCACGAACGGCTCCTTCGCGCCCGGCACGATCAACGTCCTCGCGACGATTCCAGTGGCCCTCGGCGACGCCGCGCTGGTCAACGCCGTCGCCACCGCGACCGAGGCCAAGGTGCAGGCCCTGGTCGAGGCCGGTCTCGACTGTTCCGGCACACCGACCGACGCCGTCTGCGTCGCCGCCCGCGTGCCCCGGCCGGGCGAGGACGTGCACGCCTTCGCGGGACCGCGGTCGCTGTGGGGCGCACGCCTCGCACGGGCCGTGCACCGCGCCGTCCTCGCCGCACTGCCCCGGCCCGTCGCCCCGCCCGCCGGAACCCGCGAACCGTGACGGCGGCACCGTACGTGCAGCGGCCTGACCGGACGCGCACGGCGGCCCGGACCGGCCACCGTCTCGGACCCGCGAGGGCGTAGGCGCCACGGTGCCGGTGACCGCGAGGACCCACGGCCGTCCAGGTGGCGTTCGTGGGTCGCCGCGGCAGCAGCGTCCAGGTCACCGTCCGCACCGGCACACCGGCCGGGCACGGGGACGGGGACGGGGCGAGGGCCGACATGACAGGGCCAGGGGCCGCCTCGCCCTACCAGATCAGGCACCAGTAGTGGCCGTGGTGGCCGATGCCGATACGGCCGCCCTGCGGAACCAGGCTCGGGTCCGGCCGCCCCACGGCCGCCATCGAGCACACCGGGTCACCGACCGTCCCCGCCACGGCCATCCGCCGAGCGGCGGCCACCGCCGTCGTGGACGTGTACCACGTGGTTGTCGCCGGCTTGGTGCCGCCGCGCGTCGGTGTCGGCGTCACCGGCTCGGGCGGGGGAGTGGTGGCGGAGGCGGCGGGTGCGGGTGTCGACGGCCTCGACGGCCGTACCGGTGTTGGTGTCGTCACGGTTCGCGGGGGCCGGGTCGAGGCTTCGGGTGCCGCAGGCCGGGTGTGCGCCGGGGTCGCTTCCCTCGTCCGGCCGGTGGACGCGTCCGACGTCGCTTCCCTCGTCCGGCCGGTGGACGCGTCGGCCGTCGCCGTCCCTTTCGCCGTCGTCGGGGGGGACGTCGGCCGGTGTGCGGACGGCTGCCGCGGCCCGGTCCCGTCCGCGGGTGTCGACCGCTCGGCGGGCGGTTTGGCCGGACGGGTACCGTCCGCCCCTGTCGGTGCGGGCGAGAGTGTGCCCGCGGGCGTCGACCCGGTCGAACGAGACTCTGACGCTGCCGGTGGTGGCGTGCTCGGCGTCTCCGGCTCGGGCGTCCAGGTCGGTGGAGGGCTCAGCGTCGGCGGGGGGCTCAGCGTCGGCAGGGACAAGTCGGTCGAGGGTGAAGGCTCCGGACGAGGCCTGTCGCCGTCCTGCGCCACCAAGGCCCATACGCCGACACCGCCGAGGACGAGCATGACGGCACCGCCCGCGATCCACGGAGCCCGTCGGGGCGGACGTCGGTGACGGTTCATGGTTCTCACTGTCCTACGGGTCCGGGCAGGACGCTCGTCGCCCGGTGGGCTTCGAAGGCCGAACCGCCCGGCTGATCGTTGCGGAATGAGGTTCGGAGGCGTCTCGAACAGATGGTGCTGCAGACGAGTCGAAGCAGGCCGAGGCGGAGACCGGTGCGTATCCGGCGATGCGTTCCCGCAGGTCATCAGGTACCGGACCGTCCGGCACCCGCAGAACTTCGCCCTCGTGCGGCCCGTCTGCAAGGGCCTGCCACGGGTCTCGTCCCGAAACGATCAGTGAGGCGGTCTCACTCCTCGCTCGCCGACGAGCGTGGCCGGGGTGCCTCAGGGATGGGCTGGGTGCTCGCCGGGTTCGGTACCTGCGCGGGCGCGGTGGCAGTGACGACGGCGCGACCGGCCGGAACCGGTCCGCGGGCTCGTAGCGGACCGGACCGCCGAGTCGCCGTCGCAGCAGCACCGCATTCTCGTGCCGCAGCACCGGTGGTTCGGCGTCCTCGGCCGTATCCCGGCGCAGCGGGACCGCGGGCACGGACGACGACATCCGACCGGCCTGGTGCCGCAGCGGGATGATCACGAGCCCCACAGCGTCGGCGGCGAGGGATCCCCCACATATCTGGGATGGGATGTGCCGGCCGGTCGCGGCACTCTTTACCTGGTCGATGGCGGCGAGCCGCCTTCGGCGCATTCGGTCACGACAACGAGGGGGAAGAGATGTCCATACGAAACAAGGCCATCGGGATGCTGGCCGCAGTCACAACCGCCGCCGGCCTGACGGTGGCGGGTACTTCGGCTGCCGTTGCCACCCCGCCTGCGGCGGGTAACGCGGTCACGGCCTCCGTGTGGCGGAACATCGCCCTGACCGGGACCTACACGATCCGCGACGACGAGGGCATTTTCGCCGCCGGTACGTACTGCAACGGCAACGTCGCCTCCGAGGGCTGGGTGAACGAGGTCCGCACGCCGTCGGTGTGGTGGGAGACCACGTGCGGGGGCGAGATCCGTGTGGAGAAGCACGTGTCCGCGGAGACGGACGCCACCGGCGGAGTCATGGTCCACGTGACCCTGCGGTTCTACGAGGGCACGAACGACACCAACACCGACCTCGACGCCGAGTACAACTTCAACCGGTACGTCCCCGCGGGTCAGACCTCGACGGTCAGCGAGATCACGCTCCGCAACGGGGAGAACGGCGGTAAGGACTGGGCGAAGCTCAACCTCGTCCTGCACAACAACCGCTGACAGGTACCGAGGCGCCGGTCGCGCGTCTCGGACACGCACGGTTCCCGGGCACGGTGAGCGCAGGCGCGGCCACCTGCGCGAACCGAGCTCGGGAGCCGCCGCCCACGCTGGGAACGGACAACGCAACCTCCGGCGTGGGCCGGCTCGTCCCGCTCGGCGTGCTCAGGCCTGAGCAGGAGTGCCCTGCGCGAGGTCCTCCACCACGACGCGGATGGTCGTGCCGTGCTCGGCCGGGTGCGCTGTCCGCAGCCGGATCTGGTGGCGGTGGCGGTGGCTGTGGCGGAACAGCCGACACGGGGGAGCGGCCGACCGAGGTTCCAGCCGCCGAAGACGGCGTACGGGACCCCGGCAGCGCCCGTACGGAACCGGGTGTTTCCCCGGACGCCTGACGGGCGGTCATCGGTCCGAACTGCTCGACGGCGACCGGTACGTGCTCGGCCGGGCCGCTGTTCACCGCCGTGGCGCTCGGAACGCTCGCCGGCGACCTCGCGATCGGCCGGCTGGTCACCCCGGAACGAAGGGAACGGCTGGCCGGGCCGCTGGCACTGCTGCTCGGTGCGCCGCTGCTCGGGTTCGTGCTCTCGCCCGGACCGGTCACCGCGGCGCTCCTGCTCGCCGTGTCCGGGTTCGGGGGCGCGTACCAACTGGGGCTGGCCCGGCGCTTCCTGGAGGCGGTGCCGGAGGCGAACCGAGGCCAGGCCTTCGGGCTGGCGCTGACCGGGACCATGACGTTGCAAGGGCTTTTCGCGGCCGGCGGCGGGGCGTTGGGCGAGGTGTCAGCGCCCGGCCTGGTCGTCGCGGTGGCGGGCGCCGCGTCCCTGCCGGCCGTACTGGGTCTCTGGCGCGTGCTCGTGCCGTCGGGGTCGTAGCGGCGCACGGGGAGCGGCCGATGCCGCAGGAGGGTTCGGCGAAGCCGGTTCGGCGTCGTAGTGGCGGCCGCCGCCACCGCGTACAGCCGGGGCCGCGCCGGGCGGGGAGCGCAAGCCCCGCGCCCGGCACGCACCGCCGCCCTGTCACGGCAGGCCGCGGGCCGGCGGAGCACATGAGTCCACCGTCTGACGGCACCGTGGCCGGATACGACCCCGGGATGGGCCCTGTCACCTCCCGTGGCCGCGCGTCCGGCCGCCGGCCTGGCGTGTTCGATCGCGACTCCGGTCGCACGGGCGACATGCCTGGATACGACTCCGGTCGCACAGGGCACATGCCTCGGAGTGCGACTTCGGTCGTACACGATGGCGACCTGGGACCGATGTGGCAGCGCGTGCCCTGCGCCGAGGATGGCCGGGTGACCGAGATCATCACGGGGCTGTACCTGTCCCCCCTGGAATTCCTCGCCTTGGTGGGTGCCGTCGCGATGGTGGTGGCGCGTTGGCTTCCCCCCGCCGCCCGCCCCCGCGTCACGATCGCGGCGGGGGCCGTTCTCGTGCCGTCCGCGATCGTGCTGGGCGTGGCGGGGACCCGCTGGCAGATGCTGCCGGTACTGGCAGGAGCTGTTCTCGCGCTGCCGTTCGCCGTCTCCCCGTTGCTGCGACGCCGCAGCGGCCGGCCGGCGTGGCGGGCCCGATGGTGGCTGGCGCTGCCGGGATCGGCTGCCTGCGCCGGCCTGATCGCCACGGGTCCGGTGGCCGCCTGGGCCTTCCCCGTACCCGTGTTCCCCGAGCCGTCGGGCGACTTCGCGGTCGGCACCCGCGTGGTGCAGTGGACCGACCCGCGCCGTCCCGAGAGCTTCACCGCCGATCCGCACGACCGGCGCACGGTCGTGGTCCAGCTCTGGTACCCCGCCCGGCGGGGTCCCGCGGGCGCGCAGCGGGCCCAGTACCTCGGGCGCACGGAGCGCGAGGCGCGCACCGTGTCCGACGCCCTCGCCCGCGAGGTCGGCCTGCCCGGTTTCCTGGTCGACGGCGTCCCGCGTGCCCGTACCCGTTCGGTCTTCAACGCCCCGGTGGCCGGTGGGGGCGGACGGTTCCCGGTGGTGCTGTTCTCTCCCGGGTCGGGCGGAGTGCGCACCCAGAACACCGCCTGGGCGGAGGAACTGGCCAGCCACGGCTACGTGGTCGCCGCCCTCGACCACCCGTACGACTCCGCCGCCGTCGTCCTCGCCGACGGCCGAACGATCAACACCGAGCTCACCTCCACCGGCGACCGGGACGAGGACGACAAGCTGGCGGCCGGCTGGACGGCTGTCCGGGCCGCCGACCTCAGCTTCGTCCTCACTCAACTGGGCCGTCTGGACCGGGGCGAGATCGCCGGCCCGCTGACCGGACGCCTGGACACCGGCCTGGTCGCGGTGACCGGCCACTCCATGGGTGGTGCCGCCGCCCTGCAGGCCGCCCGGCAGGACCACCGGTTCGACGCCGTCATCGATCTGGACGGCTACCCCCACGGCCCCACCTCCCCCTCCCTCCACCAGCCGACGCTCGCGCTCACCCAGGCCATCACCCCGGAAACCGACCCACGTTACGTACCCCGCCTCACCAAGGTCCTCAAGCTCGGCACCGCGACGAGCTACCGGCTCACCGTCCCCGGCGCCGCACACCTCACCTTCATGGACGGCCCCCTGTACCTGCCGCCCGTGCCCTCCCTGGTCGGCTCCCTGGGCCGCACCGGGAGCCCGCGCGCCGTCGCCGCACCCACTCTCGCCTTCCTGGACACCACTCTGCGGCACGAACCCGGCGACCCGGCCGGCATTCTGTCGGCCTACGGCGACCTCAGCGTCTACCGCCCGGGCGACGGCCGCTGAGCTCGGCAACCGGTCCAAGTCCGGCATCACCAAGGGCACCAAGGGGTGGGTAGGCAGCGATGGCCTGATCAACCTGGTCGGCTGACCGATTCCCGCGTCCGCCGGAGGGGAACGCGGGGAGTCCGGCTGTCCGCTCAGGGCCGACGCCTGCTCGGTCCGTCCTCGCAGGTGATCTCGTCACGAGGGGTGTAGCGCGTGCGGAACGGCTCCCGCCTCACTTCCCGGCCGTCGTTGCTGAAGACCCGCTCGACGGTGACGTCGAAGCCCTCGAGCGGGGTCTGCGGCACGCACTTCTCAGCGGTGCTCACCTTCTTCGCCGACTGCTGCACGTGGGTGCGCGGCCCCTTGACGGACGTGATCTCGTCGTACTTCCTGGTGCCGAGGAAGGTGACGGTCACCGAGGTGTCGGTGGACTCGGCCTGGATGTAGACGGCCTTGCCGGAGTCGTTGGTGAACCTCAGATCGAGGCTGCCCCAGGCGACCGTCGCCTCGCGGCCCTCGGGGTAGCGCTCGATGTAGAAGGAGTGGGCGCCGTGCTCGACGGGCTTGACGCCGGCGAAGAACATCGCGTTGAAGACGGTCGTGGCCACCGCGGAGACACCGCCGCCGGGCGCCTTGGTGTACTGGTCGTCGAGGATCATGACGCCCTCGACGAAGCCGTTGGCCTTGGTGCGCTCGCCGACGGTCCGGTTGAAGCTCCAGGTCTCGTTCGGCATGACGACGGAGCCGTTGATGAGTTCCACGGCCCGGCCGATGTTCGTCGTGCGGTAGGCGGCCGGTTCGAAGTCGACGGTGAAGGAGGACATCTTCTCGGTCAGCCCCAGGCGTGCCGCGTTCTCGCGGGTGACCTCCGGCTGGATCTGCCGCGTGGTCACCTCGCCGGTGCGGGCGGCGCCCGACTTGGTGAGCAGGGGCAGGACGGCCTTGCTCAGGGCCTTGTCGGTGATCTCCGTGCCGGGTCTGGCGTCGGCGGCCACCACGACCTTCTCGCCCTCGAGTCCCAGCCGGGCGTTCCGGGGTGTGGTGGGGAGACCGTTCAGGACGCCGGTCACTGCGGGGGCGGCGCGCAGGCCCTTGCTGTCGAGGTTCGGGGTGAGTCCGCCGGCGTCGTCCGGCCGCATCGTCAGGTACTCGCCCAGCACGGCCGGGGTGATCGTCAACCGCTTGCCGCCCGCGGAGAGCGTGACCGGTGCCGACATCGCCGGCTGCGCGAACTCGCGCACCGCCCGTCGCGTCTCTTCCGCCGTGACTCTCGGCTTGGTCTCGTGTGCGGGCAGCACCGTGACCGAGTCGGCCGCGCCGCGCAGGAAGGGGGCGCGCAGAGCGCCGATCGCGGCGTCCACGTCCAGCGCGTACCCGGTGCGCGGGGCGATCTGCTCGACACGGCCCTCGGTGAAGGAGACGGCGCCGTCGCGGACCTTCTCATCGAGGGTCTCCGCCAGCTTCCCGACGGCGGCACGGGCCTGGTCCTCGTCGATCCGCACGACCGGCTCGATGTCACCGCCCGAGGGGAACAGCCCGCCGATCACGCTGACCGGATCGGCACCGGTGGACGCCGCCCGGTCAAGGGTCTCCCGGATGTCGAAGGTGAGCCCCGCCTGCCGCGTATCGACCGCGGCCCTGCGGTCGCCGACCTGCACGGCCAGCTTCCGCGGGCCGGCCGCCACCAGGTGCTGCTCCAGCTTTCGGGCGGCCTCCTCGCGGGTCAGGCCCCCGATGTCCACGCCGCGCACCGTCGTACCCGTCTCGATCTCACCGCCGGTGAGCAGCAGCGCGGCGAGATACAGGCCGCCCAGGCCGACGGCCGACGCACCGCCCGCCAGGGCGACGGGAGGGAGAGAGGCTATGCGGAGGATGGAGGGCACTCGGGGACGCACAGGTCTCCTGAACGATCGATGGAATATGCACCCAATGCCGCGGCACTGTGAGCGAGAGCAGTCGTTCAGGCTACGCACAACCGGCGCCAAAGCGTATATCTCAGGTCACACCGGGCCTTCTGGATCAGTGGCCTGAGTGATGAGCGCAACGGCACCCGACATGCTCAGCGCCCGGATCACCCACTTGACCAGGGGGCGGGGCCTGACCGACGCGCAGGTTCGCCGCCGTGGTCCCTGCGGATGCGGGCAGGCCGGTCCGTTCGGTGGTCAAGCGAGGCCTCGAGCGGCGGCCGGTCGCTCGACGTCACGAACTCACCGCTGCGCGACGCGCTCGCAGGCAAACGGGGTAGCTCCACGTGCACGATGCCGACGCGGCTTCGAGCCTGAGGTCATGAGTATCCGTCCATGGGTCATCGTCGAGCCGCCGGACAGCCGAGGTCTTCGCCGCGTCACCATCGGCGGTGAGAAGGTCGGCAGCGCCTGGTCGCTGGCCGAACTGCGCAGAATGCTGGACCGCCACGGCTACCCCGAGGACGTGGATCTGGATGATCCGGCATGCGTGTGCTGGCGTGGGGGCGGCAGCGGGACCTGGTCCGACCGGGCCTGGAGAAGGCGTCTCACCATGTCCCTCATGGTCGCCGGGCCACTTGCTTCCATGGTCTTCAACGCGGTCATCGGATGGCCGGACGCCTTGGGGGCCCTGACTTTCGCGCAACGGATCACCGGACTCCTGTTCGTCCTCTCGGGCGTGGTGCTGGGAATTGCGGCGATCGCGGCACTCGACTACTGGGGGCGCCGACAGTTCAGGGTCTCCGGAGCGATTGTCCTGCTGGGGGCGATCATTGTTCTGGCCACCGACGGTCTCCTGTTTCTTCTCTGGTTGGAGGAGCGGGAGTACACGCGCTACACGTTGGTCTACTTACCCGCATTGTGCTGGTCCCTGTGGGCGCTGTTCCTTCTCGTGCGCCAAAAATCATGGAAAGGAGTGCCGCAGCCGAAGAAATTCGCGGCCGGGGTGGTGGCCACGGTGCTGCTGACCGCTGTCAGCCTCGCGTACTCGACCATGTACCAGCCCGCGTCCGCTCCCATGCACTTCACTCTGAAGGCGGAATTCGGGAAGGCCTGGAAGGACGACACCGTTGATTTCGTGCACGTCCCGCTGACGCTCTACATGAAGAACACCGGAGGGATTCCGGTGTACATCATCAATGATATCTACACGGTCCGCGGAAGGATCGCCGTGTATTCTTACGGGGAGGAAGACCTGGTGGCGGAGTGGAGAGAAAGCGTCGACAGGTCGGGGACACGCGGCGGAGAGGCCGAGCTCTACGTCGACCAATTTAAATACACCACCATCAGCAGTGGAAGATTCTATGAATCCGGAAATTCACTCGATGTCGGGGAGGAGTATGCCATGAAGCGCGTGTTCCAAATCCCCAGGAAGGTCGGGTACGACACCGTGAGTGTTGAATTTCAGATCTCGTACATGAGGAGGGACCGGGGGAGGGTCGATGTGGTGGAGTTCAGGTCTCCCCACCCTTCGTGGAAAGAAACCGAGGCGCGCTACCACTGCGAACCTGCGGTATGCGGGGAGCAGCTCGTCTACCGTGGAAGGGTGCGGCACAACAACAATCTCATCAACGTGACGCGCAAGCCCCGTTATGTGACCGCCGTCTGGTCGCCAGGGGGGCGTTTCGTCTCTTCGATCTCCTCCTTCCCTTTCAGTTATGGCGGAGTGGGCGACTACCGGGAAGAAAGGAGGGAGCTGGAGAGGTACGGGGCCGCGACGGTCCGGGTCGACTCGGAGGTCTCCGCGGCCGAACTGTTGAGATCCGCCGGGGTCTGACCGGTCAGTCGCCGGACCTCATGAGCCAGGTGCCCACGGTGATGTCGAAGTCCTTGTCAAGGTATGTGGCAGTCTGCTCGCAGTACGCGGCAGAGCCTCCCAAGCTCCCGAACAGCTTGTCGCGCGGCACGAGCTCGGCGAGTGCGGTGATGAGCGGTGCGACTTCGAACGGACCGTGCGTGTGCTCGTCGTTCCGCAGTTGGGCGAGGACGTCGAGCATGTCGTCGCTCTTTTCCTGCGCCTTCCAGAAGTCCTTGACCCCTTCGGCCTCCCACTGAGGAGGAACCAGCTTCTTCAGCCCTCGCATGAGGGCGGACTCAGGGGTGGACTCGAATATGGCGCTGGTGCAGAACGCGGCCGCCTTTCCGAGTGCCTCCTCCGGACGCTCCTGGGCGTCGGCGGAACGCTCCTGCTGGTCCTTCATGCGAGACGTTTTCTGATCCAGTTCCTTCGTGGCTCTGGATCGGTCCTTCTGTGATGTCCGGGGGTCACTGATTTTCCTGAGCAGCGCGCTGACCTGCTGCGTGATTTTCGCGAGCTGTTCTTTTTCTTTCGGCGGTGTCCTCCGGTCGTGCATGATGTCCGAAGAGGAACTCACCAGCACCAGGGTGTTCCCGATCGCCTGCTTCGAACCGAGGCTCCTGGGTGAGTTCTGGCTCGTGTTCGCCGGGCCGGCCTGCGGCTCGTCCTGACTCCTCGCCACGACGTAGGTCGTGTCTTTCACGATCGTGATCATCTGTTCCCGCACGGCCTGTGGTGTTCGCGGATCGCAGATCACGTCCAGGAGGGTGGTGGTCCGTTTGACCACCAGGGTGAGCATGGACCGCTGTTCGGCCGGCACCCGCGGACTGTTGACCGCATCGAGTGTCGACGTCACCTGCGTCACGATCGCGGTCAACTCCTTCCGCAGCTCGGGAGGTGTTCCGCGGTCGCTGATGGCCGCCAGCGCCGTGGACAGGTTCTCCGCGCTCTCGACGACTCCCTGCCGGTCCTGCGGTGAGGTCTCCGGGTCCTCGACCGAGTCGATGACGGTGATGAGCGTTTCCACCGTCGAGGCGAGGTCTTCGGGGAGCTGTTCCTTCTCCTCGTTCAGTGTCGTCGTCGCCTCGTCGATTTTCGCCTGCTGCTCCGGCGGTGGTTCGGTCGTCTGTCCGTCCGTGTCGCCGTCCGTGTCGCCATCGGGGTCGCCGTCCGTGCTGCCGTCCGTGCCGCCGGGGTCTGACGGCTCCGACGCGTCGGGTGTCCCGCTCGGTGTGGAGGAAGGAGACGTCGCGGTCTGCGACGGGTCGCTCGGTTCGGACGGCGGTGCGGAACCGGGTGGTGAGGAGGGGGACGTCGCAGGTCCCGTCGGATCGATCGGTACGGACGGAGGAGACGAAGGGGACGGCGGAGGAGCCGTGGTCTGAGCCCGCACACCGGCACGGTTCTCGTTCGGGCTCTGAGCGTTTCCCGCGGCGGTCATGAGACCTGCCGGCAGCGCGAGCGCCGCGGCCAGAACGGATGCGTTGGCCGCGTGAAAGACGTGTCGCCGAGAAATTCTGGCCATGATGGTTCCAGATACGCTTGGCGCGGTGCTGTTCCGTCCGTTGCGGATTCTTCCTGCTGACGAGGGCTCCAGAAGATGCGGAGCCTGAAGAACGCAGAGCCGATATACCTCCACTCTTCACCCGTCCGGCCCATCCCGCAACGGGAACACAGGGCGGTGGTGGCATCGGTTCCGGGACGCTCAGCAGGCCAGGTGCCTGCGCGCCGAGCTCAGTTCCGCGGTGCCTGCTGTGGCTCTTGGCGGCACTGCGCCCGCTGCCCGGCGCTCTGCCGGCTGTGCCGAAGCGATCGTCAGAAAGCCTGTGTGCCAGCACGTTTCCGGAACCGCATGCGACGTGCCTCGGGCGCGTGGTGGAAGTAGGACGACGGTGACCGACCGGCAGGCGCACGCCTCGACCGGTGGCCTCCACGCTCCCGGGGAGTCGCGATGGTGGCCCCGTCCCGTGTGCGCTTCGGAAAGCGCAACGATGAGGTCGAGACCACTCAGTTGGCGCTCGTCGGCGTCGGAGCAGGCATACCTCCAGGTGTTACCGGCTCCTTGACGGCCGGGCAGACCGGCTTCAACTCGGATGCTCCGGCGACGAGGTGGCTGTTCTGCGCTTCGGTGAACAAGGCCGTCGATCGGAACCACCCTGCGATGCCACCCGGTCGCCGCGGTCCGTCGGCCGCGGAGCACCTCGCCCTCGTGCCGCCCGTGCCGCCCGGATTTCAGCGGTGGGACAGCAGGAGGCGCTACAGCTTCGGGACCAGGAACTCCCGCCGTCCATCTGAAGGCCGACCAGGTTCATCGGCTGCCCCGGCCGGCGGCTGGGAAAGAGCCACCGCGAGCCTCTGCCGCCGCGCGGGGCAGAGGCTCACGGGAGCAGAAGCAGACAGGAGCGAACGCAGGCCCGCGTCAGGTCGCTCGACGGGGCGCGAACCGGTACCTCCGAGAAGCCGCACGTCCCGACCGCGCGGACCTACTGGATCGGGGAGTCGGGCGGGGGCAGGTGGATGGTGCGGTCCCGGTCCACTGCTTCGACTCCGGCGACCTCCTGCAGAGCCGGGATCCGGTCCTCGGCGACGGTTCCGGACAGCGTGCCGAGGACCGGCTGCTCGCCCGTGACGGTCAGCCCGGCCCGTCGCGCGGCCTCGATCACTTCCGCGAACCGGTCGGGGTCGACTGCGAGAACGACTCCGACCGGTCCGGACCGCGAAGACTCGCTCACGGGACCTGGAGCAGACCCGAGCCGACATCCTCGACGGGTTGCGTCAGCGGGAAGGCACCGGACAGGAGACTGGCCTTGAGGCCGACCGAGCCGGCGTTGGGGTTGGCCTCGGCGAGCAGTGCGACGACACCCGCGACGTGCGGCGTGGCCATGCTGGTACCCGACATCGACTGGTATCCGCCGCCGGGGGCGGCCGAGTGCACGTCCCTGCCGGGCGCGGCGATGTTGATCTCGCCGCCCGCGCCGTTGATGGCGCCGCAGGAGAAGAACGATGTCGTGAGTGACTGGTCGAGCGAGGCCACCGCGAGGATGGAGGGGCAGTTGGCGGGTCGGCCGACGGGTTCGACGGACTGGGGGCGTTGGCTTTCGTTTCCCGCGGCGGCCACGATCAGCGTCCCCCGCTTGAGAGTGCGTTGGGCCAGCTGCTCGTACGTCTGGGGAAAGAGCTCACCTGGCCGGACGCGAGCGCCGAGCGACATGGAGATCACTCGCGCGCCCCGGCTGACGGCCCAGGCCATGCCCGCCAGGATCTGGCCGTCGGCGCCGCTGCCCGCATTGCTGAGCACCTTCCCGGCGAGTATCCGGGCCTCGGTCGCCACGCCGTAGCGGGGCCCCTGTTGGGGGTTGGCCGGGCCGGCGGCGGTGCCGATGCAGTGCGTGCCGTGGCCGTGGCCGTCCTCGACCGTCTCGCCGGACACGAAGGAGGCCGTGTCCTCGATCCGTCCGGCCAGGTCCGGGTGGCCGGTGTCCACGCCGGTGTCGAGGACGGCGATCTTCACACCGCGTCCGGTCAGGCTGGACAGGCCGGCACGGATGGCCTGGAGGCCCCAGGTCAGCTTCTGCTCGTCAGGGGCCGGCCCCTGTGCAACGGCCATCTCGGCCTTGGTGTGACGTTCGACCGTCTCCTCGTCGCTGCGGTAGGCCGGGAAGAACTCGGCAGGTGCCTGCTGCGGGGCGGTGATCACCGAGGCGTAGACCATGCGTTCCGGTTCGGCCGCGATGATCGACGGATCGGCCTCGGCCGTGGTCACCAGCGCGTGGCGCTGGTCGGCCCGCACCTCGACGACGGCGGCGCCGAGTTCTTCGAAGTGGACCGATACGTCGGGGTTCTCCAGGAGTTCGGCGATGTTGGTGGTCTCGGCTCCGCTCACCCGCTCCACGGGCGCGATGTCGGCGGCGGAACGCAGCGCGCTCAGACCGCTCTGCTGGTTGCCCAGGTCGAGCAGGACCACGTACCGGCCGGTGTACTCAGTGCCCCGGCCCGACGGGCCCCCATCGCGGCGGGGCGGCTGTCCGCCGAAGGCATGCCTGTTCAAGGGTTCGTTCGCCATCGGATTTCCCGCTTTCTGTGCGCTTCCTCGACCAGGGGACGCACGCCGACGAAACCAGTGCCGGGCTTCCGGGAGCGGTGGGTCGCGGTTCGGCCGCGTATCGACGCGCGAGCCGTCGCCTGCAGGGCTGTTCCTGCCGGGCCGCTGTCTGGGCAACGCCCTCCCGTCCACCGTCCCACCGGGTGCGGGGGCCTGCAACACGGCGCTGCTCCAGCCGTTCCGGAGATACGGACTGCCTTTTGTCGCAGCGGAGTTGACAGCGGACCGGACTCGTCTGACCATGTCAGTGACGATGAAATGTCTGATTTGTGCTTACCTGCCGGGTGTCGGCGGTCCTGGTGGCAGACGGAAACGCACCGAGGGAGACGGACATGAGCGAACCGTCCGAACACCCACAGCAGCCTCCGCCCCGGGACGCCGGGGGTGAGAACCCCACGGTGCGTTTCGACGCCACGGTCCACCCCGGCGCGACGAACCGTGATCTCCTCGGCGTCGCCGATCTGGATCTGGACCGGATCCCCGATCGGGAGGGCGGGGTCCGGGTGGTCGTCTCCCCGCAGGAGTGCCGGCGACTGCTGGAGAGCGGCTACGAAGTCCGTCTGCACGCCCAGGTGCCCGTGCGACCCCTCCCCGCCGAACTGGTGGAGCAGGACGACTCGGTAAGGGCCTGGCTGGAGGAGCGCGTCCGGGGCGTCGAGCGGTCGGGAGGCACGTGATGTATCGAACGGTCCCCCAGCTCGACTCCGTGATCTCGCTCCTCGCCACGTGGTTCCCCCAGCTGTGCACGAGGACCCGACTGCCCGAGACCTCCGTCGGGGGCCGCCCGGTGTTCGCCCTGCGGTTGCGGGCCGGCGAGGGCGGAGACCGTCGAGGTGTCCTGTTCGTGGGCGGCACCCACGCCCGCGAGTTGATGAACCCGGACGCCCTGGTGGAACTCGCCGTCGACCTCGTCGTGAGCTGCCTGAAGGGTACCGACGTCGTGTACGGCGGCCGTGCCTGGACGGCTCAGGAGGTCGGACTCGTCCTGGAGAGCCTCGACCTCTGGTTCGTGCCCTGCTCCAATCCCGACGGCCGCAACCAGGTGCTGACGGTCGACAACATGTGGCGCAAGAACCTCCGCGACAACCCGGGGACCTCGTGCGACGGGGTCGATCTCAACCGCAACGCGGACCTGCTCTGGGGAGTGACCGAGGGGCAGACCTCTTGCAGTCCCTGCAGCGATGTCTTCGTCGGGTCCGGCGCGTTCTCCGAGCCGGAGACCCGTAACGTCAAGTACCTGCTGGACACGCAGGCCATCCACACTTTCGTGGACGTGCACTCGTTCTCGGAGCTCGTCCTGTACCCGTGGGGTCACGCCCACAACCAGACCAGCGATCCGGCACAACGGTTCACGAGCCTGCCCACCGGAACCTGTGCGCCCATCGGCGTCCCGGGGCATCGGGAGTACATCACGCCCGAGGACCTGCTCCGCTTCACGACGGTCGGGCAACGGGTCGTCGACGCGATCGCGGCAGTACGCGGGCGCGCGTACACACCGCAGACAGGCCGGGCTCTGTACGCCACCACCGGCGTACAGAGCGACTACGCCTACAGCCGCCACATCGCCGATCCCGCGCTGCGCAAGACCTACGGCTTCACCCTCGAGACGGGCCCGCCGGTCGATACCGTGGAGGACTCCTTCCACCCGCCGGACCCCACCCTCGTCAAGCGCGACGCCAAAGCGGGCCTGCTGGCGCTCGCCCAGCAGAGCGTCTGCGCCTTCGACCTGATCGGTCTGCAACTGCTCAGGCGCCGGACCGAGGTGGACGCGCTGCGCGGAGTCCGTGAGGAAGTGCTCGCGAGCACCGAGGCGGGCCGCGAGTGGATCGCCCTCATCGAACGGGTAGAGCTGCCCGTCGCCTCGATCTTGTTCACCGACGAGCGCCTGGCAGGGCGGGCCGCCGCCCTGATCGAGCGCGCGGGGGAGCGGTTCGAGGGCGAGAGGTCCGTCGTCAGTGACGAGGACGTCGACCTGGGGCGGGCCCTGCTGAACGAACTCGCTGAGCGGGCCGGAGCCGAGGACGCCCAGGTGCGCACCGATCTGGAAGCCGTGGGCGCGGCTCTGGAGCAGGCGAGAAGGGTGCCGCCGGCCGAGGTGCTGAAGCAACTGACGAGCCGGGGCCCGCTGTAGCGGTTGCCTCGGTCCCGTCCTGCCCCGCTGCGAGGGAACGACGTCCCGTACCGATGGGCCTGTTGACCTCTGAATGACGAAAAGTCCTGCCTGGAACGGTGCCGACGGCGTCGGGCGATCCGTTGAACCACGCGAACACCGGTGCGCCGCTCGGACCGCCCTCGGTGTCGGCCCGGTGTTCCAGCTCGACGCCGGCGCCGTTGCCGTCGTCGATGGTCGCGAAGTCCAGGTGCAGCCACGGCCGGTTGCCGGAACCGCCGACCCCCAGCGTCCGTCCTCGCCTGCGGTGAGGACCGCGGCAGGGGTGTCGACCGGGACGGCGCACGGCGGACGGTCCAAGCCGAGGTGATCAGGACGAGGTGATTGCGCGGGTTGTCGGGCTCCGGTCGTAAGCGGCTGCCGGCACACGCCGACCCGGTCCCGGTGGGTGTGCCCGAGGTGTGGGTGTGCCCGAGGTGAGGGGACCGGCGGAGTCCGTCCCCCTCACCGGCGCACGCTTCTCACAGCGGCGGTTCGACGGCGAAACGCCCCGGAGGAGGCCTGCTCTCGGCCATTGCCTCACCTGCGGCCAGCCTGGCCCTCACACGGATGGTGGACCCGGGTACCGCGTCCGCCAGGAGTCTGCTGGGTACGGCGAGCAGCATGTGCTGTCCGACGTTTCCCGACAGCAGGTCGGAGTAACCGGCCACCGGCTCGGCGTCGAGTACGGCCACCTCCGCCTGGTCCCAGGCCTCCAGCCGCGGATGCGGACCCGTGCCGACCAGCCGTGCGGTCAGATCGGTACGGTTGTCGACCGCCTGCACCATGACTGACGATCACTGCCGGGACGGGCCGTTGTGCCGGTACATGCTCTCTACGCCGCCCGCCTTGGCGAGGGACTGTGAGCCACTCGCCGTCTCCCTCGGCTCGGGTCGCGGGCTCTGCCTCAGGAAGGCCTCGGCCCCTGCCCAGGTGGAGTTCGACACGGCGTGTTCCAGGGAGGCGAGCCGCTCCTGGAGATCGTGGAGGGCCTCGACCAGCTCCGGTACGGCCTTCGCCTCCTGGCGGGCCGCGGCACCGAGCGGTTCGCGCACGGTGCCCGCTGCCGAAACCGACACCGTGGCGGTCATCGTCGCTGCCGACACCGAGATGTCCTTGACGGACACACCGGTCGGGGCTCCGGCGTAGGACAGGGACCCGGGGTTGCTCGACGCGGTGAACGAGGTGTTGCCGGTGCTCCCGGGGTAGGGGTCGCCGTCGTCACCGCGATTCGTCCCCCACTCCAGGTCGCGCCGGTTGTCGGCCTGGACCAGTCCCACCATGTAGTGGTTCTCGTCCGAGTTGTCCCGCTGACCGGTGTCGATGTGCGAGATCAGAAGTCCCCCAGCGGGCAACGACACGTCGAAACCGGTGCGTTGGCGGTTCTCCAGCAGGAAGTACTCGTTCCCCGGCAGGCCGTCCGTCCACAACCGGTACGCCTCGAAGCCGCTCTTGATGTCGGGGACGGACAGGGCCCCGTCACTCGTGACGTTGACGGCCTTGGCCCACCCCTGCTGGATCTTGCAGAACGCCGATGGGTGTGTCGGAACCTCACCGCCCCCGCCCCATGAACCACCGCCCATCAGGCACCAGCGGCCGACCCCTTCCGACGAACCGTCGATGTCGTACAGGTCGGGGAAGCCGAACAGCAGGTGCCCCAACTCGTGGGCGCAGACACCGATCTTGGCGTCCTCGGGGATCGTGAGGTAACCGTAGATCCGGGATCCGTCGGCGTTGTACGCACTCGGCAGGACCCACTTGTGCGACCAGATGTCCCCCCGGTCGCCGGTGGCTTCGCCGCCAGGACCGGCGTGCAGGACCATGAAGGCGTCGACGAGACCATTGCCGTCGTTGTCGTACGGCGCGTAGTTGACGAGGGGGTCGGCGGCGACGGCGGCGTCCCGGGCCATGATCTGCGCCCGCGCCTGCCCCGTCGGACGTCCGATGCCGAAGTTGTCGTTGGCGTACCAGGAGAGCTTCTGCGGCATCCGGACGGGACCGATGATCTCGCCGACGATGTCCACCAGACCGTGTGTCACTTCGCGGTAGTAGTCGCGGACACTGCCGTGCGGGAGTTCACCGAGGGAGAAGAACAGCTTCTCGAAGTGTTCCTTGTCCGTGGTCATCGGCTTGTCCTGGAAGTCCGCGAGGACGACGACGACCCGTACCACGCCGCTCAGCGGCGAGCGGGCGGCGGCCGCGGTACGGATGGCTTCGTGCGGAGTGCCAGGGGGGAACTCGTCGGGCGGGACGATGGTGCCGTCGTCGAATCCGAGAACGCGGGGAGGACCGCCGAGGCTGAAGATGCTCGTCAGGTCCGATTCCCCTCGGACCCGCTCGAGTTCCTGCCGCATCCTCTCGCGCAGTTCCGGACTGGGGGCGACGGCGCAGAACTCCGACCAGACCGCGGTCGTGGAATTCTGGACAGTACGATGGTGAACCATTGAAGTTTCCCTCGAATGAGAATTTCTTGGTCGTTTCTCTCAATCCAGTGACCCACTCCCGTAGAGGGCTCGCAAACCGACCACACCGCCGCGCAAAGCGGACAGGCGCCGTCGGGGCGGGTGTTGGTGCGAGGGTGCTGATGAGAGCGCGGGCCTCGTCGAGCGGACCGCACGCACCGAGGTCTCGCCGCCGTCCCCTTGCTGCGCCGCAAGGGCCGTTCGTCTGCCGCTCTCGCACATCGGTCGAGCGTGCCCCCCGCTCGGGGTGATGCCGGATGACCCAGACGGTTCTATCGTGGTAAATGAGGGCGTTCGAGCGGAATTTGACGCATCGGACCGTGCCCCCTCACGCCCTCTTCCACCACCTGTCGGATCAACGGACACAAGGAGGAAAGATGAGCGACAGCGCCCTGCGAAAACAGCCTGATCCCACCAGCGACTTCGATACCGGGGCATCGTCGCACCGGGCCGACGCCGACCTGTGGGCGGCATTCCACGCGGCTCAGAACGCCGAGTCGTCGAGGGACGGCGGCTCTGCTCCGCGAACAGACGAGCAGCTTCCGGCTGACGACGGAGGGGTCGAGCTCAGGCCGCTGCGACAGCAGTTCCAGGAGCACCAGGGGGGCGAGCCGCGGCCGACGGATCCGACGTCCGCCTTCGGCGCCGCCCCGCTGTCGTCCCGCTCCGCTGAGAGCGACGGGATGTCGGCCCACGAACTCCCCCCGTGCAATGAGGCCGTAGACCTCAGGCCACTCCGCGTACGGTTCCAGGAAGGAGATCGTTGATCATGGAACTCCGCATCCGCAACCGATACCACCTGACCGTCTCCACCGCCATCCTCTTCTTCAGCCCCGACACCTGCGCCGAGTACGGCCGCTGGGGAACGCGCGGCTGGTGGAACATCCCGCCCGGCGGCGAGGCGTACGTCCTGAACACCGGCAACACCTGGTCGTACATCTACGGAGAAGCCGCCGACGGCACCCTTTGGACCGACGTGAACGGCCCTCGGATCTACGTCCGCGAGGAGGCGTTCGACTCCTGCCTGCTGATCGGGGACACGCAGAGCCGGGTGGTCAGCACGGTCAAGGTCCGGTCCGGCACCGTCAACCTCAACCCGCCCGCCGGAGCCCTCACCGCGCTGCCGGCCGCCGTACCCGGTCAGCTGGAGACGGCTGCCGCCGGTTCGGCAGGACTCACGGGACGGCGCTGACGATCACGGGGCGCAGGTGACCGCTACGGAGGCCACCGCGACCGTGGTGACCACGACAGGCGTGATCACCGCCGGGGTGATGATCACCACGGGCGCTGATCAGGTGAGCAGCGCCGCGCGCGGTGGCGCTGCCGCGGTGCGGCCGGCGCGGCCCGGTCCGTGGCGGCGGCGTGGACGAGGACGGTTGCGCGGTCGCCGGGCACCACTTCGCCGGTCCAACGGCGGAGGGCGCCGGCCAGGCAGGTGTTCGGACAAGGCGAGGCCGACTGGTTCTCGGGCGCCTCACTCCCGGGCGGCGCCGACGTCGCCGTTGACCGTGGTCAGGGTCATGGTGTGGTCGTCCTGCGTGCCGTCGGTGGGAAGGGTCACCGACGGCCGGCCGTTGCCCGTGGTCGCCGTGACGCGGTAGCGGGGCGCGTCGTGCGGCACGACGACGCGGACCGAGCCGTTGGTGCCGGCCGCCGCGACGCCGGTCGGCGAGGTGGCGCAGTGGAGCACCACGTCGCCGTTCACCGTCTCCGCGCGCAGCGTCGTCACCCGAAGGGCGTCCGCGCGCACCGAACCGTTCCGGGTCGCCAGCCGTACCGCCGCGCCCTCTCCGTCCTCGGAACCGGTCACCGTCACGTCACCGTTGACGGTCGTCAGGTTCAGGGCGGCGTCGATGCCCGCCACGTCGATGCCCGCGTTGCGGGCGGTGACGGTGACGGACACGCCGGCGGGGACATCGACCTCGGGCATGCGCGGGCACGGCCCGTCCGCCTCGGGCGGCCGGGCGCACGACAGGTCCATGACCCAGGTGTCGTCGTGGTGCGTCCAGTGGTGACTTACGCCCCGGTCGACGACCACCCGGTCACCGTCCGCGGGCCGCAGACGCACCCCGTTGTCCGTGGTGATCACCAGGTGCGCCCCCGGGCCGGTGAGCGGCTGCCCTCCGGCCGTCGGAGCGTCGTCCCGCCCGTCGTGTCCCGCGCTGCCGCACCCCGCGACGAGGGGAAGGGCCGCCAGCACCACGGCCAGGCGCCGCGCGTACGTCGTCGTCATCGCCACCGCATCCATGCCCGGTCGCCTTCCCCGTCTCACAGCGGTCAGACCCGGACTTCTGTCGAAGTCCCCACCTGTCCTGCCTCCTGCAGACGTTGATGGAGCATCAGCATGCGGCCGCCAGGTGCCGTCGCCTCGTGCCCCCGCCTCAGCTGCGTGGCCAGGTGACGGTGTAGGTGTGGGTTCCGGGGTGAGCGAGGGCGGGCTCGCTTCCGGGGAGCCGGACCTCGGCCGTCGTGCCGGGCGGAACGGTCACGGTCACGGTGAACTCGTCACCGTGCCGCCGCCATCGGCAGGTGAGGGGCCCGTGCAGGCAGTCGTGGCGGGCCGAGGCCCACGTGAGGCCGCCGCCGGGCCGGGGCGCGATGACGAAGCGCCGGTGGCCGGCAGCGGCCGGGTCCGGGACCGGGTGCGGACGGATGCCGGCGACGTACTGGTGGAGGAAGGAGACGACGGCCCCTTTGCTGTAGTGGTTGTACGACATCTTGGGGCGGCCCCGTTCGTCGACGCCGTCCCAGTCCTCCCAGATGGTCGTCGCGCCGCGCTCGATCATGGCGAGCCAGGACGGTGGGGTGGGCTGCCGCAGGAGCTCGTGGGCGAGGTCGAGGTGACCGTGGTCGGCCAGGACCGGCAGGAGCAGGCCGGTGCTCAGGAAACCGGTGCTCAGGTGGGTGTCCGCGGAGCGGACCAGGGTGGCGAGCCGGTCCGCGGCGCGGGCGCGTACGGCCTCGGGGACGAGCCCGAAGGCCAGGGCACGCACCAGGGTGGCCTGGGTGTCGGGAGCGGTGACGGGTTCACCGGGGGAGGAGTCGGCGACGAGGTACTCGGCCCGCCAGGCGGTACGGGCGCCCTCGGCGACGCGTCGGTAGCGGGTCTCGTCGTCCCGGTGGTCCAGCAGGGCCGCGGTACGGGCGAGCAGGTCGGCCGAGCGGTGCAGGTAGGCGGTGGCCACGTCACCGCGGTCCCGGGCGGGGTCGAGGTCGGGGGCGACGCCGGGCTCCAGCCACTCGCCGAAGTGGAAGCCGGTGTCCCACAGGAACTCCTCGTGCGCGGCGGCGCGGGGGCGGGAGGCCGCGCGGTCCGGGTGGCGGCGGGTACGGGCCTGGCGGGCGGCGAAGTCCACCCAGGCGCACATCGAGGGGTACTGGGTGCGCAGCAGGTCCAGGTCGCCGTAGGCGCGCCAGATCTCCCAGGGGACGATGACGGCCGCGTCGCCCCAGCCGGCCGAGCCGTTCATGCCGCCCTCGGGCGAGCCGCGGCGGGCGGCCTCGTCGGCGGGGTCGGGGACGAAGTTGGGGACGGTGCCGTCGGCCCACTGGTCGGCGGCCAGGTCGGCGAGCCACTTGGCGGTGAAGCCGGCGACGTCGTAGAGGAAGGCGGCGGTGGGGACGAACACCTGCCAGTCGCCGGTCCAGGCGGCGCGCTCGCGCTGGGGGCAGTCGGTGGGCACGTCGCAGATGTTGCCGCGCATGCTCCACACCGCCGCCTCGTGGAGGCGGTTGAGACGTTCGTCGCTGCAGGTGAACCAGCCGGTGCGGGTCAGGTCGCTGTGCACGACGACGCCGGTGACGTCGTCGGCGGTCAGGGGGCCGGGGTGGCCCTCGACCCGGACGTAGCGGAACCCGTGGGTGGTGTGGCGGGGTTCGAACACCTCGCCGGGCCGCCCCGCGGAGGTGACGGTGTCGGTCTGACCGGCGGGCAGCGGCCGGTGGGTGGTCCAGTCGAAGGCGCGGATGTTGTCGGTGGTGACGTCGCCGTGCTCGTCCAGGGCCTCGCCGTGCACCAGGCGGAGCCGGGTGCCGGCCGGGCCGAGGTTCGTCAGCCGCAGCCGGCCGTTGATGTTCTGCCCCAGGTCCACCACGTGCCGTCCCGGCCCCCGCCGGGTCACCGCGACCGGTCGCACGTCCTCGACCTGGCGGACGGGTGGGGCGAGGGGACCGGTCAGGCGGGTGAAGTCGTCGTAGAGGCCGCCGTGGGCGACGTGCGCCGGGTGCCACGGGTGGCCGTCGAAGCCGGCCGTCGCCCAGCGCGGGTCGTGGACGCGCAGGTCGGTCTCCTGGCCGTCCATGAGGTCGGCGGCACCGACGGGGCCGGCGGTGCCGCGCCAGCCGGGGCCGGTGCCCAGCACGGTGGTGGTGCCGTCGGGATGCCCGACGGTCAGCTGGACGAGGAGGGCGGTGCGGGTACCGAAGCCGTCGGCCTCGCGGGCGAAGCCGTGGCGGCCGCGGAACCAGCCGTCGGAGAGTACGGCGCCGAGCGCGTTGTCGCCCTGGACCAGCAGGCCGGTGACGTCGTAGGTCTGCACCTGGAGGCGGGAGCGGTAGGCGGTGAAGCCCGGGGTGAGTTCGGCGTCCCCGACCCGGTGGCCGTTGAGGAACGCCTCGTAGATCCCGTGGGCGGTGGCGTGCAGGCGGGCCTCGCGGACGGGTTTGCCGAGGGTGAAGGCGTGGCGCAGCAGGTGGGCGGGGCGGAGGCCGGCCGCGGCGGGTTCCGGCTCGGCCGGTTCGATCCACCGGGCCTGCCATGCGTGCGGCTCCAGGAGGCCGGTCTCCCACCAGGAGGCCTGCGACCAGTCGCTCTCGCCGAGGTCCGTCCAGACCTTGACCCGCCAGGGGATCCGGGTGGCCGACCCCGGCGTGGGGCCGGCGTACCGGACGTAGGTGTTGACCGCCGAGTCCACCCTCCCCGAATCCCAGTCCCCGGCCTCGATCCGGTACGCGGTCTGCGTACGCGATCCGTGCGGGAGTCTCCAGGACAGGCGCGGACACCGAACGTGGATGCCCAGGGGCCTGTCGAGGTGTTCGACCCGCAGGTGGGTGGGTGTGGTGCTGAACAAGGAGGGTCCTCTCGGGGAGGGGGCCGGCGGTGAGCGGGAGGTGCGGTCAGGCGGACCGGAGCGCCTCGGATCCGGGGGGTGCCGGATCGAGGTCACGGGCCGCGACGTCCGCGGGACGGGCCAGCCTCGGGATGGCGAGGGAGATGAGCAGTCCGACGGCGACGACCGCGGCCATCGCCAGGTAGGCGTGGGTGAAGGCACGGTCGTGGTAGAAGGCGGTGCCGTCCAGCACGGTGGAGTCCGCGGCCAGGACCGCGTAGAGCATCTGGTTGGTCAGTGCCAGGAAGACCTGGGTGAGCAGGGAGGACATGCCGTTGGCGGCGGCCTGCTCCTCCGCGGAGACGACCGACACGATCATGGTCTGCTGCCCGGCCATCAGGATGCCGCCGCCCAGTCCCATGACGACGCCGGTGGCGATGATCTGCGTCGCGTTGCCGTGGTGGAAGGCGGCCAGGACCAGCCCGCAGGTGAGGATGACGAGGCCGGCGTACCAGACGGCGCGGGGGCTGACGGTCCGTACCGCCCGGCCGACGCCGATGCCGGCGGCGAAGGTGACGAGCCCTGCGGGGATGCCGATGACGGCGACGCGGGTGGTGGACCAGCCCAGACCGTCGGACACGTGCGGAATGGGCGGGAAGAGGGCGAGGAAGATCAGGATCACCTGGGAGGCGAAGAAGGCGGCCTGCGGCACGGAGGAACCGAGCAGGACGGTGGCCAGGGAGCGGCGCCCCAGCATGCGCAGGTCCAGGATCGGTGCGGCGACGCGCAGTTCGACGACGACGAAGGCGGCCAGCGCGGCCACCCCGCCGGCCAGGGTGAGGAGGACCCCCGCGGAGCTCCAGCCCCAGTCGCGGCCCTGGCCGATCCCGATGACCACCAGGGAGAGGCCGCCGCCGAGCAGGAGGGCGCCCGCCCGGTCCAGTGGGCCGGTCGCGGTCCGCAGGGGGGTCTCGGGGACGGCGAGCAGGGTGGCGATGGCGACGACGGTCGAGGCCACCAGGAACCACAGGGCACCGCGCCAGCCGAAGGCGTCCAGCAGCCGGCCCGACAGCAGCGGGGCGAGCAGACTGAGCACGCCGACCGAACCGGCGACCGTCCCGAGGGCCATGGCGACCTTGCGGGGCGGGAACAGATCACGGACCGCGGCCAGGACGAGGACCGCGACCGGCCCGTACAGACCCCCGATCACCCGGCCCAGGACCATCACCGGGTAGTTCGGCGCCACGACGGTGACGATGTCGCCGATGAGCCCGGCGGCGGCCAGGACGAGCATGACGCGCCGCTTGCCGTGCACATCGCCCAGGCGCACCGCGAACGGGGTGGCCACGATCGTCGCCAGTGTGAACGACAGGCTGAACCAGGCGATCTGCGTGGTGTGGAAGTGCTGGGCGATCTGCGGCTGGGCGTTGGCGGCGATGATGCCGGCCACGACGAGCAACTGGCCGGGCCACACCAGGGCGGCCAGTCGGCGCAGTTCCGCGCCGGTCCAGCGAGAGGTTTCGGAGACGAACCGTGTGGGGCCGGTCGCGTCGGTGTCACCGGTCGAAACCGGCGCCGCGGGCAGCGGTGCCGGGTCGGGTGAAGTGTTCATGGTCGCTCCGAGGAGAGGTCGGCGTGTCGTTGCGCCGAGGTTTCCGACCGATGATGCGAATCAAAAACCGAGTGCGCTAGGTTTTAGGAATGTGTTCCACGTCACGCCAGGCTGCCGTCAGTGCCCCCGCGGGTGTTCACCCGCCGCGTGATGACTACGGTGAACGGCATGACCAGCAGCACCCGAGGCCCACGCGGCAGCTACTCGGTAGGCGTAGCCCGGCGGCAGAAGATCGTGGAGGCGGCCGCACGGCGGTTCGCGCGGGAGGGGTACCACCGCACCGCGCTGACCCGCATCGCGGAGGACGTCGGCATCACCGAGGGCGGTCTGCTGCACCACTTCCGCAGCAAGAAGCACCTGCTCCTGGCCGTCATGGAGCACCGCTTCGCCACCGAGGCGGAATGGTGGTCACGCCTGCCCGGTGACGTGGGCGGCCGGGGCATCCTGCGGGCCATGGTGGCGGCGACCGAACGCCACCTCGCCGAGCCCGGCCTCATCGAGCTGTTCGTCCTCACCTCGGCGGAGGCCGCCGATCCGGCCAGTGCCGCCCACGCCCTCTTCGCCGAGCGCTACGAGCGCGCCGTCGACGCGCTGGCCCGCCAGCTGGGCGCCGCCATGGACAACGGGACGCTGCGCGAGGACACCGACTGCCGGGCGGTCGCCCGTGAGTGCATCGCCGTCAGTGACGGCCTCCAGCTCCAGTGGGTGATCTCGGGCGGCACGCTGGACCTCGCGGGGGCGGTCCACACCCACGCCGACCGCATCGCCCGCACCGTCCTCGCCGACGGCGGCGGGCTCTGACGGTCGGGCCACGGTCACGGCGGCCGTGGCGCGGGTCGTGGAGGAGGAACCGCGCTCGTCGAGAAGGCGGTCGCCGGCGCGGGAGCCCGGCGACCGCGCCCGTGCCGCCCGCGCCTAAGCCCGCCGCACCCGGCCGGAGCACGGATGACACGGCCCCGCGGGGACGGAGGGCAGCGGCGGCCGGGCAGCCATGGCGGTCAGGGGGCGAAGCCGCCGGGCCGGCCGCGGATCCCGGTGTCCTTCCCCCTGATCCGCCGCCGTCGCGATGCTCGGCTGCAGCCCCTCCGCACCATGACGAGGCGTCACACCTCGCGGCCCCGACGGTCCGTCGCGGAGGCGAAACCCAGCCAGGTGTGCCGGTTGCCCGCCCAACACCAGCCGACCTTCGGCGCGTTGCGACGCTCGCGGCCGTCCCGCCCGGTGCCGTTGCTGATCCAGATCGCCGGAGTGCGGCTATCCAGCGCGCCATTGGCCTTGCGCAGCCGGGAACCGATGGTCATGAAGCAGCGGTTGCGTTCCAGCACGGCGGGCAGCTGCATCACCCAGTGGATGCCCTCGGTGAGCAGCAGCGGGGTGCGGCCCTCCGCCGTGAGAGCGGGCAGAGCCTCGTCGGGGCTCCAGTCGGCCATGTGGTCACCCCGGTCGAGGCCGGAGAGAAGGTAGAGCGGGGCATCGGGCGGCGCGACGCCGTCGAGCGGCGCGAAGAGGTCGACGTCGGGCATGTCGGTGACGACGAAACCCGGCTTGCCGTCGAGGCGGAGCAGGGGCGCCAGGGCGGAGGCCGGCGCCCGATCCGGGTGAACGGCGAGCAGGGCACCCGCACCGCCCCGGGAAGCCTCGGCGGACTCGGTGAACGAACGCAGGTCGGCCGCGGAGAGCTCCGCGATCTCGTGCACCCCCAGCTCGATCAGGCGCTCGGCCTGCGCGCTCGGGGACGGGAGCGCGGGCACGACGGTGGAGGGGGTCTGCGAGGTCTCGGGCACGGTACTCCCAGGGTCGGCGATGTCGTCGGCCCCGGGACAACGCGGAAACCCACCGGAACGTTCCCTACCGGGCCGGCGGACGTTTGTCGTGGATGCCCGGATGCCCGGATGCCCGGATGCCCGGATGCCCGGATGCCCGGATGCCCGGATGCCCGGATGCCCGGACACCAACGCGATGCGACGAGATTCGCCCCGACCCGACCCGACCCGATCCGACCCGACCCGATCCGACCCGGCCCGATCCGCCCCGCGCGCGATGCGGCGGCCCCCTCCGGCACCGCGCGCCCGGACGCGGGAGCCGCAGGACGGTTCCGGCCTCAGAGGGAGCGCGTCGTACCGGCGAGGATCTGCTCGCGCAGGATGTCCGCGTGGCCGCAGTGCTGGGCCAGTTCGCGCAGCGTGTGCAGGTAGACCCAGCGCAGCGGCAGCGGGCCGCGGCGGTTGCCTCTTACGAGCTCGTCCAGGGCCAGATCCGCCGTCGCTCGACGGGACGCCGCACAAGCCTGCCGGTAGGCGCGCTGGACCGAGGCGATCGTGTCGTCGTCGCGGAGACCGAACGACTCGTCGGGGGAGGCGGGAATGCCGATCTCGGCACGTGACCGGCAGGTGATGGCCTCGTCGAACCAGACCTTCTCGACGAACGCGGCATGCTTGACCAGGCCCAGCAGAGTGGTCTTGGACGGGACCAGCGACCTGCGCGCCTGCTCCTCGGTCAGTCCGCTCAGGCTGTCGTGCAGTGCCGAGCGGTGCTCGTCGAGGAACGCCTCGAACTGATCGCGTAAGGGTGCGTGGAAGACGGCGGGCTGCGCCGACGGCGGGGAAACCATGACCGCCACGATAGTCCGGCGGACCCCGGGGCGGCGGCGGTCCGCGCGCCCGGCCGGCAGCCGCCGCCCCGAAACCGAACACCCGCCCGCGCACCCGTCTTCGCGGCGTTTCCGGCGCGAGACGCATCCGGCGGGCCCGCGGCGGTCGAAGAGAGAGGGACGGCGAGGGAAGGCCGGCGGAGGAGAGACGACATGACGAGGTGGACACTGCGCCCCGACGGTGGCCGGCCGGAGGGACGCGGCTGCGCACACATCGAAACGCTCGAGCGGGAGCACGAACCGCGGAGCGAGGTGTGTCTGCGGTGCGCGGCTCTCAGACACGACTGGGTCGGCCTGCGGGTGTGCCTCACCTGCGGCCACGTGGGCTGTTGCGACAGTTCGCGCCATGGCCACGCCACCGCTCACTTCGACTCCAGCGGGCACCCGTTGATCCGGGGCGTCGGAGGCGGCGACGAATGGGCCTGGTGCTTCGTCGACGAGGTCTACCTCCGACCACGTCACGCGACCTGAGCGTGCGCTCCCGCCGCACAGGTCAAAGATCAAGCCAGCGGTCCTCCCGGCCGACCGTGGTGATGCGGGTGACGGCGTCCAGGGTGAGCGCGCGGTCGTGGGGGTCCCGGGCCAGGGCGCGGTGCAGGATCAGGCCCTCGACGAGGGCGTCCAGTTGGCGGGCCGTGTCGGCGTCGAAGTGCTTCTCCAGGTGGGTGCGGCTGCCCGCCATCCATTCCTGGGTGAGTTCCCGGTAGGCCGGCCGCCGCGCGGCGAGGGTGTAGAGCTCCTGCGTGAGGACGAGGTCGCGCGGGCTCCCCTCGGACAGCGCGTGGATGAGGTCGGTCACCGCGGCCCTGGCCTGGTCGCGGTCGGCCGGGGGCGCCAGATACGCGTCGAACAGCGCCACGATGTGGTCCGAGAAGTGACGGAACGCCTCGCTGAGCAGCTCGTCCATGCCGCTGAAGTGATAGGTCATCGACCCCAGGGGCACGCCGGCACGTGCGGCGATCTTGCTGTGGGAGACGCCCGCGACCCCCTCGTCGGCGACCAGGTCGAGGGTGGCGGCGAGGATGCGCGCGCGGCGCCGGGGGTCGGTGTGTCCGGTGGCCATGGCGGCGGGCTCACAGGCTCCGCACCGGTCGGGCCGGATTGCCGACCGCCACGACGTTCGCGGGCAGGTCCCTGGTGACGACGGCGCCCGCGCCGACGACGGAGTTGTCGCCGATGGTCACACCGGGCAGGACGATCGCGCCGCCGCCGAGCCAGACGTTGTCGCCGATGGTGATCGGCTTCGCCGCCTCCAGCTTGTCCCGCCGGGGCTGCGGCTCCAGGGGGTGCGTGGGGGTGAGCAGTTGGACGTTGGGGCCGATCTGGCAGTCCTGGCCGATGGTGATGGCCGCGACGTCCAGTGCGGTCAGGTTGTAGTTGACGAAGGTGCGCGCGCCGATCGTGATGTTGCTGCCGTAGTCGACGTGGAGCGGCGGCCGCACGTGCGCCTCCTCGCCCAGCGCGCCAAGGAGTTCGGCGAGGAGTGGCCGGGCGGCGTCGGCGTCCTCGGCGTAGGCGGCCTGGTAGCGGGTGGCCAGGCGGACGGCCTGCTGCTGGCGGCGCGCGATCTCCGGGTCGTCGGCGATGTAGAGATCGCCCGCGAGCATGCGCTCCAGGTTGGTACGGGGGTCGTCCGCGAAGTGGTCCGTCGTCATGCGTACGAACGTACGCTACGGGTCGAGGTGCCGGACCGCCGCGGTGGACGTGGCGAACCGCGTCGGCGGGCCGAAGGCCGTGCCCCTCAGGCGGACCCTGCCGTGCCCCTCAGGCGGACCCTGCTGAGCTGAGCATCCGGACCGCCGTGCCCAGCCCGGCCGGACGCGTCAGGCCGGGCTCGGTCGGCCTGCTCCAGCCGGGTCCGCAGAGCATGACCAGGCTCTGCGTGCGGGCGCCGTGCACTCCCCAGCGCGTCGCCGCGATGTGACGGGCCAGCGGAAGGCTCGCCGTGGACCGCGACTGCGACCAGAGGGCCACCGCCGCGGGCCCGACGCGCTGGACCGCGGCCACGACCGTCTCGGTGGGGACGGCGGCGCCCAGCACCAGGGCGGGAACACCCAGTTCGGCCAACGCCGCGCTGAGCGCCTCGATCGGCAGTGTGTGCTGCTCGCCGGGCAGGCAGGCGAGCAGTACGGGGGGCACGCCGTGCGGCGCGTGCCGCAGGGTCGAGGTGACGTAGACGTGCCGCAGCGTGGCGGAGATGTGCCAGGACAGCAGGTGCTCCACCTCGATGTAGCGGTCGCCCGAGGATTCCCACCTGCGACCGACCGCCCGGAGCGAGGGCACCATGACCTTCTCCCAGGCGCCGATCAGCCCGTAGGTGCTGACGGCGTCGGTGAGCCGCGCCTGGACGGCCGTGGCGTCCAGGCGCACCGCGGCCCGCGCGAGTCCCACGCATGCCTGCCGCGGATGCTCGGACGAGGCCCGGCTCTCGTGGTGTGGCGCAGGAGGGGGCTGCGCGGCGGCCGACTGCTCCGACTCCCCCTGACGGTCTGCCGCGGGTGTCGTGTGGAGGGCGCCCCGGAGCGCCGCTCCGGTGGACGGGCGCTGTCTCGCGATGCGCGCGGCCTCCGCCGGAGGGACGCCACTCGCGGTCAGACGGCACATCTCCTGGACCGTGGCGACGTCCTCCGGCGTCCAGCGGCGGTGCTTGCCCTCGTCGCGCACCGCCGGCCCGAGGCCGTACCGCCGATCCCAGCTGCGCAAGGTGGTGGGGGAGACCCCGAGCCTGCGCGCCAGGCAACCGGTGGTGATTCCGGCGTCGGACGTCTCCGTGGCACCGCGCGCGTCGAGGTCCATCACAGGTTCCGCGCGGTCGCGCGGCACGGCACCGCAGGTTCCGCAATGTCGAGGCCGGACGGCGGGGGCACGGGGGACGGCAAGGGGCACCTGCCTCGTCTCGGTTGTTTCGGGATCCCGCCACCTCACGGGACCTGCACGTTCTTCGCCGGAAAGGGTGTTCACGGATGCACCGCGGGCCCCGGTGTGTCTCCTGTGCCGAGAACGCCGGCAGCCGAGTGCGGGCGCCGCCGGCCGACTGCGGACGCCCGGCCGCGGCGGGCATTGCCCGGCGCGAGCGTGGAAGAAGGGCCCCATGACTTCACTCACGGAACAGCACAACGCCGCAGACTTCTACGACTTCGAGGCCGCCCTGACCGAGGACGAGCGCGAAGTCCTCCTCAGGACACGGGCGTTCATGCGCGACGAGGTCCAGCCGCTGGTGGCCGGTCAGTGGGCCGACGGCTCCTTCCCCAGGGAGCTGATCGCCCGTTTCCGTGAGAGCGGGCTGGTCGGCCTGCCCTACGAGGGCTACGGCGACGACCGCCCCGTCGCCAGCCATCTGCTGACCGGGATGATGGCGATGGAGATGAGCCGGGTCGACGCCTCGGTCGCCACCTTCTTCGGAGTCCACAACGGGCTCGCCATGCACGCCATCCACACCGGGGGCGACCAGGCCCAGCGCGACCGCTGGCTGCCCGGCATGGCGAGGATGGACACCGTCGGGGCGTTCGCGCTCACGGAACCGCTCGACGGCTCCGACATCGCGGCAGGCATGCACACCACCGCCCGGCGTGCGGGCGACAGCTGGGTGCTCAACGGCGCCAAGCGCTGGATCGGCAACGCCACCTTCGCCGACCACATCGTCGTCTGGGCCCGAGACGTCGACGACGACCAGGTCAAGGGGTTCGTCGTCGACGGCGGCACGCCCGGACTCAAGGTCGAGAAGATCGCCCACAAGACGTCGCTGCGCATCGTCGAGAACGCCGACATCACCCTCGAAGACGTCCGCGTCCCGGAGTCCGACCGGCTGCAGAACGCGTCCTCCTTCCGCGACGTCGCCGAGACCCTGCGCGCCACGCGCAGCGGTGTCGCCTGGCAGGCCCTCGGCGTCATGATCGGCGCCTATGAACTCGCCCTGCGCTATGCCTCCGAGCGGCAGCAGTTCGGTCGTCCGCTCGCGGGTTTCCAGCTCGTGCAGGACCTCCTGGTCAAGAGCCTCGGCAACATCACCTCCAGCTGGGGCATGCTGCTCCAGCTGGCCCGGCTCCAGGATGCCGGGGTGTTCCGCGACGAGCACTCGTCCCTGGCGAAGGCGCACGTCACCGCCCGGATGCGGGAGGTGGTGGCCTGGGCCCGCGAGATGTTCGGGGGAAACGGCATCGTCCTGGAGTACGACGTCGCACGCTTCTTCGCGGACGCGGAGGCCATCTACTCCTTCGAGGGCACCAGGGAGATGAACACGTTGATCGTGGGAAAGGCGATCACCGGACAGAGCGCCTTCGTCTGATCGCCGACGACTCGCCACCGGCGATCGTCGCTCGGTGAGCTCCTCACGGGCACGGGCACGGGTGCGGACACGGGCACCGCGCTCCGGTTCACCGCCGCCGGTGCCCCGGGCGGCCGGGGTGCCGAGGGCGACAGGGGTGGTCGAAAAGAACCGAAAAGCTTATATTCCTGTCTATCCCTGCCGGGTCCCGCGGCGCTTCGGGCGCCGGGGACAGGACTGCCCGAAAACGGGCGGCCAGGCGACCGGCGGAGGAAATCCCATGTTGTCCGCACCCTGCGGCGAGACCCGTCCCGTGCTCCACGGTGGCACCTGTCGTGCGACGGCCGGGAGGGCGGAAGGCGTATGAACTGGCGTGAGTCGGCGGCCTGCCGCTACGAAGACCCCGAACTCTTCTTCCCCATCCGCGAGGACGGCCCGTGGCGGCGGCAGATCGAGCAGGCTCGCTCGGTGTGCAACCGGTGTCCCGTGGTCGGTGCCTGCGGCGCCTGGGCGCTGCGCAACGGGGAGTCCGACGGGATGTGGGGCGGGATGACCCCGGGAGAACGCCGGACCCTGCGGCTCAGGCGGGTCGGCGGGAACAGCCCCGCCTGAGCCGGACGCGTCCCCGCGGCGCCCTCCGTGGCGCACGTCCCCGACCCGGGACGGGGGAGCGGTCCGACGAGCAGGGCCGGTCACGGTGTCGACGGCGTGGCGCCGATCCGATGCAGAGTCGATGCAAGTTGCCGCACAGAGGTGCGGCTCCGCATGCTGGACCAGTCGAATCGCTTCCTGCGGCCGGCTGCGAGGAGTGCACGGCTCCGCGTGGCCGCGCAGTGGCCCGGGCCCTCCGAGACGGAACCGGTCCCTCCTGCACGAGGAGTAATCGCCATGACTGCACGGCAGGCCATCGAACCGACCCCCCGGTCCGCGCCGCCACGGGCTCCGGCCGAGGGACCTTCGGCCGACGAGGAGATCGTCGCGGCCTTCATGGCGGGTGACGAGGCAGGTGTGGCCGCCGTCTACCGGCGGTGGGGCCCACTGGTCTACACCCTGGCGCGACGCTCCCTCGGGGACGCCCGCGAGGCCGAGGACGTCACGCAGGTGGTGTTCCTCGCGGCGTGGCGGGGACGTTCCGGTTTCGCCCCGGAGCGCGGCACCCTGGCCGCCTGGCTCACCGGGATCACCCGCCGCAAGATCGCGGACGCGCTGTCCGCCAGGACCCGACGGGCCGAACTCGGCGCGGCGGCCCAGTCGTTGCTGCCCGGCGCGGCGCCGGAGTCCGACGCCCAGCCGGACGCCGTGATCGACCGGGTGATCATCGGACACGAGCTGGCCAGACTCCCCGCCCCACAGCGCCGCGTTCTCGGCCTGACGTTCTACGACGACCTGACGCAGAAGCAGATCGCCGAGGTGACCGGCTGGCCGCTGGGCACCGTCAAGAGCCACGCCCGCCGGGGCCTGCACCGGCTCAGCCGCTGCCTGCGGGACAGCGAGACGTTTCGCCACCTCGCATGAACGACACGAACGACGCACCGACGACACGAACGACGCACCGACGACACGAACGACGCACTGACGATGCGACACTAGTCTCTTCCCCCCCGCAGTGGCCCGGCGCTCGGCGCGGGGAGCGGACGGTCAGCCGGCGAACGGGCCGCGAACCACGCTGTCGCCGGAGTGGTCGGGTCTGCCGTTGTAGGGCTGAACGGACACGTCGACCACGGAGTACTCCTGGAGGTCGATGTTGTCGGGGACGGGCAGTGCTGCGCGGCCGTCGGGGCCCAGGACGCCCATGGAGACCAGCTTGGTGTGCGTGCGGTCCATGAGCCAGACCTCGAAGTAGCCGGACGTACGGGGGAGACCCTTGACGGTGATGTCGAGGGTGCGGTGCCCGCCGCCGTCGCTGAGCCGGGCGTAGCCGGCCGAGTCGGCGCGCAGTGAGTCGAGCCGCTCGGAGGCGGCCGACGGGACACCCGCGGACTTCTCCTGGGTCATCCACCAGGTGACGGTGCTCCCCGCGGCCGCGCCGAGCAGCGCGGCACACGCGGCCAGCGTCACGGCGAAGCGACCCGGCCTGCGGAGCCTTGTCCGTGCCTCGGTCCGTGCCTCGGGATGGCTCGTTCCCGCGCCGGTGACGCCCTCCTCTTCCGTCTCGCGTGGCAGACGTACGGGGGACGCGGCCGTCCCGGCGTCGAGGTCGTGCCGGACGGCGATGCCGAGTTCGGCGGCGATGGAGTCCCACAGGTCGGCCGGCGGCCGGAGCAGGTCGTGCTCGTCCAGCGAAGACGCTCTGGCGCTCACGACCACGCGACGCAGGGCCCGCAGTTCCCGCGCGCAACGGGCGCACCCGAGAAGATGCTCCGCGGCGGGAGGGGACGGCTCCTCCCCGATCGCGATCAGCGCCAGTGTTTCGTCATCCGTGTGCTCCACCGTCCACCTCCAATCGGTTCTTCATCCGCATCAGTCCGCGCCGGGTGTGGCTCTTGACGGTGCCGAGGGGGAGACCGGTCCGCTCGGCGATCTGCGCCTGGGTGAGATCTTCGTAGAACGCCATCCTGAGCACCGTCTGCTGCTGTTCGGGAAGCCTGTCCAGCTCGTCCGTCAGCAGGACGTGGTCCAGGACGGAGTCGGCCGGGGCCGCGGGCTGCTCGGGCGCGGCCGACGACACCGCCGAGGTGATCGCCTCCACGTCCCTCAAGTGCCGGGAGCGTCTGGTGAGGGCGTCGGCGACCTTCTTGTGGGCGATGCCCATGAGCCACGTCTTGAGCGACCCGCGCCCGGCGTCGTAACCCTTGCGGCCCTGCCAGGCTCCCACGAAGACCTGTTGCGTGACGTCCTTCGCCTCCTCGGCGTCTCCCAGCCTCCGTGTCGCCACCGTGAACACCAGCGCACCCCACCTTCGGTATGCCTCGCCGAGGCACGACTCGTCACCGACCGCGAAGCCGTCTCCCAGGCGGGCGTCGGACAGGGACGCCGCGGCCGCCACACCGGCGGCCAGGACCTCGGATCCGCCCCATCGTGACATCACTTCGGTGCCTCCACCGCGGTGACCACCAGGTTGTTCTGGTACCCGCCGCGGTCGGGGAGGTAGGGGCCGGTACAGGTGATGAGGGTGAGGACGGCCGGGCCGTCCCTGCGGAACGCCTCCGACGACGGCAGGTCCCGCTTGCTGACGGTGCGGCGCGCGGTGATGCGGTACGCGGTCGCGTCGTCGTTCCCGCTCTTGACGAGCACCTCGTCGCCCGTTCTGACGTCGTTCAGGGCGTCGAGGACGCCCAGGCCGCGCCCCTTGGCGTCGACGTGGCCGACCACGACGGCGGAGCCCTGCGGGGAGCCCGGCGCGGGGGAGTAGCGGTACCAGCCGACGCGGTCGGGATCCTTCGGTACCTCGACCTGTCCGTCGCCCGTGACCCCCACCGGATCGACCGGGGCGCGGACGTCGAGCCGGGGCAGGGCCAGCGACGTCGGCTCGGCGACCGGCCCGGTGGCCGAGGCGGGAGCGCTCGGCGAACGCCCGCCGGCGGCCGCCGCCGCGGGGACCGTCTCCCGCGCCGGGCCGGCCGTCGGGGCTCCGGTGGCCGGCGTCGCGCCGAAGTCGTCGGCGACGGGGGCCCGCTCCCCGGGCCAGGAGCCGGTGAGCAGGACGGTGGAGACGATGAGTCCCGCCAGCGCGAACACCAGCCCGACGAGGACGGGCCGCCGCGACGACCGCTTGCCCATGGAGAAGTCCTCCCTGCGCTGAGATCGCGGGGTGCCACCGCCGGGCAGCGGCACCCCTGCTGTGACGAGGGCTGTGTCCGGCGCGCCTATCGGGCCGAGGCGCGCAGCCTGAGCAGCAGTCCGGCTGCGGCCAGGGCGGACACGGCGCCCAGGGACAGGGCGCCGAGCGGCAGACTCTCGTTGTGCGCGGCGGCCTGGCCGCTCTCACCGGCCGGGACCCCGCCCGGGGCGGAGTGCATGCCCGTCAGCGTCTGGGTCTTGAGCGCCAGGTTCTTGTCCTGAGCGCTGCCCCAGGCGTAGACGACGGTGTTGGTGCCCTCGGCCAGGTTCAGGTCGGCCGGTCCGATCGCCACCGTGTCGGTGCCGGCCAGGACCACGTCGGCGGACACGGTCCCGGCCGGGACCTCGCCCTTGGCCTCCTTCGGGTTCTCCAGGCCCTTGAAGACCGGCGTCCCGTCGGCCCGGACGTCGACGGCGGGGGCGGCGGCGACATGGCGGACGGTCAGCCGCGCCTGGCCGGCCGGCACCTTGGAGGTGTCGTTGACGAACGCGTCCAGCGCGGGTTCGCCGTCGGCGGTCAGATGGGCGACCAGGGTGGCGTTCGCGCCGGCGGGCACGTCGACCGTCTTCTCGATGGCCGGGGTGCCGTCCGGTCCCTCACCGTCCTTGAAGACCTTGATGTCGTACGAGCCGGCGTCCAGCTTCATCGGATCGGTGAGCGTTCCGGGCTTGAAGTCGGGGATCAGCTCCTTGTCCCCCGCGTAGACGTCGACCGTCAGGCCGGGTACTCCGTGGAGCACGGACACGGTGGCCTGGTCGCTCGCGGCTTGCGGCTGGGCGAGTGCGGGGGCGGCGGCGGACAGGGTGACGGCGGCACCGACGACGAGGGCGGCACCTGCAACGCGTGCGGTCATGGCGGCTCTTCCCTTCGTTCGAGTTCGTCTCGAATCTGTGAAGACGCATTCCGCCGCCTGTGGCGCCTTGGTTTCACCTCCGGCCGGTTTTTTCTTCCGCCCCGCATTCGGGGGAGGACACCGCCCGCCGCTGCCGCGGCCCGACGGGGTCGTCGTGGGGCCCCACGTCCGCTGTCCGGCCGCGGCCGGTCTCTTTCACCGGCGTCGGGACCAGCGGGGCGGGTCGGCGCCGTCCGGGAGGCTCGGACAGTTGCCATTTGACAACTATAGTCGTGAGACAAGAGAGTGGAACGGGACGTGGGCAGGAGGGATCCAGGAATGTTCCAGTGGGCGGGGGCCGCTCTGCCCGCTGGCAACCGGCGCCGGGCGGAGGGCGGTGCGGCGGACGCCGCGGTGCGTCACTCAGGCGGTCCGGCTGCCGACGTCCTGGGCGTCGTCGTGTATCCGCACCGCCGCCGCGTCGCAGAACGCCTCGAGCCCCCGCAGCAGTGCGGTGCGCCGCGCGGGGGACATCTGGTCGAGCACCGCCCGCAGCACCTTCTCCCTGCGCGCGCGCAGGTCGGCGAGGAACGCGGTGCCCCGGCCGCTGAGGTACAGGCGCACTTCGCGCCTGTCGCTCGGGCTCACCGTCCGCTCGACGAAGCCGGCGGCCTGGAGGCGGTCGCACAGCCTGCTGGCCGACGGCGGCGTGGAGGCGAGTGCGTCGGCGAGAGTGCGCAGGTTGATTCCCTCGTGATGCTCCAGAATGAGCAGGACGCGCAGTTGCGACGCCGACACGGGTGCCGTCGCGGCCCTGCCCCACAGGACTTCCAGCAGCTCCGCGGCCGTGGAGGTCACGCGCGCGACCTCGTCTGGCTCTGGGTGGGGGCGGAAGGAAGCCACAGTCACACTCTCGTAGGCACCGGGACAACCGTCAGCGTACTAGGCGATCGAGCCGGCTAGAGAGGGAACCACCACGGGCACGGCTGCTCAGCAGTGGGTACCCGTCAGGTGGGCGAGGCCTGCTCCATCCGACAAGAGATTGGTGTACTTCTCAACGTGAAGAGACTCGTGACCGCAGAGCGCGCTCTGCGCGCGTCGGCACCGGACAAGTTGCTCGAGGCGGTCCGACGCGTTCTCGTCGAGCACTACGCGGCGGAATCCGTCGAACTCTTCATGGCCGACTACGGCCTGACCGTCCTGCAACCGGTGTCCGGGCTGCCGCAGATCCAGGAGTCGGTGCCGGCGCACCACGGCCCGGTCGGCCGTGCCTTCGGGGCTCAGGAGGCCTTCATCGAGGGGGTCTCGGACGGCCTGGTGTGCGTACACCTGCCCGTCACCGTCCGGGGAGACCGCCTCGGTGTCCTGTCGGTGACCCTGCCGGGCGGCGACCACGCGCGCGACAGCCTCCAGGAACTGGCGGAGATCGCCGAGGTCCTCGGGCACGAGGTGGTCGTGGCGGAACGGGACACGGACCTCTACCTCCAGGCGCGGCGCAAGGACCGGCTGACCCTGGCCGCGGAGATGCAGTGGCAGTTGCTCCCCGGCCGCTCCTGCGCCCGCCCGGAGTTCGAACTGGGGGCCCAACTGGAGCCCGCGTATGCGATCTTCGGCGACAACTTCGACTGGTCGTCGACCGCCGACCGGTTGATGCTCTACCTCTCCAACGGCATGGGCGAGGGCATAGAGGCCTCCCTGCTGACGAACCTGGCCGTCAACGCCCTGCGCAACGCCCGACGGGCGGGCCTCTCGCTCGCCGACCAGGCGGCGCTCGCCGACCAGGCGGTCTACGCCCACTACCGGGGGCACCGCTACCTGTCCGTCCTCATGTTCGAATTCGACCTCACCGGCGGGCGGGTCCAGGTGGTGGACGCCGGTTCCCCGCAGATGCTGCGCCTGCGCAACGGCAAGGTGGAGCGCGTCACCTTCGAGGCCCAGCTCCCGCTCGGCATGTTCGAGGAGACGGACTACGTGCCCCAGGAGTTCGAGGTCGAGCCGGGTGACCGTCTCGTCTTCGTCAGCGACGGGGTCTACGCGGTCGCCTCCCCGGGCGGCGAGACGTACGGCGACGCCGCGCTCGCCCGGGCGATCCTGTCCACCCGGCTGCTCCCCGCCGCCGAGGTGCCCGGGGCCGTCCTGCGCGAACTGACGGGCCACCGGGGGGACGCGGTTCCGAGTGACGACGCCCTGGTGGTCTGTCTGGACTGGCGCGGCCGACAGCCGTGAGGGCCGGCCGCGGGAGCCTTCGCCCGATTCCGGTGATGGCGTGTTGTTCGCGCCTCGCCCCACCCGCTAATGTTTGCCATACGGCAAGTATTGGCTGATCGCCCTCCGCGAAGTGGCCGAGCGGCCCCGCTCAGAGGGGGAGATGCAGATGCCGGGACCGGGAGTGACCGTCGGATCGGCGGCACGGCGGGCGGGTGTGTTCCTCGGTCGGCTCCGGACCCGGAGCCCCGTGCGGATCCTCCCCGGCGTCACCTCCGCACCTCCCTCGCCGGCCGCGCGCAGGGTCCCGGCCCGGATGCCGCCCGCCGCGGTCCGCGCCCGTACGGAGGCGGGACCCGCCCCGCGTCCCCTGCCCGCCGCCCATGACGTCGACCGTGCGGGAGGACCGCTCACGCGCTTCGTGACGGGCGCCCCGTCCGTGGGCGCGGAGGGCGACCGGTGAACGACGCCTCGCGCCGCACCGTCACGATGAGCCTGCCCATCGCGTCGGACGCCGACCTGGCCCGGGTGCGGCAGCAGGTGCGGCAGGCCGCGACCGAACGCGGTTTCGCTCTGGTGCCCCTGACCAAGCTGCTGACCGCGGCCAGCGAGCTGGCCCGCAACACCCTGGTGCACGGCGGTGGCGGACAGGTGGAGATCGCCACTGTGGACCGCGGGGCACTCCGCGGGCTCCAACTGACCTTCACCGACACGGGGCCGGGCATCCGCGACCTCGACCGGGCCATGACCGACGGCTACACCTCCGGCGGCGGCCTGGGCCTGGGCCTGAGCGGAGCCAGACGGCTGGTGCAGGAGTTCGCCGTCGACAGCCGGCCGGGTCACGGCACCACCGTCACCGTCAGCGCCTGGGTTTCCGGCATGCCGTCGCCCCGGCCTGCCCCGGAATGACCTCACGAGGGGGCGAGAGCAGGTGCACGGGCGGACGCGGCTCGCGTTCGTCCGGTTCGGAAGAATCCCGGGCGGGGAGGCGACGGGGATAACGTAGAGAGATCGAGGGGAGAGGGTGGACGCCTTGAGCACTTCACGACCGGTCCCGTCCGCGGAAGGCCAACTGCGTGTCCCGTCCGCGGAAAGCCAACTGCGTGCCGCTCCGCCCCACGCACTGGTCACCACGGCCCGGCGGCTGCTCGCCGAGCGGGTCGGCGCCGAGCAGGTGACCCTGTTCCTGGCCGACTACGGGCTGAGCGTTCTGCAGCCGGTCACCGACCTGCCGCACACCGGAGATCCCGTCCCCGCCCACGAAGGGCCCGTCGGACGAGCCTTCCTCAGCCAGACCCCGGTCGTCGAAGTCACCGACGACCCGGCCCCCGCCCACTGCGTTCATCTGCCGATGACCGTACGCGGTGACCGGCTCGGCATTCTGTCCGTCCGCCTGCCCCGCGGCATGACGGACCCCACCACGGTGCTCCAGCTCACCGACTTCGCCACCGCACTGGCCCACGAGGTCACCACCGCCGACCGGGACACCGACCTGTATCTCCAGGCCCGCCGCACCCGGCGCCTCACCCTCGCCGCCGAGATGCAGTGGCAGCTCCTTCCCGGCCGGGGCTGCGCCCGCCAGGAGTACGTCATCGGAGCCCATCTGGAGCCCGCCTACAGCGTCGGCGGCGACAACTTCGACTGGTCGACCGGTGCCGACCATCTGACTCTCAGCGTGACCGACGGCATGGGCCAGGGCATCGACGCCTCCCTGCTCACGAGCCTCACCGTCGGAGCCCTGCGCAACGCACGCCGCGCCGGGATCGGGCTTGCCGATCAGGCCTGCCTCGCCGACCAGGCACTCTTCGCCCAGTACCGCGGCAAGATGTACTCCTCGACCCTGCTGCTGCGGTTCGATCTGGACTCCGGCGCCGTGCGCGCCGTCGACGCCGGCTCGCCGTTGCTCTACCGTCAGCGCGGCGACACGACCGAGCGGATCGAACTCGAGGCGCAGCTGCCGCTGGGCATGCTCGAGGAGACGCTCTACGAGGAGCAGACCTTCACGGTGGAACCCGGTGACCGGCTCATCGCGGTGAGCACCGGCATGCACGGCGCCCGCGACGCCGAAGGCGGATCGTTCGGAGACCGTGCCCTGCGGCAGACCCTCGGCGCCACACGACGGGAGTCCCCGCACGAGGCGGCACGCGCCCTGGTCGCCGGTGTGATCGAACACTTCGGAAGCAGACACCTCGCAGCCGACGCCGCGGTCGTCTGCCTGGACTGGCACGGCCGCACGAGTGGGACGGCACGGCAGGCGCCACCGGCACGCTGACTTCCGTCACCCGGGGGCGGGATGCCGTGATGGTGACAGTCCGGCATCACGTGCCCTGAGGAGCGCCCTCAGCCCACGGCGCAGCGCGTCCCTGTCGGCGGGCTCCAGCACCCCCAGGGCGACGGCGAGAGCCCGGGCGCGACGTCCGGCGACCTCCCCGAGCACGTCCTGGCCGGCCGCGGTCAGCATCAGCTGGACCTCGCGGCGTTTGCGCGGATGGAACGAACGGTCGAGCAAGCCGGCCGCCTCGAGTCGGTCGCACAGCCGGCTGGCCGTGGGCAGCCCGATGTCCAGGCACTCCGCCAGGGCCGTGAGATTGAGGCCCGGCGTGACCTGCAGCGCGCGCAGCGCCCGCAACTGATGCGGCGACAACCGCAGCGTCGCGTCATGTGCGGCGGCGGACCAGAGGTCCGCCAGGCTCTCCACGGCATCGGCGATCTCGAGGGCCGTCGCCTCCGGGCCGTCAAGGGGTCCGTTGGCTCGGTCGTCGCCGGGTCCGTCGAGATGTGTCACTGATCAGTCACTTTCAGTAAGCCTGAGGCACTGTGAACACCCATGCTCATTCAAACGCAGTACCCGAGGAACTGACGAGCAAGCGACCGCGGGTGTGTGCGATCGCAGATGAATGTGTGCGCACATGTCGAGAGTGCGTGCGACTCCTGGGTCCTGCCCCGGTGGCGGCACCTCGCCCGGCGCGCGGACCGTGGTGCCGCAGTGGCGGCAGGGGTGTTCGCCCTGAGGGGCGAAGCCGGTCGCCTGCGGCCGAGGGGTGGCTCCGGGGCCCGGACGGCAAGCCGCTCGGACGGCAAGCCGCTCGGACGGCAAGCCGCTCGAGCGGCCCGCTCCGGAGCTTCCATGTGAACGAGAGGTGAAGGTTCCCGATGCCCTGGGCGGTGGCGAAGAGTGCGGTGGCCCCCATTTTCCGGGGTATCGGCGATTCGAGGGGGAGGCGGCGTCGCGCCGGTCCCCGGTCTCGTGGTTGCACCACGCACTCACCTGCGCGATTGTTGTTCTCCGACAACTGTCTTCTTCGCTGAGTGAGGTGAGGGTCCACGCGCAGGGGCCCCGCGGCATGACTTCCTTCCCGGACGCCCCCAGTACCGGTGGCGCCAGTACGCCGAGCGCTGCCACCGCCCCCCATCCGGTGATCGTCCTGGCTCCGGACGGGCGCGTGGTGGAACTCAACGGCGCCGCCTCCGCTCTCCTGCCCGCGGCCCGATCCGGTCGGAGCCTGTCCTCACCGCCCTGGCTCGCCGCCACCGACGAGCGTCTCCCCCCGGAACCCGTCAGCGGCGTGGTGGACGACCGCTTCTTCTCCGCCCACCCGTCCGTCCTGCCCGACGGCAACACCGCGTGGTGGCTCGTGGACGAGACCGCCCACCGGTCGGTGCTCGAGGAGCTGGAGGCGGAGCGCGGGCGCACCCGGTTCCTCACCGAGGCCTCCAGCGCTCTTCTCGCCTCGCTGAACGTGAGCCGCTGTATGGAGGTCACCGCCCGCCTGGCCGCCGAGCATCTGGCGGACGCCGCGCTGGTCGTCGCCCCCACCGTGGCCAAGAAGCTGCCCCTGGTCGTCTGCGACCATCTGGGCGAGGTGACCCACACCACGGCCGCCGGGGCGCCGGAGACCGTGCCGGGCCTGGCCGAGGCGCTGCGCGGCTTCCCGCCGGTGCCCTCGCGGTGGATAGACCCCGCCGCGGCACCGCACTGGCTGGTCCCCCAGGGATTCGGCGAGGTCGGTTCGCTGGTCATCACGCCGCTTCCGGGCCACGGTGTGCCGGCCGGCGCGCTGGTCCTGCTGCGCCGCAGCCACAAAGCCGCCTTCACCGGCGCGGAGGAGGCATTGGCCGGGTTGTTCGCAGCCCGGGCCGGCGCGGCGATGTCGGCCGCCCATCTCTACGCGGAGCAGAACTCGATCTCCGACACGCTCATGCGGGAACTCCTGCCGCCCACCCTGCGGCAGGTGCAGGGCGTCGAGTTCGCCGGGGGCTATCGACCCAGCAAGGACTCCGAGCGCGTGGGCGGCGACTTCTACGACGTCCATCCGCCGACCGAGGACTCTCCCGAGACGCTCGCCGTGCTCGGGGACGTGGCCGGCAAGGGGCTGGAAGCCGCCGTGCTCACCGGCAAGATCCGCAACACGCTGCACGCCCTGCTGCCCATGGCCGACGACCACGACAAGATGCTGCGGCTGCTGAACAACGCCATGCGCAACAGCCACCACACCCGCTTCGCCACCCTGGTGCTGGCCTCCGTCCGCCGCGAGAACGGCGACGTGATGCTGCGCCTGACCTCGGCCGGCCATCCCACACCACTGATCGTGCGCGGTGACGGAACGGTCGAGGAGGCCGACACCCGGGGGACCCTGATCGGCGTCATGCCGACCCTCACCTCCCGGACCGCGGACATCAGGCTTGCCCCGGGGGAGACGTGCCTGATGTTCACCGACGGCGTCACCGAAGCCAGGGGTGGCCCCCTGGGCGACACGATGTTCGGCGAGCAGCGTCTCCGGCGCGCGGCACAGGAGTGCGCGGGCATGCCCGCCGAGGCCGTCGTCGAGCACATCCAGATGGTCGCCTCCCAGTGGATCGGCGGCGGACGCCACGACGACATCGCCCTCATGGCCATTACCGCCCCGCGCGGCGCCCACCTCAGTGCCGTGGACGGAACGACCCGGGGCAGGTACACCGCATGACCAGTCACGGCACCGACACCCAGGAGGGCTCGCGCCGGCGCGGCGCCGACGCCGGTCGGACCGCGCCGCACGACGACGAGCAGGCCTCTCACTGGGCGGACGGACTCTGGGTGGCGGTCCGGGCGGGAGACGAGTACGCGGCCCTCGACGTCGTCACCGAAGCCCTGCGCACCGGGCTGGAGCCCGAGACGGTACTGCTGGACGTCATCGGGTCCGTCCAACGGAAGGTCGGTGCCGAGTGGGCGGCCGGCCGCATGAGCGTGGCGGACGAGCACGTCGCCACCGCCATCAACGAGCGGGTCATCGCCGCCCTGCCCAGCGACCGGCCGGCCGTACCGCGCGGTCGCGTCACCGTCGCCTGCGTCGACCAGGAATGGCACGCACTGCCCGCACGCCTGGTGGCGGAGACGCTACGGCTCCGCGGCTGCCGAGTGGACTACCTCGGCGCGCAGGTGCCCACCGCCCATCTGGTCGGTCACATCCACCGCACCGGACCGGACGCGGTGTGCCTGTCCAGCTCCCTGCCGACGCGCCTGCCCCTCGCCCACACGGCGATCACCGCCGTCCAGGCCACCGGGACCCCGGTCATGGCCGGCGGTCTCGCCTTCGGCGCCGACGGCCGGTACGCCCGCATGCTGGGCGCCGACGCGTGGGAGCCCGACGCCCGGGCCGCCGCCGACCGGCTCGCCTCCGGTCTCCTGGCCCGGCCGGCGGCCGCCCACCAGACGATCGACGACCTGCCGCATCTGGGCGACCAGGAGTACACCATGGTCGCGGGCGCCTCCACCCGCCTGGTGCGCGATACCTTCCACTCCCTCGAACAGCGCTTTCCGCCCATGAAGGCCTACAACGACGAGCAGCGGGAACGTACAGCCGAGGACCTCGCCCACATCGTCGACTTCCTGACCGCCGCCCTGTACGTCGACGCCCCCGAAATCTTCACCGACTTCCTGACCTGGACAGCCGACCTCCTGACCGCCCGGGGAGTTCCCGCGCGGTCCCTCGTGCCCGGCCTGGATCTGCTGGAGGAACAACTGCGCGACTTCCCTCGTGCTCGCCGTTTCATCGATGCCGGACGAGCCGCGCTCGCCCCCTGTCCCTGACCTCGAGACGCTGGACGAATTCTGTGACTACCTCGCCCGACGCAGACCCCGTGGAGAACCCGTCTCCGACCGGCCGCCACACCGTACGCCTGGCCCTCGAAGGGGACCTGGACTACGACACCAGCGGCGACGTGCTCCACCAGGTGAGACTGACCCTCCTGGACCGTGAGCACGTCGAGGATCTGCGCCTGGACTGCCGGGAGCTGGAGGTGGTCGACTCCATGGGGCTGTCGACCCTGCTGCAGATCCACCGTTCCGCCCGTCAGGACGGCGTCCGCTTCCACCTGGACAACATCGGACCGTCACTGCGGCGTCTGCTGGAACTCACCGGTACCTACGACTACCTGACCGCCTCTTCCGAGAGTGATCAGCCGGGCGGCGGCCGGCCCCGCTCGACCTGACACGACGACCCTGCCGCCCGGCGGACCCGGCGCCCGCTCTCCGCCGGCTCGGGCACAGCGGCGGCGGACGGCACGACCCGCGCAGTCGCGCAGTCGCGTCCAGGCTCTCCCCGGCGAGACGAGCCCCAAGGCCGCCGCGGCAGCCCACTTCGCTCCCGTGTCGACGGTGCCGTCCGGGCGTGTGTTTCCCGGCCGGGTCACGGAGTCGTGCGTCCCGTGGACCGTGATGAACGGGGCGATGCGGTGAGCCCCGACGACGACGGCCCGGCCGCCCCCGACGACGACGGCCCGGCCGCCCCCGCCGACCTCGCGGCGGTCCACGCCGGCCGAATCGACCGACCCCCTCCACGTCCTGCGTTTCTTCGTCGACGTCCGCTCCCTTGTCGCGCGATTGCGCGAGCATCGCTTCCAGGTCACGGACCCGGAAGTCGAGCATGGTCCGCTGGGCGCGGGACCCGAAGCAGTCGGTTCCGGATGCGAACGTGGCGAACGCCGTCGGCCCAGCTCCCTGACGCCACAGGCCGTTCTCATCCGTGTCCAGGCCGAGGCGGTCGCGACACCACGTGCTCAGGGCCGAGGGGTCGGCGGCCCGCATGAAGTACCCGCTGATTCCCAGCACATGCTCCCTGCCGGCATCTTGCCAGGGGTCGGTCATCGGTCGGACAGGCGGTGCGTGATCGCCCGCTTCGCGCTCCGCCTCGACCGCGGCGATCCACGCGGCGGCGCCGTCGAACTCGCCAACTGCCCGGTGTACTGCCACGACGTCCGCCGCCGTGGCCGGCCGGCGGCTGCGCAACCCCCTTGGTGTTCGCCACCTTTTAACCCCGTCCGCCTCCAGGGTCGTCCGTGTACGGGTGGTCAGCCCTGTTCCCGCCTGCGCAGAGCGGCGGCGGCCTCCGCGTACTTGATCAACAGGCGGGCGAACCGGAGCCGTTCCTCAGCGGGCCAGTCCGCGGTGATGTGTTCGAACCCCTGGCGTTGCTCTGCGGCGAAGCGGGCGCGCAGGTCCTCGCCGGCAGGTGTCAGTCGCAGGACGATGCGCCTGCCGTCCTGCTGGGACGCCTCCCGCAGCAGGTACCCCTGCTTGATGCAGTCGGACACCATGCGGCTGGCCACCGACTGGTCCGTACCCAGCTCCTCGGCGACCGCGCCCACGGTCGTCTCGCCCGGGCGCTCGGACACGACGTTGAGCACCAGGTTGCGGGAGAGGTCCTTGCCGGAGGAGGGAGTGCGGCGCCTGAGCCGGGAGAAGGCCGGTCCGATGGCGTCGAGTACCGCGTCGTCGTTCGGCTGATCGGGGTGCCCGTGGTTCGTCATGGCACAACTGTACCGACACAGGAATATGCAATGCGACTTGCAAATGTATGCTCTGATGCATATAAATGAGCGAGCGACGGGCACCTGTCGCCGCATACGGAAACGAGGTCCACCGATGACCATCACCGCCATCGCCCACGCACGCGTCTTCGACGGCGAGCGGGTTCGGGACGAAACGACCGTCCTGATCGAGGGCCCGACCGTCGTGGCCGTCGGGGGAGCGGTGCCTGCCGGGGCGGATGTCGTCGACGCACGGGGCGGCACCCTGCTGCCCGGCCTGTTCGACGCCCATACGCACGCCTCGGAACAGGCTCTGGCCCTCGCCCTGAAGTTCGGTGTGACGACCGAACTGGAGATGCAGGGTGCCCTGACCAGGGCGCGCCGGGCGCACATCGAGGCCAACGACGCGGTGGCCGACGTCCGTTCGGCGGGCTTCGGCATCACCCCGCCCGGCGGGCACCCCAGCGAACTCTTTCCCGAGGGCAAGCGCCCTGGAGGCGGCGGGCCCGCCCGCGACGAGCTCGGGGACTTGGTCATGCCCTTCGCCGCCACCCCCGAGGAGGCGGCCGGGTTCATCCCGAAGCTCGTGGAGTCGGGCTCCGACTACATCAAGTTCATGGTCGACGACGGTACGGTCGAGGGCCACCCCGGCTTGCCCTGCCTGGACCGGGCCACGCTGAACGCGGGCGTCGCCGAGGCGCAGCGGCACGGAATGCTCACCATCGCCCACGCTCTCACCCTGGATGCCACCCGCATGGCGATCGAGGCCGGGATCGACGGGCTGGTCCACGTCTTCATGGACCAGCCCCACACCGAGGAGATCATCGGCCTCATCGCCGATTCCGGCGCCTTCGTCGTCCCCTGCGTGGTCCTCGACGCCTCCATGATGGGCATCACCGGGGCGGCCCAGGCGGACGACCACCGGGTCGCCTCCCGGCTGGACGAGGCCTGGCTGACGACACTGCGCGCCAGCTTCGACCGCTTTCCCCAGGGAAAGCTGGAGGACGTCCTCGCCACCGTCAAGGCGCTGCACGACGCCGGCGTCGATCTCCTGGTCGGCAGCGACGCCTCCGTGCCCGTCCCCTTCCTCGGCGGCGTCGCCCACGGAGCCAGCGTCCACCACGAAATGCGCTACCTGGTCCAGGCCGGGCTGTCACCGCTCGACGCACTGCGCGCGGCGACCGCCACCCCGGCGCGGCGCTTCTCCCTGAACGACCGCGGACGGATCGCCGAGGGACTGCGCGCCGACCTGCTGCTGGTGGACGGGGACCCCACCACCGACATCGACCGCACCCTCGACATCCGTGCCATCTGGCGCAGGGGCACCCGACTCGTCACGCAGTGACATGCGCCTGAGCCGGGCGCCCGCCCTTTTCCGGGCAGGCGAACCGGCGGGCGTGGCGGCCGCCGGTCATGGGGCCGGCAGCGTCGTGACGCGCTCCTGAGCCGGAGTGTCCTGCGCGTTCTTCGGCCGGTCGGCTTCCCAGCGCAGCAGGTCTCCCGGCTGGCAGTCGAGCACCTCGCAGAGCGCGGAGAGTGTCGAGAAGCGCACTGCCTTGGCGCGGCCGTTCTTGAGCACCGCCAGGTTGGCGGGAGTGATCCCGACGCGGTCCGCGAGCTCACCCACGGACATTTTCCGCTTGGCCAGCATCACGTCGATGTCGACGGTGATCGGCATCAGATCACCTCGGCGAGCTCGGCGCGCATCCGGGATGCTTCGGAGTCGCACGCGACGGCCTGGGCGAGCAGCATCCGCAACACGAGCACGATCAGTGCGACGCCGAAGACCGCCAGGCAGACTCCGCCCAGCAGGAGCACGATTCCCGGAGCGACGGCCTCGCCCGGTGCCAGGACCACGCCGAGTGCGAAGACCAGGAGCGCGGCGGCCGTGAACGCGCCGATCACGAGGTGCACGTACCGGAAGGCGGCGGAGGAGAAAACGGTGGCGCGACGCACCATCGTCACGAGCCGCCACACGCAGACCAGCACGATCTGCGCCGTCACGATGCCCAGCACCACGATCACGAGGATCGTGATGCGGCGGTCCGCGAGGGCGCCGTCCTCCATGTCGGCGGCCAGCAGCGCCGTCATCACCGTCTGGACGAACACCGAGCCGGCGAGCAGTGTCGCGAGCACGGCACGCAACGCGACCACGGTCAGCTTTCCCATGGACCCTCCTTCGAACGAATAACAATGGAAACCTATCGAGAATCGATAGGTCGAGCAACCGTCGGGGTCAAACGTGTCGGGGTTCCTCGCCTTGCCCCCGGTCACGCTCCACGCACCCCCGGTCAGGACGGCGGAACGGCCTCACGCCGGATGCGGCAGGTCCATCAGCGCGAGCTCGGCCGGGTCGACCACGACCGTGATGCGGGTGCACCTGCTCGTGGCGCTGTGCGCGGTCACGGTGCTCGTACGACCGGCGCATCGCGAGGTCCCGTTCCCGGTGGCCTCGGCGCAGTTACGCCTGGGCGGCGACGACCCGGCCGTTCTGCGTGCCCGTGTCCTGTCGGCGGTGGCGTGTCTGCCGCAGGGCCGGGCCGATCTCACGCTGTCCCGCCTGCGGTCCGTCCTCCCGGACCTGACCCGTGTGCTGGGGCCGGACCACCCCGGGACCCTGTCGACCCGGTTGCTGAGCCTGCAGGTGCGCGGCGAGACGGGGAACCTGCCCGAGCGCCTCACCGCGATACGTCAACTCATCGACGACATCACACCGGTCCTCGGCCCCGGCAGCCCCGACACCCTGGCCGCCCGTCACTGCCCCGCCGAGTGGCTCGGTCAGGACGGCCGCACGGACGAGGCCGAAGCGTCGTACGAGGACGTCATCGCCGCCGGCACCGAGCGTCTGGGCGCCGACCACAACCTCGTCCTGATCGACCGCAGTTCCCTCACCGTCCTGCACTGCGACCGCACCGGTCCGGACAACGGCGCGGCCGTCGACGACATGACCGCGATCGTCGCCGCCATGGAACGAGCCCTCGGTCCCGCCGATCCGACCGCGGCCTCCACCCGGCGACTTCTCACCCAGTGGCAGAGCACGCGGGCGGGCAGCGGCGCGCAGGACTGAAGAGGCGAGGCGCGGCGGGCAGCGGCCCACGGGCACACGAGGTGTGGAGCTGCCGACGGTCACACCCGGCCGGTGCCGTAGAAGCGCACGTAGTCGACCGTCATCGTCGCCGGAGAGGGTGTCGAGGTGTCCGGAGGGCCTGGCCAGTCGCCTCCGACGGCGATGTTGAGGAGCAGGTGCATGTCCTGTTCGAAGACCCAGTCGCGTGCTGCGGGCAGCTTCGACGGAGTCAGGGTGAAATACGCCTTCCCGTCGACGGACCAGGTGATGCGGCGCGGCTGCTTGTCGACGGCGTACGTGTGGAACGCCTGCGACGCGTCGGCCGCAAGGGCGGTGGAGCCGCCGATCCCGTTCTCGTTGAAGTAGGTCGGCCCGTGCGCGGTGCCGTACACCGTTCGTGGTTCTCCGCCCACCACCTCGCAGATGTCGATCTCACCCTGCCCGGGCCATTCGACGCCGTTGTCGCCCAGCATCCAGATCGCCGGCAGCAGTCCCGTACCGGTGGGCAGCTTCGCGCGGATCTCCGCGCGTCCGTGAGTGAGCGCGACCTTTCCCTCGGTGGTCAGACGGGCCGACGTCCAGGTGCAGAACTCCTGCGTGTAACAGGGCAGTTCGGAGTCGGCGGGGGCCGGTCGCGCCGAGATCGAGAGGTGACCCGCACCGTCGAGGGCGGAGTTGGCCGAATCGTCCGTGTAGTACTGCAGTTCGTTGTTGCCCCACCCCTCGGCGTCCCGGTTTCCGATGTCGGTGTTCCATGAACTCTCCGACGGACGGGTGGCCGCCGCCCCGTCGAACTCCGCTCGCCAGAAGGGCTTTTCCCGGACCGCTGGGGAGCGCGTGTCCGTATCCGAGGCGCATCCGCACAGCAGTCCACCCAGCGCCAGCGCGAGTGCCAGGCGGGTACGTCGATTCATCGCGTCGCTCCCGAGAGGTCGTGCAGAGAGGTGAGCACAGCCGGTTTCCTCGCCTGTGAGGGGTGCCGAAGCGTCGCGGACGAACGCTGTGCGCCATGCGCAGACCCTACTGAACGACTGCTCCGGCGGGCGCGGCGGGCGTTCCGCTCCGCGCCGCTGGGCCTGCCGACCGCGCGGGGTCCCGATGTACGTCACGTTGACGTGCTTATTGCACGGTGGGCGGGAAGCCGGCGCGTGCGGCGCTGTACGCCCCGCCCGTCACCCCGCCCGTCACCCCGCCCGTCGCCCCGGCCGGAAGTGCTTCTTCACCGGCCGTGCGTACGGAGGACTCGACGGCCTGTGTCGTCCGGCTGACCGGGAGGTCTCGGCAGGGGATCGCTGTAGTGGTGGGCCGCGATCCGGGCGTCGTGCTGTGCGTTGAGCAGGCGGATCAGGAGTGTCCCGATGCCGATCGCAAGGATGATCGCCGCGATGAGGACGAGGGTTTCCATGGAACTCACCTCCAGGTGTTTCCGGGCGGCGAGAGGGCGCGTCGGCCTGTGAGGCCCCCGAAGGGGGACATGCAGGCCCCGCCCTCGCTTTCCCAGCCGGCTTCCCGGCGCAGGGCGTCGCGGATGCCGCGCCCGATCACGGCTTCATCGGCCATCAGGACTCCGGCGGTGAGGACGCTCCCGGGGATCGCCGCGGCGGCCATCAGGCGGGCCGCGGCGGCGGGTTCCGTCTCGGGCGGGATCACCAGCAGGTCCCAGCGGCCGACCGTGTAGGAGAGCAGAATCAGCTTGTCGGGGTGCTGTTCGGTGAACCAGCCCACATGCACGGTGTGTCCGGCCACCGGCACCTTGCGCGGGATGACGGGCCAGTGGGTGGGGTTCACGGTGACGCGTGTGATGCGTCCCCAGACTCCGTCGAGTGCGGCCGCGAGCGGCGGAAGTTCCGCCTCGAGATCGCGTGAACAGGGCCACCAGGCCCCGTCGAGCAGGCCGGCGAGGGTGGTCTTCGGGGTGAGGGACAAGCGTGCCGGGAGCTCTGCGGCGAGGTCGCGCGGCGCGGTCCGGTCGAGGGTGGTGGTCATGGTGCGGACCTGCCCCCGGGCTGCCCGTCGGCAGCCCGGTTTTTCGTGATCGCCGGAAACGACACCTGCATGAGAGCCGGTGTGCGAAGTACTCCCGGTGCTTTCATCGTACATCTTTTCGGTGGGATTTGACCGTCTTGACCAGGTATTCTCCGGCGGAGGTGCAGCGCCGAGGACCGTGGGAGCACCGTGCGACGCCGGCAGGCTCACGCACATTGCCGACCGGGCACCGGCAGCGGTCCCCACCTGCGACGAGGTGACGGCTGTGTCTTGCGGCCTGCCGGACCCGCCGCATCGGCAGCCCCCCGCGCCCGTCGAGCGTCGTCAAGCCGCTCGCCGGTCGATCGCTTTTTCCCGCGTCAGCCTTCGGGCGTCCGGCAGATCACTCGGATACGCGCGCCGTTCGGTCATGGGCCGGACATACCGCCGGGCAGGGGCGTGCGCCCAGGCGCGCACCGCAATCGCCCACGGCGACGTACGAGCATGGGTGACCACAATCCTTGTCCGCCAGGACCACGTGCGGCCTGGTGCGCGGACGGCCGTGTCGTCGGGGGAACGCGCAGGCGGGTCATGAACGTCGGTGAGGAACAAGTGCATCACCGGCTCGTCCGGCGGTGAGAATGGACGCGAGGGGGCGACAGCGATCGTCGGCCGCGAGGTGAATCCTCGTGGCCGGCCCGCCGCGGGAGCGGCCGATGGCACGGTCGGCCGGTTCGCCCTACCGGGGCCCGTCACGGGGAATCGGTTCATGGTCGGTGTGCCGTAACGGGTGAGCCGGACCTCGGCGGCCGTGCCGAACGCATGAGGCCGTACCGCCTGGTCGACGTCACTCGCACGGGACACAACCATTTGGCGGCGACATGAGTCTTCGTCAGCGATCACATGGTGATCGCACTGACGAGGAGACCATCATCACCGCCATACGTAAGACCCTGACCGCCACCGCAGTTGTCGGCGCCGTCCTGGCGGGTTCGGCCGCCTGTGGCACCGTGGAGCAGCTCTCCGCCGGCAAGAAGCTCGACCAGGCCTTCGAGAGACTCGCCGGGGAGAAGACGATCTCCTTCGAGCTCGATCTCGACACCGACGCCCGGAGTCTGAAGGCGCTGGACGCCTCGTCGGACCCGGAGCCCGGCGAAGAGATGCCCGACGAGGCCGCCGACCTGATCAGCGGCGCGAAGATCAGTGTCACCGTGCAGTCGAAGAAGCCGATCGAGGAGTCCGGGGAGAAGGACTACGTCGGCATGGCCCTGAAGATCAGCACCAAGGACGGTGACCTCACCGAGTACCGGGTCATCGGCGACTACACCTACATCCGCTCCGACGCGAACGCCCTCGGCAAGGCGATGGGCTTCCCCGTACCGTCGGTGAAGGACCTGCCCCCGGAGGCGAGCGGGCTCAAGAAGGTACTTGAGGGCGAGTGGGTCAAGATCAACACCAAGGAGATGGAGAAGACCACCGCCGAGCTGGGAGCGGAGCCCGGTGCGAAGCCCGCGCCGGAGCCCACGCTCGACGCCAAGACGCAGAAGCACCTGCTGGAGGCGCTGCGCAAGACCGTCGCCCGCGAGGTCGACTTCAAGACGGCCGAGGACGAGGACGGTTCCGAGCACATCACCGCCACCGCTCCGTTCCGTACGCTGATCACGCAGTTCCTCGGCGAGATCCGTCCGCTCGCGAAGAGCTTGCCGCCGGGCATGGAACTGCCCACGGACAAGGACCTCAAGGACGCCCCCGACACCGATGTCACGGCTGACTTCACACTCGAGAACGGCGAGCTGACCGAGGTCTCCGTCGACCTCGCCAAGCTGGCCGAGAACGCGAAGGTGAAGAAGCTGGGCCTGGTGGTGCGGATGAGCGAGGGCCAGACGCCCACGGCCCCGGCCGGTGCCACCGAGCTGAGCATCGACGAGATCCTGGGCGGGTTCGGTGCCGCGATGATGAACGAGGAGGCCTTCCTCGAGGACGTGGCGTAGGCACGCCTCGCGCCGGGCGTGCAAGGGGCGTCGCGAACGCGCCGCGCCCAGCCCTCTCGACGAGACCGGACCCTGCGGGCGGTGGACCACCGCGCTTCAGGGAGCGCATCCGGGCCGCCTCGCGCTGACCGGCGAGGCGGCCCGGATGCGGGGTCACCGTTCCGATCGAGCTGTCCCTCACCTCTGGGGGGGGGGGAACTGTTCCACGGTCGCTGAACTTCCGCATACGTGGAGTGGGTCGGGGCTCGACGGGCCGGAACGGGGAGGGCCGCGGGTGATGCGGGAGCAGGGGTGGTTGCGCGAGACCGATCCCGGCCGTGTCCTGCCCGACGGCACTCTCGCGGAGGGCGACGGCCGCGCGCATGGCCTCACCGCGGCCCGTACCCGCCGGATCATCCGGATCTGCGAACGCCAAGCGTCCCGATCCTCGCCGACCGCGCCCACAGACGAGCCGGTTTCCGGGTGACGACTCCCCTCAGACGCCCACCAGGCCGTGCCCTCACGCCAACGTGGCAAACCGTCAACCGCGTGCTGTCCGCAGCCCGAGCACCGGTTGAGCGGCGTGTCGCACGGCTCAAGTCGTGGTGGGTCTTCCGCAGGGCACGGTGCAACCCGAATCGAATGTCGTCAATCTCCGTCGTCGTCCTCACCCTGGAGCGGCAGAGCTGAAATCGGGCCATCGGCCTCCGGGCCATCGGCCGGCTCCGGCAGGTGATTTGGGGGCCACCCGGTTCTTCGTCAAGGACACGTCGTGCCGGCACCCTCACCTGACCGGGCGGCCACGTACTCCCGCTGCCCAGGCCGGGCCCGTCCTTGACGAGCCGTGGATTCGCCGAGAGCCCGGGCGGGCCACCGGCACCGCACTGATCGGCATGGGCATGCCGATCAGTGCGTGTCGACCGGATGGACGCGGGCGCACGTCGACAGTCGTCCGCCGCCGGGTTCGAGATCCCTCTCCGTCCGGTCTCGGCCGTTACCGCAAGGTGAAGCACGTCACCGTCCGTTCGCGTTGGCCCGTACCCGTCTGACGGGTAGGTTCCAGCGATCACGGGGAGAGGACGTCCCGACCGCCCCGAGCGCAGATTTCCCTTCCGCACCCTCCTCTGATGAGAGATACAGGACATGTCTGCTCAAGAACGCTCACAGCACCCTCCCCGGCGTATCGGCGTGGTGGCCGAGTCCGTCTCCGGGGAGACGCGGATCGCGGCGACCCCGGCAACGGTGCGACTGCTGCTGGGTCTCGGCTACGAGGTCGTCGTCGAGTCCGGGGCCGGTGAGGCCTCCGGCTTCGGTGACCAGGCGTACGCCGACGCCGGCGCGGGGATCGGCGAGGCCTGGGACGCGGATGTCGTCCTCAAGGTGAACGCCCCCTCCGAGACGGAGATCCGCCGGTTGCGAAGGGGCGCGACCGTGGTCGCCCTGCTGAGCCCGGCGCAGAACCCCGAACTGCTCCAGTCGCTCGCCGAGGCCGGGGTGACCGCCCTGGCGCTGGACGCGGTGCCGCGCATCTCGCGGGCCCAGTCGATGGACGTACTGTCCTCGATGGCCAACATCGCCGGCTACCGCGCGGTCATCGAGGCCGCGCACGCCTTCGGACGGTTCTTCACCGGCCAGGTCACCGCGGCGGGCAAGGTGCCGCCGGCGAAGGTGCTGGTGGCCGGCGCCGGTGTGGCCGGACTCGCGGCGATCGGCGCCGCCTCCAGCCTCGGCGCGATCGTGCGCGCCACCGACCCGCGGCCGGAGGTCACGGACCAGGTGAAGTCGCTGGGCGGCGAGTACCTGCCGGTGGAAGCCGCCCAGGAGGTGAGCACCGACGGCTACGCCAAGGCGACCTCCGCCGACTACGACCGCGCCGCCGCCGAGCTCTACCACGAGCAGGCCGAGGAGGTGGACATCGTGATCACCACCGCCCTGATCCCCGGCCGCCCGGCACCCGGCACCGCGCCTGCTGACGGCCGAGGACGTGGCCGTCATGAAGCCGGGCAGCGTCATCGTCGACATGGCCGCCGCGATGGGCGGCAACGTCGAGGGCACCGTGCCGGGACGGACGGTGGTGACCGACAACGGCGTCACCATCATCGGCTACACCGACCTGGCCTCCCGGCTCCCGGCCCAGGCTTCGCAGATGTTCGCCACCAACCTGGTGAACCTGATGAAGCTGCTCACTCCCGGAAACGACGGGCAGTTGTCGATCGACTTCGACGACGTCGTACAGCGGGCCGTGACCGTGGTGCGCGCCGGTGACGTCACCTGGCCGCCGCCGCCCGTCGCGGTCTCGGCCGCGCCCGCCGCGCAGCCCGCGACCGCACCCGAAGCGCCCGAACCGAAGCAGCCGAGACTGACGCCCGCGTGGCGCTTCGGCCTGACCGGGCTCGGGATGCTCGCGATGTTCTTGCTGGTGGCCTTCGCTCCCGCACAACTCGCCCGCAACTTCACCGTGTTCGCGCTGGCGGTGGTCATCGGCTACTACGTCATCGGCAAGGTGCACCATGCGCTGCACACCCCGCTGATGTCGGTGACCAACGCGATCTCCGGGATCGTCGTGATCGGCGCCCTGCTGCAGATCGGGCACGAGAGCCGGATCGTCACCACGCTGTCCTTCGTGGCCGTCCTGCTGACGAGCGTCAACATCTTCGGAGGCTTCGCCGTCACCCGCCGCATGCTGTCCATGTTCTCGAAAGGCTGAGCCGAGATGACATCCCTGACGGCCTCACACGCTGCCGACCTGGTCGCCGCCCTGCTGTTCATCCTCAGCCTGGCCGGCCTGTCCCAGCACCGCACCTCCCGCGCCGGCGTCGTCTACGGCATCGCCGGCATGGCCCTCGCCCTGGTCGCCACCGTGGTCGTGGCGGCGCAGAGCATCACCGCCGGAGCGGTCGCGCTGATCGTGCTGGCGATGGCACTCGGCGCGGTGACGGGCCTGTGGCGGGCCCGCCGCGTCGAGATGACGCAGATGCCCGAACTGATCGCCGTCCTGCACAGCTTCGTCGGGCTGGCCGCGGTGCTGGTGGGCTGGAACAGCTACCTGGAGGTGGAGTCCCACGGCGCGGCGCAGACCCGTGTCGACGCCGACCTGCTGGGCATCCACCACGCTGAGGTGCTCATCGGGGTCTTCATCGGCGCGGTCACGTTCACCGGCTCGATCGTCGCGTTCCTGAAGCTCTCGGCGCGCATCAAGTCCGCCCCCCTGATGCTGCCGGGCAAGAACGCGCTGAACATCGGCGCGCTCGCTGTGTTCGTCGGGCTGACCGTCTGGTTCACGATCAGCCCGAACCTGCCCCTGATGATCGCGGTGACCGTGCTGGCGCTGGCGCTCGGCTGGCACCTGGTCGCCTCGATCGGCGGCGGCGACATGCCGGTCGTCGTCTCCATGCTGAACAGCTACTCGGGGTGGGCGGCGGCCGCGGCCGGCTTCCTGCTCGACAACAACCTGCTCATCGTCACGGGCGCGCTGGTGGGCTCCTCCGGCGCCTACCTGTCGTACATCATGTGCAAGGCGATGAACCGCTCGTTCCTCTCGGTCATCGCCGGCGGCTTCGGCATCGAGGCGCCGTCCGCGGGCAGGGAGGACCACGGCGAGCACCGCGAGGTGCGGGCCGTGGAGGCGGCCGAGATGCTGGCTCAGGCCCGATCGGTGATCATCACGCCCGGATACGGCATGGCCGTCGCGCAGGCCCAGCACCCGGTCGCGGAGCTGACGCGGCAGCTGCGCGAGCGGGGTGTCGAGGTCCGCTTCGGCGTCCACCCCGTCGCCGGGCGCCTGCCCGGTCACATGAACGTGCTGCTGGCCGAGGCGAAGGTGCCGTACGACATCGTCCTGGAGATGGACGAGATCAACGACGACTTCACCCGGACCTCGGTCGTCCTGGTGATCGGTGCCAACGACACCGTCAACCCCGCCGCCACCGACGACCCGAGCAGCCCGATCGCCGGCATGCCGGTGCTGCGGGTCTGGGAGGCCGAGCAGGTCGTCGTCTTCAAGCGCTCCATGGCCTCCGGCTACGCGGGCGTGCAGAACCCCCTCTTCTTCCGCGAGAACAGCGGCATGCTCTTCGGCGACGCCAAGCAGAGCGTGGAGGAGATCCTGCACGCGCTCGGCACCGACAGCCGACGCGACACGCCCCCGGCCACACGCCAGGCGACGGCGGCCGGCCACTGACCGATCGGTCTCCGCCGCCGGCCGGCCCACCGGGAAGCGCGACAGGAGCGGTCCGGCGCACCGAGGTCCGGTACGACAGCCGGCCGGCGCCCGGCCGGCCGGTGGGGGCCGGGGCGAGTGCCCGGTCAGAGGCGGATCGGACCGAGTTCCGTGGCGGTGGCGACGGCGGCGGTACGGGAGCCGACGTCGGGCTTGGCGTAGACACGGGCCAGGTGGGACTTGACGGTTCCTTCGGTCAGGTGGAGGCGGGCGCCGACGGCCTGGTTGGACAGGCCCCCGGCGACCAGGGTGAGAACCTCCGTCTCGCGCCGGGTCAAGGCGGTGCCGGGGGCAGGCAGCCGGTGCATCAGCCGGTCCGCGACGGCGGGCGCCAGGACGGTGCGTCCCGCCGCGGCGATGCGTACGGCGGCGGCCAGGTCCTCGGGCGGGGCGTCCTTGAGGAGGTAGCCGGTGGCCCCGGCCTCGATCGCCGGGAGGGTGTCGGCGTCGGTGTCGTAGGTGGTGACGACCAGTACGCGGGGGCCGTCCGCCAGGGCGGTGATCCGGGCGGTGGCCTCGGCGCCGTTCATCCCCTTGCCGAACCGGAGGTCCATGAGGACGACGTCGATGTCGCCCCGGGCGGCGCGATCGACGGCCTCCTCGGCGCGCGGGCCCCGCACCACCCGGGACCGGGCCATGGAACTCCTGGACGCGGTCGGCCTGGCCGACCAGGCCCGCCGACGCCCCCACCAGCTCTCCGGCGGCCAGCGCCAACGCGTCAACATCGCCCGCGCCCTGATGAACGGCCCCACCGTCCTGCTGGTCGACGAACCCACCAGCGCCCTCGACCACGAACGCGGCGCCGCCGTCATCGACCTGATCACCCGCCTCACCCACCAGCGGGCCACCGCCACCGTCCTGGTCACCCACGACTTCGCCCGCCTCGCCTCCGCCGACCGGATCGCCGAGGTGCGCGACGGCAGGCTCACCCTCCCGGCGGCGGCCCGCCGACGGGAGGGGCGGGTGGGAGGAGGACCGGCTACCGGGGCGGCTTCGTGCCGGTGAGCCCCGACTCTCGCGCCTGGTGCGCCGACCGGCTGCAGGACCCGTGGACACGCGTCACGCCGCGCTGTCGCGAGGCACCCGAGTGCGAGGCCCGCCTCACGACGCCAGAAGTCTGCGCTTCTGCTTCTCGAACTCGCTCTCCGTGAGCACCTCTTGGGCCTTGAGGTCGCCGAGCTGCTTCAGCTGTTCGATCTTGCTCGCCATGTCGGTCGCCGGCGGTTCCGCCGGCGGTTCGGCGTAGGCCTGCGGCTGGGGCGTCGTCCCGTATCCCTGCTGCGCTGCCCAACGCCCCTGCTGGCGTCGTGACACGCGGTTCGACACGGCGGTCGCCGTTCCGGCGACGACGGCGGTGCGGGCGACCCCGCGGATGAGTCCTGGCATGGCTGGTTCCCTTCTGCGCGTCAGGCACCTCGGTCGCCGGTCAGTGAGCGGCTTCGGTCTCGTCGAGGGCGGCGACGAGGGCCTGGACGGGGACGCGCCCGGAGGCGACCAACCGGGCTCCGCCGCGGCGCAGGGCGGCGGCGAAGGGCGCGGCCCACACGTTCTCGTAGACCAGGATGCCGGCGGAACAGCCGGGCTCCAGCGCGGTGGCCGCCTCCTCGATGTCGTCCTGGCCCAGTAGCCCCGAGGACGCGCCCTCGAAGACGGCCAGGTCGAGTCCGCCGTCACCGGTGAGGTCGGCGATCTCCATCCCGGTCACGGATCCGTCGTCGTCCTTCCTGACGAACGTCAGGTCCAGGACCCGGATGATGCCAGGTCCACCAGGTCGACCAGGAGAGGGAGACCCTCGCCGGTCATGCGGTTCCCGGGGAACTCGACGATCAGGTGGTCGATGGGGCCCACTTCTTCGAAATCGTCGCTCATGACGTCATCTCCGAGGGATGCGGCTCACTCCCCCCGGTGCCCGCCCCGCCCTCATTGCAGCATCGCCTGACCGGCCCCGCACCTCGGTACGCCGTTCACCTGCCTGGTTCGTCCGGGTCGCGCGTTCCGCGGTGGACGGATCTGCTGGTGGCCATGAGCGACAACGGTGGCGAACGGCTCTCGGCAGGGGAGCGCGGTGAACTGGGCGAGCTGCGCCGCCGGGTCAGGGCTCTGGAGGCCGCCGGGCCTGCGGGGCCCCACCGGCACCATCCGCTGCGCTCGCTCGGCTCGACCCTGCTGGTCCTCGCCGCCGCACTGCTGTCGCTGCTGTCCGTCGTGGCGGTGTGGGCGAACAGCATCGTGCAGGACACGGACCGATACGTCGCCACCGTCGGGCCGCTGGCGAGCGACCCCGACGTGCAGAAGGCGGTCACCGACCGGGTCACCGACGCGGTGCTGGCCCAGGTCGACGTGGACGCGCTGGTCAAACAGCTCACGGACGCGGCCGGGCAGCAGGGGGTCCCGCCGCGGGTGACCCAGTTGCTGGGCGATCTGGACGGCCCGATCGAGAACGGGCTGAAGCAACTGGTCGGCGGCACCGTGGAGCGGGTGGTCACCAGCAGCGCCTTCGAGACCGTCTGGGTGAACGCCAACCGCAGGGCACACTCGGCACTCGACAAGGCCCTGACAGGGCAGGCCGACGGACCGGTCAAGCTGGAGAACGACCAGGTCGTCGTCGACCTGGGGCCGATCGTCGCCGAGGTCAAGGACCAGCTGGTCGACGCCGGCTTCTCGCCCGCCGCGAAGATCCCGGACGTCCGTACCGACTTCGTGGTGTTCGCGTCGCAGGACATCGGCGAGGTCAGGACCTATGTGCGCGTGCTGGAGATCCTCGGCGGCTGGCTGCCCCTCATCGCCCTGCTGGTCGCCGCCGCCGGGGTGTACGTGGCGTTCAACCGCCGGCACGCGCTGATCGGGGCCGGGCTGGCCGTGTTCGCGGCCATGCTGGTTCTCGGTATCGCCCTCACCGTGACCCGGGACGTCTACCTCGACCGTCTGCCCCCCGGTGTGTCGCAGGCCGCCGCGGGGTCCGTGTACGACGCGCTGATCAGGTTCCTGCGGGCCGGCGTGCGGGCGCTCGCCGCGGTAGCCCTCTTCACCGCCGCGGGCGCCTTCCTGGCCGGGCCGTCCCGGATCGCCGTCCTCACGCGGACCGGCTGCCGCAGGAGCATCGGTGCCCTGCGCGGCACGGCGACCTCGGCGGGACTGCGTCTCGGCGCGGTCGGGCGGTTCGTCCACCGTTTCAAGCGCTGGATCGGGGTGGCCATCCTGGTGATCGCGGCCGTCGTCCTGTTCACCTGGAACTACCCGACCACGGCGGTCGTGGTGTGGACGGCGGTGATCACGCTGGTGGGCTTCGCGATCCGCGAGTTCCTGGACCACGACCACGCCGACCCGCCCACCGCGTCCGGGGACCGGGCCACCGCCCTGTGACCCGGCTCGCCGGGTTCCCCTGCCGGGGATACGTTGAGTGCGAGAGCCCTGTGAGCCGGCCGTGCCGAGCGACGCCGGTCCTTCGGCACGGTGGGCGCGGAGTCCGCTCCGAGAACCCGTCCCGGCGGCTCGTCGGGACCGGCCGTCCCCCCCCGCGCGGCAGAGCGCCCCGCAACCGCCCTGCCCGGAGGCGACCTCGCACTGGAGCCACTGCCATGACCGAGAGCCACCTGGACGCACACGCGGTGCACCGCACCCCGCAGGAGCGGGCCGCGCTGGGCAAGAGGGCGCGGAACACCGTACCCCGCTCCAGCCACGCGGAGTTCGCGCCGGAGCGGAAACGGCCCGACCCGTTGGAGATCATCGGGCGGCAGTCGGCCACGCGGCTGCCCGACCTCGTGCCCGTCCGCTACGGAAGGATGTCCGAGTCCCCGTTCCGGTTCTACCGGGGGGCCGCCGCCATCATGGCCTCGGACCTCGCGGGCACGCCGACGACGGGGATCCGGACCCAACTGTGCGGCGACGCGCACATGCTGAACTTCCGGCTGCTGGCGTCGCCCGAGCGACGCCTGATGTTCGACATCAACGACTTCGACGAGACGCTGCCGGGCCCCTGGGAATGGGACGTCAAGCGCCTGGCCGCCAGCCTCGTCATCGCCGGCCGCGCGAACGGCTTCAGCACCAAGGAGCGGGCCGCGATCGTACGGGCCACCGTGCGGTCCTACCGCGAGAGCATGCGTACCTTCGCCGGGACCGGCAACCTGGCCGTGTGGTACGCCCGGTTCGACGTGGACTGGGTACGGGCCCGCTTCGGCGCGGACCTGTCCGCGCGGGGCCGCGAACGCTGGGGGCAGGCCGTGACCAAGGCCCGTTCGCGCGACACCCTCCAGGCTTTCGCCAAGCTCACGCGTGTCGTCGACGGCAGGCGCCGTATCACCCCCGATCCTCCGCTCGTCACCCCGCTCGAGGACCTGCTGCCGGACGACCGCCGCGGCCGGCTGGAGGAGCAGATCAGCCGGCTGATCGAGCGTTACGGCAGGTCTCTGCCGTCGGACCGGCGGTTCCTGCTGGAGCAGTACCGGGTGGCCGACATGGCGCGCAAGGTCGTCGGGGTCGGCAGTGTGGGCACCCGGTGCTGGATCGTGCTGCTGCTGGGGCGGGACGACGAGGACCCGCTGTTCCTCCAGGCCAAGGAGGCCGACGAATCGGTGCTGGCCCCCCACGTCGGGGACACCGGCTATCCGACGCAGGGCGAGCGGGTCGTCTCCGGGCAGCGGCTGATGCAGGCCACCAGCGACATCTTCCTGGGCTGGGAGCGGGTCGAGGGGATCGACGGCCGTGAGCGGGACTTCTACGTACGGCAGTTGCGGGACTGGAAGGGGGTCGCGGTGGCCGAGGACATGGTGCCGCGGGGCATGCGGACGTTCGGCGCCCTGTGCGGCGCGACGCTCGCCCGCGCGCACGCCAGGTCCGGTGACCGCATCGCCATCGCCGCGTATCTGGGCGGCGGCGACTCCTTCGACCGGGCCCTGGTGACGTTCGCCGAACGCTACGCCGACCAGAACGAACGGGACCACCAGGCACTCGTCGACGCCGTCGGCGCCGGAAGGCTGCCCGCCGTGGCGGCCTGAGGAGGTTCCGTTCGCCGCCCCGCCCGCGAAGTTCGTCGTCGGTCGTCGGACAAGCGCCCGGCCTGACCGTGTCGTCGACGAGTACGCCGACGGGCCCTGCTTCCTCGAGGGCGGCGCCGATGCTCCCGGGCTCGGTCACGCCGGGCTCGGTCACACCGGGCCCGGCCTCGCTCAGGGCAGGACGTTCGCAGGGGTGCGTGCGGTGTCGCGCATGCGGGCCGCGTCCCGGCTCGGGGGTGCGCCGAACTGGCGGCGGTACTCGCGGCTGAACTGCGAGGGGTTGTCGTAGCCGACGCGGTGGCCCACCCCGGTGACGTCGCCCGGGTGGGTGGCCAGCAGCAGCCGCGCCTCCTGGAGCCGGATCTGTTTCTGGAACTGGATGGGGCTCATCGCGGTCACCGCCTGGAAGTTGCGGTAGAAGGCGGAGACGCTCATTCCGGACAGGCGTGCCACGTCTTCGACCCGAAAGGGCTGCGCGTAGTGCTCGCGGATCCAGCGCACGGCCCGGGAGACATGGCTGAGTCCGCTGTCGGCGAGGCCGAGCTGGCGTACGGCCGCGCCCTGCTCGCCCGTGATCAACCGCCACAGGATCTCGCGTGTGACCAGTGGGGCCAGTACGGCCCGGTCGCGGGGTTCGTCGAGCAGGCGCAGCAGGCGCACCACCGCGTCGAGCAGCGCAGCCGGAGCGTCGCTGACCGCGATCCCCGACGGAGTGCCCCCGCCGGGGCGGGGGGTGTCGCCGGGACCGGCCTGCAGCAGCAGCTCGGCGACGGCGGACGGTTCCAGCACGAGACCGAAGCCCAGGGCCGGCTGCTCGGGGCGGGCCTGGGTGAACTGCCCGGTGACGGGCAGATCGACGGACGCGACCAGGTACTGACCGGCGCCGTACTCGTAGACGCGGTCGCCCAGCGCGAGGCGTTTGGCGCCCTGGGCGATGACGGCGAGCACCGTGCCGGACATCGAGGGTGCCGGCGGATCCGGCCGGTCGACCTTCGAGACGAGGACGCCGTCGATCGCGGTGGTGCAGTCGGGGCGGGCATGCCGGGCCAGCAGGGTGCGGAGCTCGTCGAGGTGCATGCGTCCATTGCAGCACCATGCGACCTCCGGACTCCCGCAGTCGCGAGGATCGTGCAAGTAGTGGCGAGCATCTGTCTAACGTTTGTGCAGGTCAGGGCGATTGAATGGGGTCACTCCAATCCGTCGAGGCAGAAGAAGGTCCCCATGATCGCCAAGTACGGCTTCAGCGCCGCCCTGACCGCCAGGCCCGGAATGGGCGGTCGACTGGTCGACCTGCTGCTGACCGGCCTGAACGAGGGCGGTCCCGGCGACAGCGAACACTGCGTCGTCTACCTCGTCTCCCGTTCCGCGTCCGACCCCGACGTCGTCCACGTCATCGAGGGCTGGACCAGCGAGGAGGACCACCACCGGATCTTCGCCGGCGAGGCCGCACAGGCCGTCGTGGCGCAGATCGACGGACTGCTGGCCAAGGATGCCGAGTACACCGACCACGTCCCGGTCCGCGGCAAGGCCGCCTTCTGACCTCCGGAACGATCCCCGCCCCCGCCCCCCGCTTTCCCGGCGGCTGCCGAGGCGTACCCCGTCCTCGTCCGGCCGTCCGCCCCGGACCCGTGAAAGGCCCGCGACCATGACCACGGCCCGACCCGCCCTCGACCCCGAGTTGCGTGAACTCCTCGCCGGCATGCCCCTCATGTCCCGGCTCGACACGGAAACGCTCGCGCAACTGCGCCAGTTCCCCTCGACACCCGTCGAGTCCCTGCTCGCCCACCGGCAGGCCGACCGGCGCGAGGTCACCGTGCCGGCCGAGGACGGTGTCCCGATTCCCCTGTCGGTGTTCAGCCCCGCGAACACCGACGGCAGCAGCGACGCCGCGCCGTGCGTCTACTGGATCCACGGCGGCGGGATGGTCATGGGCGACCGCTTCGCGCAGATCGACATCCCCCTGGAGTGGCTCGACGAGTTCGGCGCGGTCGTGGTCTCCGTGGACTACCGGCTCGCGCCCGAGGCCACCGGCACCGCCCTGGTCGACGACTGCTACCGGGGCCTGCTCTGGATCGCCGGACACGCAGAGGAACTGGGCATCGACCCCGCCCGGATCGTCGTCGCCGGCGCCAGCGCGGGCGGCGGCCTCGCCGCCGGCGTCACCCTGCTGGCCCGCGACCTCGGCACCCCCGCGATCGCCGCGCAGATGCTGATCTGCCCCATGCTCGACCACCGCAACACCAGCACCTCCAGCCGCCAGTACGCCGACGGGCCCGGCGTCTGGACCCGCCAGATGAACGAGTTCGGCTGGCGTGCCGTCCTCGGCGACCTCACCGACGACGAGGTGCCCGCGTACGTCTCGCCCGCGCTCGCCGACGACCTCTCCGGCCTGCCGACCACCTATGTCGACACCGGCTCCGCCGAGGTCTTCCGCGACGAGGACACCGACTACGCCACCCGCATCTGGGCGGCCGGCGGCCAGGCCGAACTCCACGTCTGGGCGGGCGGCTTCCACGGCTTCGACGCCCTGTACCCACAGGCGCGCCTCTCGGCCACGGCCCGCCGAACCCGCACCGCGTGGCTCGCCCGGGTGCTGACCGCATGAGTCGTGAACGCGGGCCCGGTGGGAGGGAGCGGGGAGGACCGGCACGTCGTCGACACGTGGGCGGGGACAGCGGACCGGAGGGCTGTCCCCGCAACGATCACGCGGGACGGCGTCGCAGCGGGGCGGTGACCGGCTGCGTAGCCGGTCGAGGCGGCTTGCCCGTGCCTGGCAGGCGCTGTCTCCGTGAGCCTGGGCTCGGGTTGCCGTCCCCTGTCCCCCTCCGCCTGTCCCCCTCCGACTGTTCCCGTCCGGCACCGCCGTCCGGCGAGGGACGGCCGGGGTGGGGACACCGCGCGCCCGTGGTCTGCCGGCGGCGTCCGCATCCGCCGGGCCGCCCGGGCACGAAGTACGGGTGGCCGCTCGGCGCCGACCGTTCGACGACGCCGGCGGCGTCCCGCCCCGTTCCGGCCGAGAAGACGCTGATGCGCGGCACGGTGACGACGCAGGCTCCGGATCCGCCGGACGGGCGGGCTACCGGGCGGTGCCGGTCAGAGCAGGCCGATACGGCGGGCCACGTCCTCGTCGTGCCGCATGTGGAGGTGTCCTTCGCCGCCGACAGCCGTCGCGAGGCCGGCGATCACCGTCTCGACGACGGCGAGGGCGGGCACGGGGCCGTCGTGGGGGAGAGGCTGGTGACCTGGCTCGGGAGGACCACCTCGGCGTGGGCGCGGGTGGGGGGACGTCGCCCTGCCCTGGTGAAGACCCTTCTCACCACGTGAGTGTTCCGGGTGCTCCCTTGAAAGGCCCCCGCACGTCCTGGGTGATCCAGCCGCCGTAGAAGTCGCCGTCCTGGGCCTGCACCTCCTCGTCCCCGACCGTGCAGCGGTCCACCCGGCTCGCGTAGAAGGCGAGGAAGTCCGTGATGAGGCTGTAGGCGGGAGTGGGCTGTGGGTAGCTCCAGGCGGCTCGCTCGCGCACGTCGTCACCCACGACCAGATCCCAGTACCGTGCCTTGCCCTTCCACTCGCACCAGGTGCCGCCGGAAGCGGGGCGCAGCAGGTCGAGACGCACATCCGCGGGGGGAACGTAGAACACGGGCGGGTGACTGGTCTCCAGCACACGGACCGCTCTCCCGGTGTCCGCCACGAGCAGGCCGCCGCACTCGACACGAGTGCGACGGGCGTCCTCGCGCACGGCGGGCGGCCGGGGGTAGTCCCAAACGGACTCGGGCTGCAGGGGCGCGGAAGCAGACATGAGGTCCTCGTGGTGTGCAGCACGGTGCGGTGTCGGTCGAAGATGTTTCGTCGCCGAGGGCCCTGCCGGATGCACCCGGCCCGCGCACGGGTGACGAGAAGGCTCGTGAAGAGGGTGCATCCGGTCGCCGGTCGCCGGTCGCCGGCCGCCGGTCTTCGGACGTACGCATCTCCTGCGACGTCGGGAACACCGCGACTGACGGGAGATCGAACCGCCTTGACCCGTACCGGGCTGATCGGCATCAGCTCCGTGACCGCAGCGGCCGTGACCGCCGGCCCCGCACCTGCCTCCCCGGCGACCGTCCACGTCAGGTCCGGCACCACCAAGGTCACCCTGGCTCCGGCCGTGGCCGGGGCACTGCCGTCCAACGGCGTCGCGCCGCTCGTGACCCGCCCCGGCAAGCCCGGCCTCTCCTTCGTCGACAAGCAGCCGACCCCGACCGCCGCCCACCCGGTCACCGGCGGGAAGCCGACCACCGATCCGACTGCCGTCACCTGAAGTGGTCCATCGCGTGGGGGTGCCGGGCCGGCAGGGGACATTCTCCCGTCAACCTGCCTGCTCGGCACGGGAATTGGGCACTCGAGCCTCCCTGCTACGGTGGCCTGATGGCATCGATCAAGCAGTTCCAGGTCACCTTCGACTGCGCAGAACCCGAGCGCGTCGCTCGTTTCTGGTGCGAGGTGTTGGGGTACGTCGTCCCGGCGCCACCGGAGGGGTTCACCACCTGGGACGACTACGATCGCTCACTGCCGCCCGCGGAACAGGGTTCATGGTTCGCGTGCGCCGATCCCTCCGGTGTGGGCCCGCGACTGTTCTTCCAGCGCGTTCCCGAAGGCAAGACCGTCAAGAATCGGCTGCATCTCGACGTGCGGGTCGGCACCGGACTCGTGGGCGAGGCGCGCCTGGCCGTCCTGGAGGCCGAATGCGCACGACTGGTCGCGCTCGGCGCGGTACGCGAACGACTGCTGCCCGCCGATGACGAGAACGAGTCGTGCATCGTGATGCAGGACGTCGAGGGCAACGAGTTCTGCCTCGACTGAGCATCCGGCTCGACGGTGTCGGCGTGGTGACATGGCGTACCACCCACCACGCCGGTCGCCGAGGCACCAGCCCGTTCGCGCCCGGCGACGGCCGACGCCGACCACGAGAGCGGGTGGTCGGCCGTCGGCGTCGGCGGAGAGACTGTCGGCCGGGGGCGGTGGTACTCCTGGCCGCACTGCCTCGGTATCCCCGGTCGCGTCGAGCGCGCCGGCGCTTGCCGCCCGATCACGACGGGGTCGGGGTCACCAGGGGATGACGCCGTCGTCCTCGAAGAACGAGCCGGTCGGGCCGCCGCCGGGCAGTGGCCGGCCACCGGGCGCCCCCGGCCGGGGGCACGCGTCCGGCTCCTGGACGCCGCGGGGCGGGAGGTGCCTGTGGGTGCCGTCGGCGAGATCCACGTGGCGGGCGTCCCCCTCGCGTACGGCCACCCCGCACGGCTCGGCTCTTCACCGCCCCGGACCACCAGGACCTGCCGCTGACGGACGACGTCGAACCGCTCTCTCCCGGGACCGGGGACACGCTGTTCCCGACGGTCCTGTTCACCGTGGTCACCACGCCACCGCCCGTCCCCGACCTGACGCCTGCGGATCGCCGTCCGGGGGTCGGCCGGTGTGGAGGCGCCGCGGACCCGCGCGAGGAAGCGGGTGGCTTATGTCAGTGGCTGGTTGCGGAGTGTGGCGAGGGTTTTCTGGATGCGGCTGTGGCGGGTCTCGGGTTTCCTGGCGCTCTCGATGGTGTGGATGCAGGCGCGCTTGCGGCTGGGGGAGAGCTCGTCGTAGGCGGTGCGGGCGACGGGGTCGGCGTCGAGGGCTCGGACGAGGTCGGTGGAACAGGGTGGGACCGAGTCTGTGGATTTTCATGGGGCGGACTGTAACGTCGCTGCCCACCGCCGTTGACACCCCTTTTTCGCCGGGCGCGCGGCGTGGGCCGCGAAGTCCACGTCGGTCTCCGTGCCGTTGAGGCTGGTGAAACGGCAGCCTGTGCCCTGTGCCCTGTGCCCTGTGCCCTGTGCCCCGTGTCATGTGTCCTGTGCCGCACGCCGACGGCCGTGTGCCGTGCGGCGGGATCAGGTCTGTTCCTCGATGCCGATGGCGGTGCGCAGGGAGCGCTGGGCCGGGCCCGGTTCGCCGCGTCCCGTCTCCAGCAGGGCGGCCGCGATGGCGTCCAGCTTCTGCTGCACCGCGTGCTCGGCGCGCCGCTCGCTGTTCTTCAGCAGCGCCAGGAGCAGGAGCGTGACGGCGGTCATGGACTCGCCGGCGAGCAGCATCCAGGTCAGCGGTGCCTTGGCGATGTGCACACCGATGACGATGCCGACCAGCAGCAGGCAGACGCCGAAGAACGCCGGGCTGCTGGTGAAGTTCGACGCGCGTTCGGCGAATTCCTCGAAGGGGCCGCGTCTGCGCCCGCCTCTCTCGGCCGGATGCTCCAGGGTCATGGTCCGCCCCTTCTCGTGTCACTGTCTGCGGCCGATGCCGGCACCGGCCGCGAACCGGCCGCGCGATGCTCCTGGCCCTGCTGATGCCCCCGGTCGGGCCGACGATGCCCGTCCGCCGGACATCGCCGTCTCCTCGCCCGTGCACAGCCGTTCCGCCGGTGCAGGAAGGGCCCGCCTGACGCATCACCTGAAGGGCCGCGGAGCGCCGAGCGGGGATGGCCGACGTCGCCGGGCAGGGCGGGGCCGCCGAAACCCCGGCGGCGCAGGCGCGGCTGTCCGCTCGCGGCGAAGTGGTGGTCGACCCGGTCGAGGGACTCCAGGACGCGCGGCGTGTGCCGGCCCCGTGTTCCGGCCGGCCCGTCGCTGACGGCCGCGGTCCGTCAAGGCGGTGACCCCGTACGGCACCGGACGAGCACCCGGTACGCGCCGTCAGCGAACACGCCGTCGCGGTGGTCCGGGCCGCCGGTCCGGGTGCGTGCCGGGGCCGTACAGGGTCGCCGGGCGGGTGAACCGGTGGCGCGGAGCCCGAGGCGCTGCGGCGGTTGCGGCCTTCGTTCCGCGCGGGCGCAGACAACGGCAGGGGCGGCCGTCACCTACATGTCGCCCCAGTCGAGGCGGAGTACGGCGAGGTCGTCGGTGTGACGTCCGGCGTTCAGTGTCTGGGTCTCCTCGATGAGGCGGTCGACATGGGCGGCCGGGTCCGCCTGCGGCAGGTTCCCGATCAGGGCGAGGAGCCCTTCGACGCCGAGCCGCTCGGTGTGCGGGCCGTTGTGTCCTTCGGTGAGGCCGTCGGTGTAGAGGGTCAGGGCCCCGGCGGCGGGCAGCGGGACCACCGTGGCCGGCCAGGTACCGAGCTCGGGGGCGATGCCCAGGGCCATTCCGTGGGCGGCGGCCAGTTCCCGGGTGGCTTCGGCGGTGGTGAGGAGGGGTTCGTGGTGACCGGCCAGGTAGAGGGTGGCGGTGGCGGCGTTCTGGTCGAGGGTGAGGAGGGTGCAGGTGGCGAACAGGGGTTGCGGGCCGCGTTCGGCGATCAGGATGCGTTCCATGAGGTGCAGGAGGCCGGGACCGTGGTGTCCGCCCAGGACGAGGGAGCGCCAGGCGATGCGGAGGCAGACACCGAGTGCGGCGGCGTCCGGGCCGTGTCCGCTGACGTCGCCGACCACGGCGTGCAGGAGGCCGTCGTCGTCTTCGACGACGTCGAGGAAGTCCCCTCCGAGCAGGGCTCTTTCGGCGCTGGGCAGGTATCGGGTCGTCACGGTGACCGTGGAGGTGGAGAGGATGGGCTGGGGCAGCAGGCCCCGTTCCAGGCGGGCGTTCTCCTCGGCGTGCAGGCGGGCCTTCTGGGCGTCGGCGGCTGTGCGTTCGGTCTGGCTGCGGTAGACGGCGTAGCGGACGGTGCGGTGCAGCAGGTCGGCTTCGACCTTGCCCTTGACCAGGTAGTCCTGGGCGCCGGCGGCCATCGCCTCGGCTCCAGCCTGGGTCTCGGACAGGCCGGTGAGGACTATCACGGCGGTGTGGGGGGCGAGTTCGCGGACGGCGGCGATGGCCCTGGTGCCCGACACGTCGGGCAGATGGAGATCGAGCAGGATGCAGTCGATCGCGGAGACGGCGAGTTCGGTGCGGGCCTGGGCAAGGGTCGTTCGCGTGGTCAGGTCGAACCGCAGCCCGGTGTCGTGGAGGAGCTCTTCGACGAGCAGGGCGTCCGCCCGGTCGTCCTCGATGAGGAGGATGCGGTACGCGGGGTCCGGCGAGGGACCGCCGGGGGTGTGCGTGGCGGGCGCGGTCACGGCGTCGGCTCCGCGTCGGCGCGGGTCGCTTCCGGCATGGTGGAGGGCGCCGCGGTTTCGGGCGGTTCGCTGGCCAGGGTGAACGTGATGCGGGCGCCGTCGTGGTGGTCGGGGTCGACGCCGATGGTGCCGCCGTGGAATTCGACGATCTTCTTGCACATGGCCAGGCCGATGCCGCTGCCGTTGTAGGCCTCCCTGGTGTGGAGCCGCTGGAAGATCACGAACACCTTCTCGGCGTACTCGGGGTCGATACCGATGCCGTTGTCCGTGACCGCGAACCGCCACAGCGCGCCTTCCCGCGCGGCGGAGATGTGGATCTCGGGCGTCCGGTCGGGACGGTGGAACTTGACGGCGTTGCCGATCAGGTTCTGCCAGAGCATGCCCATCTGGGTGGGGTCGGCGACCAGGGACGGCAGCGGGTCGTGCGTGATCGAGGCACCTGTCTCCTCGATGCTCACGCTGAGGGAGGACAGGGTCCGCTCCAGCACGGAGCCGAGGTCGACGCTCTGCATCTCGTGGTGGACGCGGCCGACACGGGAGAAGTCGAGCAGATCGTTGATCAGGGTCTGCATGCGGTTCGCGCCGTCGACCGCGTAGTCGATGTACTGGTCGGCCCGGGCATCGAGCCGGCCGCCGTAGCGGCGCTGGAGAAGCTGCGTGAAGCTGGAGACCTTGCGCAGCGGCTCCTGGAGGTCGTGGGAGGCCACATACGCGAACTGTTCCAGTTCTGCGTTCGAGCGTTGCAGGTCGGCGGTCTGCGCGTCGAGGCGCAGCCGGGCCTCCTCGGTGAACGCCAGCTCGCGCACCAGGCGTCGGCGCATGAAGTCGATCTCACTGCTGAGCCGTCGCAGGTCCGCGGGCCCGGCAGGGGTGATGGGGTGGTCGAAGGCACCGCCGGCGATGGTGCGGGCGTCCGCCCCCAGCTGGGCCAGGGGGGCGGTGATGCCGCGGCGCAGTCCTTCGAAGACCAAGATCGTCAGAGCGAGGATGACGGCCGCGATCGCGCTGAACACCCAGTTCCGCAGCGCCATCGTGGAGGAGAGGTCCTCCGCCGCGTGCGCCCGCTCCGTCTGCAGCCGCTCCTGCTGATCACTCAGGGCGGAACGCAGCGCGTCAAATGCCTCCTTGCCCTCCTCGGCGCGTTCGGAGGCCAGCGACGAAGGCGTTCCGGCGGGCGCGGCGGCGATCGGACGGGCGATCCTCGCCTGCCAGGTCTCCGCGGCGTCCCGCACGGCTTCCAGGTCCTTCAGATCGGCCGCGTCGTCGTGCAGCAGCTCCGTCAGGTGTGCGGTGTGGGCCGCCTGGGCGGTGAGGCCCTGCCGGTAGGGGACGAGGAACTCCGGGGTGCCGGTGGCGCCGTATCCGCGAATGCCGGTCTCCTGGTTCAGCAGCGCCGATTCCAGCCGGAACGACGTGCTCAGAGCGGGAGATCTCACCTCCACGAGGTCTTCGCTGATCGATTCCGTCCGCGCCAGCACCGACGCGCCCGTCACTCCGAGGAGCGCGAGCACCGTCAGCGAGACCGCCGCCCCGACACGCAGCCACCGCCGCGTCGTCCAGGTGGAAAACCTTCGCGCACGCGGTCTCGCGTTCCCGCTCATGCCGTGACCCCTCCGATGTGATGCCGATGTGATGCCGCCTGCACCATGCGGGGGCAGCCGCCACTTTAGATGCATCGTGACAACTATTGTTGTCGAGGTGCCCGGCCGGAGCCTAAGGTGCTGAACGTGCCTGGCAAGAACTTCAGCCCGCGGATCACTCCCGAGGAAACGGCAGCCGTCGCGGACGCGGCAGTCGGCCGGCTTGCGAGGCGCCTCACTCTCCAACTCCTGGAAGAGGTCCCGACCGCGCCGGAGGGCGACCCCGCGGAGGCGCTGACCCTGCTGTACGTGCTGGACCAGCTCCGGCACGCCGCCGAACGCCTCCAGCGGGGCGCGGCACTCTCCGCCGCCCGCGCGGGTGCCGGATACCCGCAACTCGGTGCCGCCTGCGGCATGACCCGCCAGGGCGCCCGGCGTCGCTGGCCCGGACTCTTCCACCACTCCGACGAAGCACCCATGGAGCACCCGATGATGACCAGCCCCGCACGGCCCTTCGACGTCCTTCTCGTCGAGGACGACATGGCCGATGCCCTCCTCATCGAGGAAGCTCTCTCCGAGCGCGGAGCCCGCAACCTCGTCCAGGTCACCGACGGAGTCGCCGCACTCGAGCACCTGCGCACCCCTGGCAACCCCCGCCCCGACCTGATCGTCCTGGACCTGAACATGCCCAGGATGAACGGACGCGAACTCCTGCGGATCCTCAAGACGGACGAGGACCTGCAGACCATCCCCGTCGTCGTCCTCACCACGTCCGCCGCCCCCGAGGACGTCACCGGCGCGTACACCAGCCACGCGAACGCGTATGTGACCAAGCCGGTCAACCTGGAGCAGTTCGAGCAGGCCGTCCAGAGCATCGACGCCTTCTACCTCGACACCGCCACCCGCCCGCCCCGCGACTAGTGCCGCGACGGGGCGACGTTCGCCCCGTCGCGACGCCCGGCACGCTCCCCCGGAGGGGGACCCCACCCGCCGCACCGGCCGAAGACCCGAGCACGTCCGGTACGAGGGCCCCGGCCGGCACACCCCCAGCCTCCGGCCGGGGGTACCCCCGGAGCACGCACCGGCCGCCGCTCCTTCACGGGCGAACGCCGCCCGCCACGGCACCAGACATGTTCGAGATGCGGGTCCGGTGCGGGCCGGCGCGGGCCGTGAACCGATCGCCGCGGTGTCCCGGGTCGCTGCTCAGCCGATCCGCCAGGGACGGAGCTTCTCGGGGTTTCGCACCGCCCAGATACGTCTGATCCGGTCGCCCGCGGTCTCGAACGCGAACACGGTCGCGATGTGGTCGTCCTGCCGCGCCACCAAGCCGGGCAGGCTGTTGACCGTGTACTCCAGCAACGTCGTGCGGCCGCCCGACAGGCGGGCGATCTCGGCGTGGTGACGTGCGATCCGCTCACCGCCCACGACCGTGCGCGGGTGGGTGACGGCCAGCCCGCCACCGTCGGCGGTCGCGGTGGCCTCACGCCTGGAGCGGGTGGCCGCCGCGCTGCGTGCCAACGGCTTCGCCGCCGAGATCCTCGACGCCGCCGCGGCCGCGCGCGCCCGCCTCAAGGACCTGGTCCCCGAGGGCGCCGGCGTGCTCACCGGAGCCAGCGAGACCCTCCGGCTGTCCGGCATCGACGAGGACATCAACGCCGGCGGCCGGTACGACGCCGTCAGGCCGCGCGTCCCGGCCGTCGACCGTGCCACCGGCGCCGACGAGATCCGAAGGCTGGTCGCCGGCCCCGAATTCGTCGTCAACAGCGTCGCCGCCGTCACCGGGACCGGCTCGCTCGTTCTCGCCTCGGGCAGCGGCAGCCAGCTCCCCGCCCACGCGGGCGGCGCCGCCCACGAGGTCTGGATCGTCGGCGCGCAGAAGGTGGTGCCCGACCTGAGCACAGCCCTGCGCCGCGTCGAGGAGCACGCCCTCCCGATGGAGAACGCCCGCGCCCGGGCGGCGTACGGGAGGCCCAGTGCCGTCAACCGCCTGCTCATCCTCAACGCGGAACCCCGCCCGGGGCGCGGCACCGTGCTGCTTCTCCGAGAGGCCATCGGATACTGACCCGGCCGGGGTCCGTTCGGCTCACGGGCCCGGAGCCGGTCGTCGACGGCGACCGTGCGGACGGTGGCTTCGTGACGGACTGACGGTGCACCTCATGCCCCGGCGCCACAGGCGCGCATCTCGCGGGCACGAGTCACGGCCGGTGATCACCTCCAGTCCGTCACGCAGGCTCTACGCACACAGGTGGGTCACGGAACGCGCCCGCTCCCACATGCCGGGAATCTGCTCGACGGGGCGCTGCTGTTCGCCGTGCAGGGCGTTGAGCACCACCAGGCCGCCGGTCAGGGCCGGTACCGCCCACTGCGCGTAAGCCAGCTGCCGCCGCGCCTTGTGCAGGTCGATGGGGTGCTTCGCCGCCTTCTCGGCGTCTTCGGGGTCGGGGGAGGACGCCAGTTCGATCTTCTTGCCGAGGGCGCGGGCGTAGGCGGTGGCGGCCAGGGCCGCCGCGGTGACGACCGTCTTGGCCGTGGTGGAGGCGGCCACGCCCTGCTGGGTGGCGACGCGGTGGGCGTTCACGGCGAGCAGCCCGCCGCCGCCGAACAGGTGCGCGCCGATCGCGGCGGCGTTGACCGGCACCCACTTCGCCCACCCCGACGAGGAGATCCGGTCGCTGGCCGTCTCCGTTCCGCCTTCGTCCCTGGCCGCGCCGTTGAGGCCGATCGCGCCCATCAGCGAGCCTCCGAACCAGGCTGCCAGACCGAGATCGTGCAGGCTGCGGATGGCGGTATTGCGTTCAGACATGACGGTGCTCCTTCGTGGATGGTCGCAGAGGGCCTGGCCGACGGGGACGGCGAACCCCACCCCACCCTCACCGGACTCCGTACGTTCCGCCACCACGGCAGGCCGGACGGGTGCCACCCGCAGGACGGAGATCAGGCAGTCCTGCTTCGAGGTACAGGCCCGTCAGCCGTGCCGTGGCCGGGCGGACGCAGATGATCGCGCCGGCCGTACCCTGACAGGGTGCACACGGTGGAACTGCTGCCCGCCCCGGCGACGGAAGCTGCCGTCGAGGACGTGTGGCGCCGCCTGCTCGGCCTGAGCCTGCCCGGTCGGGCCACGCACCGTCATCCGACGAACCGTCCGCACCTCACCTCGGCCACGGCCGACGCGCTCACGTCGGAGGTACGGGGCCGGCTGCGGCGTGAACTCGCGGTCCTGCCCCTCCCTCTGCACCTGGACGGGCTCGTGCGGTTCACCGGCCGTACCCGGGTGCTCGCGTGGGCGGCGCAGCCCGACGATGTCCTGCTGCGCCTGCGCGAGAGGGCCTGGCGGACGTTGCGTGACGCGCCGGAGAGCGGCCGGCTGGACCCCCTACGACCCGGCCCGCTGGATTCCCACATCACGCGCGGCCGCGGCCGCGACCCCGTCCGGCACGGTCCGCGACCCCGTCCGGCACGGTCCGCGGGACGGCCTGTCCCAGCAGACCGCTGCACCGTCGGGCGTTCTGGCGGGCCGGTGGGAGGCCGCACGGCACTATGACTCGCTCACCCGGACGACCGACCGCATCGGCCCCTGACCTCGGTCGTCCGGACCGGACGATGCCGCCGTCGGGGCCGGGGCCGGGCTCGGGAAGCCGGGGCGGACGTGGCGGCCTGGGACCGGTTGCTGGGAGAGGTCGGAGGCCGGCCCTGCCCGGCGGCCCCGAACGTTTTCACACGGTCACCAGGGCACTTCCCCGTTCTCGTCCCGCCCGTTCTCGTCCCGGAAAGCTCCCGCCGGACCGTCCGCGTCGAGAGTGCCAGGCGCACGACGACCCTGGCACTCCCCTCCGGCGCCCTTCCGATGCCGAGCGCCGCGGTCAGCTCCGTCGCGGTGGTGCCGGGTTCGACCGCGTTGAACTTGATGCCCGGCCGGGACATGGCGTAATGGACCGTGAGCATGGTGGCTGCGGACTCGGACTCGGACTCGGAGTGAAGCGCCAACGGCAGGTGGAATTCCGGCCGGGCATGAAGGCGACCCTCCGGTGGGGCAGCTCCGGATCGGGGCCGAGACCGGACGGAGACGAGGTGTGGCGCCCTCCGCGGCTTCACCGTGCCGGTCATCGCTCAGGAAGGTTTCCGAGGATCAGATCGACCGGGGAGGGGGAGTGCGGCAGGACCTGTCCGGCGGACCGTTGCCCACGATGTCGGAACCGGACCGGTCGTGGGTGTCGGAACCGGACCGGCCGTACAGCCGCGTCACGAGTTCAGCGGCTTCCGGACCCCCACTTCGTCCAGCAGTCAGTGCCGACTCATCGCGGTCACCGTGGCGCGCAGCCTGCACCAGCCTCCGCGCCGAGCGGTGCCGCTCTCCGTGTCAGCCGCTCCCCGCGTCAGCCGGTGCCCGCGGCGGGCTCGTCGAGTGCGGCGAGTGCGGCGGCGGCCTCGACCTGCAGCGGGCTCCTCAGTGCGGCGAGGGCGTCGCGGGCGGTGAGCAGCGTCTCGCGGGCCTCCGGGCGCCCCAGGGCGGCGAGCACCCGGCCCAGGTCGAGCCGGGCCTGCTCAGCCCAGGCCGCCATCTGCACGGTGTCGAAGGCGGCGAGGGCCTGCCGCAGCGGCGCTTCGGCCTCGTGCCAGCGTTCCAGGGCCGCCAGGTCGTTGCCGATCTGCTGCCGGGCGACCGCGTGGTACGCCGTGATCACCTGGTCCGTCCGGCCGGGGACCCCCGCGCGGCAGATCCGCTCGCTGCGGCGGTGGACGTCCAGCGCCTCGGCCGCCCGGCCGGTCTGGCGCAGCAGGGTGCCCAGGGTGTTGAGGATCGACAGCTCGGCCAGCCGGCTCTGCGGTGACTTCTGTGGGGCCAGGCAGCGCGCCCCCTCGCGCAGGCGCCCCTCGGCCTCGTCCGTGCGGCCCAGCCGGTGGAGCGCGCCCGCGCCGTAACCGAGCGCCCAGCCTTCCTGAAGCCCGTCGCCGCACTCGCGGGCCGCGGCGAGTGCGGCGTCAGCGCTCGTCAGGGCGGCGTGCGGGTCGTGGACACAGATGTTGTAGGCCCAGGCGAGGTAGTTGAGGTGCACCGCCTCCTCCGGCCTGCTGCCCAGCAGACGGGCGGAGTCGGCCGAGCGCCGGAACACCTCCACCCACTGCTCCCAGTGCTGGTTGAGGTCGGAGAACCAGTGCATCGCCTCCGCCGTGTCCAGCACCTGCCGGTACCCGCCGCTCTCGTGGGCCCGGCGCAGCGCGGCGAGCCACTGGGCCCGTTCGGTCTCCAGCCAGGCCCGGGCCTCCTCCCGGCCCGTGGGCGCCCGGTCCGGGTCCGGGTCGTCCGGCGGGGTGGTCCGTTCGTGGTCGACGTCGAAGTGCAGCGCGGCGACGGTGGCCCGGCGCAGCATCCAGGACGCGGTCCGGTCGAGGACGGCGTCACGGACGCCGGGGCCGTCCTCGGCCTCGACCTGCTCGGCCGCGTACAGCCTGAGCAGGTCGTGGAAGCGGTACCGCTCGGCGGCGGCATCGCTCTGGAGCAGTCCGGCGTCGGTCAGTTCCTCGGCGCGGGCGGCCGCCTCGTCGTAGGACAGGCCGGCCAGGAGCGCCGCGGTCCCAGGGCTGAAGTCCGCTCCGGCGGCCAGCGCGGCGCGGCGCAGCAAGGTCCGCGAGGCCGCTGGGAGCTGCCGGTACGAGAGCGCGAAGGCGGCCCGCACCCGCAGACTTCCGGCCTGGAGGCCGTCCAGCCGCCGGCCCTCGGCGGCGAGACGGGCGACGAGCTTGCCGAGGCGTTCGTGCGGTCGGCCGAGGAGCCGCTGGCCTGCGATCCGGACGGCCAGCGGCAGGTGCCCGCACAGGTCGGCGAGGTCGCGTGCGGCCTGTGCCTCCGCCCGCACCCGGTCCGGGCCGATGATGCGGGCCAGCAGTTCCACCGCCTCCTCGCGTCGCAGCAGGGCCAGATCGGTGCGGTGCACGGACTCCAGACCCGCCAGGGCGTGGCGGCTGGTGACGATGGTCAGGGACGGCCCGGTGCCCGGCAGCAGGGGGGCGACCTGGGATTCGTCGGCGGCGTTGTCCAGCAGCAGGAGCATGCGCCGCCCGCCGGACAGCGAGCGCCACAGACCGGCACGGTCGTCGGCGTCGGCCGGTATCGCCGCCTCGGCGACCCCCAGCGCGCCGAGCAGCCGGGCCAGCGCGTCCCGGGGGGTGGCCGGCTCGGGGCCCATGCCGTGCAGGTCCAGGGCGAACTGCCCGTCGGGGAAGTGCGGGGCGAGGCGGTGCGCGGCACGCACCGCGAACGCGGTCTTGCCCAGACCCGGCTGCCCGGCGACCACGGTGACCACCGGCCGGTGCGGACCGGCGTCCCGCACCAGGTCCAGCAGCCGGGCGAGGGCCGTGTCGCGGGCGGTGAAGTCCTGGATGTCGCGCGGCAGCGCCAGGGTGCCGGAACCGGCCGCGCCGGTGGCCGGCCCGGGGCGCGGTCTGCCGAGGGCGGCCGACTTCTCCAGACCCGCCGCCTCGTCGCCGTCCAGCCCCAGCGCTTCGGCCAGTGCCCGCACCGTACGGCGCTGCGGCCCCCGGGTACGCCCGCGCTCCATGTCGGCCAGGGCCCTGACGCTCACCCCGGCAGCGTGGGACAGCGCCTCCTGGCTCAGTCCGGCGCGGACCCGCAGAGCCCGCACCCGCTGCCCGAAGTCCTCCGTGGAAGGCGTGCCGTCGCGCACCGTCGATGTCCCCCGTCGTCCGGCTCGTCCGGATGCGAGCCCCCGGCAGAAGTATCGCCGTCGATACTTCTGCCGGGAGAACCGCCTGGGCCGTGGAGACCGGAAGTGATCGACTGAAGGCCGACGCGGAACGCCCCTGCCGGCCCTGCGCGGTGCGGGCGCCCCGGCGCACGGACCCGTCGGGGAACGGGTCCGTCCAGGCCCGGGGGGCGGCGAAGACCATCCGTCGTCCAACGACCGTGGCATGCGTGCCGTAGCTCACCGAACGGGGATCTTCCACATGAACGACAGGGGGGAACACGCCGCCGGACCGTCCAGACGGAGCGTCCTGGCAGCCGGTGCGCTGACCGCCGCAGCCGTGGCGTACCAGACGGGCCGGGCCCCCGCGGCGTCGGCCGCCGCCAAGCCCGCCGTCTTCTACGCCCCGCACCAGGACGACGCCGCGACCGGCCTGGCCGGGGCCGTCCTGGAGCACAAGGCGGCGGGCCGGCCCGTCCACCTCGTCCTGGTGAGCAACGGCCGCAACCCGGATCTGGCCGTGCGCATGAACACCGACCCGTGTCCCCTCACCCAGTGGTCCAGCCCGATCCGTGCGCCGCGGGCGGCAGGCACGGCCTGTCCTGGCCGACCGACGGGACCACCGGGATCGTCGCCGCCCGGACCGCCGAGTTCATGGCCTCCGCGAAGGCGCTCGGCGTGGACAAGGTCGTCAACTTCAAGGTGGTGGACGACGGGTTCGCCAGTACGCCCGCCTGCGACGAACTCGTCGACCGGATCGACGCCCAGGCCAGGGCGCTCGCCGCGCAGTACCCCGGCGCCTCGCACAAGTTCACCGCCGGCTGGCTGGAACACACCGAGACGCACATGGCGTGCAGCGACGTGGCCCACCGCCTGATGAACGACGGCACGATCTCCGACGTGCGCTTCCACCACGTCCACGCGTACGGACGCCCCCGGGAGGAGCGCGCGAACGGCGCCGCGTACGTGCTGAACATCCCCGGCTCCCACACGTGGACCAAGGGCAACGCGATCTACGCCTGCAACACCTGGGACCCGGGCCGGAACCTGTACGCGCTCGGCCATCACGGCGTCCCGGAACCACTGGAGGCCGCGCACGCGGATCCGCGCGAGTCCGTACACGCCCTGCCGTCCGACCACCGGCCCGGCAAGGGCAACTGACCACAGCGAAAAGCAAGCAGGACGACATCGGCCGACGGCACCGTGCCGCGGCCCCGCACCACTCACGGGGGAACTCTCCATGAACACTCCGCGCCACCACTTTGCACTGCTCGCCGTCGCGGGCACGGCTCTGGCCCTGTCCCTCACCGCCTGCCAGAGCGACACGGACTCCAAGTCGACTTCTGAGCCCACCACTTCGGCCACGGTGGCCTCGTCCCCGGCGACCGCCGGCAAGGGCACCGACACGTCCGCCGTGACGGGGGCGACCGACTCCGCGGGCTCGGCCGGCTCGAAGGGCTCCGAGGGATCCACCGGTGCCTCCGCGGGCACGGCCGGTTCGACCGGTTCGACCGGTGAGCGGGCGACCGCCTCCACTCCGGTCTGCACCGCACGGGACGTCCGCGTCACCGCCGCCACGCAGGACGGTCCGCCCTACACCCACATCGTCCTGACGGCGCGGAACACCACCCGGCACGCCTGCCGGCTGACGGGCTTCCCGCACATCCAGTTCCTGGAGAGCCACAAACAGGACGTCCCGTCCGTCGCCAAGAGCGAGCCGGCCGCGCCGGTCGTGCTCACGGCGGGGGCCCCGGCCTACGCCCTGGTGAAGCTCTCGGACGGCGGGGTCGACGAGGACAACGAACCGGTGTCGGCGTTCTCCGTCGTGCTGGAGGACGACTCCACGGTCATCGCGGTCACCGCGCCCGGCAGCGGTGGCATCGCCGTCGACCCGGCGAAGGCCCTCACCGGCTACTGGACCCCCGAACTCCGCAACGGTGCGGACGACTTCTGAGTCCCGTGCCAGGTGACGACTCCCACCTCGAGTGAGGCGGTCACACCGGCTTCGGCACCGCGTCCGGGCCACGCTGGTGTGACCGCGGCACACGCGGACTCCTTCCGGCCGTGCTGGTCACGCCGGCGTCCGCGTCCGATCGGGACGCCGCCCGCATCCTGCTGCCCGCGGCGGCGCAGCCGCACCGGTGCGGACCCTCGACTCCTCCGCTGCGACAACCTGGCCGGCGGTCACGGAAGTCGAAGGAGCGTGACCTGGGGCGAAGGCGCGCCGGTGGCCCGGGCGGAGATCTGCCGGGTTCACGAACGGGAGGGCCGGGCATCCGGATGCCGAAGAGGAGAGTGGTGTCATGCATCTGGCACGTGGATCCGTCGGTGATCCCGGCGACTGGCTCTGGGCGCTGGCCGCGCTCGCGCTGTACGCGCTGATCAGTTACGGACTGGAGTACCGCACGCGGGTCCGGCGCGGCTCGCGGCATCCGGGCCGCGACGCCCTGCACGAGCTGAAGGACCGGGAGGAGCCGCAGCGACCGCGCCACCGCGTCGTGAGCCGTCTGATCATGCTCGGCGGAGGCGCGCTCACCGCTCTCGTCGCGTATCTGACCTCCGGCGGCGTGCGCGTCGCGGCCGTGGCCCTCACCGCCGCGGTCGCGGTGGTCCTGTGGGCGTACTACGACCACCGCACCGAGACGGCCCCCGCCGGGGGGTGAGGCGTGCGCGGGCGGGAGCGGTGCGCCGGCGCCCTGCCACGTCGCCGGGTGACGCTCGACCGGGTCGAAATGGCCGTCGACGCCGGCACCGGTCCCGGCCGGGTGCCTCGCCACCGCTCCGGGCGGAGTCGGAGATGGCGACCTGCAGCCCAAGGCGGGCACAGCGGAGGTCGCCGGCGGAAACGGCCCGACGCTGAGCGCGTTCGCTCGTACCCGGCCGAGCACATCGCTGCACGCCGACATTTCGTGCCCATCGGCCGTGCCGGGACTTCCCCGTTCGGATCACCCGGCTTTGAACGGAAGCGGCCCGTCCGGCGACCCGGCTCCGCACCCGCGACACCGCCCAGGATCAGCGGACCGTCACTCGCCTGCCCGTCATCGGGAGGAGGACTGTCGTCGAGCGTCACCACGAGTTCGGACAGGCCGTCGTCATGGGACGCCTCCGGGCGGGTCTGGCGTGATCGCAGGACATCGAGGTCGACCCGGCCGGCCACCGTGGCCGGCCGGTCGGCGAGGTCGTGGTCCGTTTTCTCACCTCACCCGTAAGGCCTCACCCGTAAGGCCGGTCGGTCGATCAGCCGGTTCGCCGGTCGGCTACCGGTCAGTCGGCAGGCAGGCCGAACCAGCGGAGGAGTACAGGTCGTGCCTCGTCGGGGGCGTCCTCGGGGCCGCGGGCGTAACGCGCGAGCAGGGCCAGATAATCGTCGTGGAAGGCGTCCAGCTCGTCCTTCGTGAGGTGGACGAGACTGCGCGAACCCCGCATCCAGCCTTCGGACTTCGCCTGCCCGGCGGTGAACTGCCGGGCGAGCTCGACGTCCTCCTCCATCCTCATCCGGTCCAGCTCGGCCGACACGGCGCGCTCAGCCTCCGTCAGCTCGTCCTGGGGCGGTCTGCGGATGTCGAGGCCGCGCACCCCGCGCCACCAGCGCTCACGCCCGGTGGAGCGTTCGGGGATGTCCTCGATGAGGCCGCTGCGCTCCAGCATGCGCAGGTGGTAGCTGAGCGTCCCGGTGTTCTCGCCGAGGGCGGCGGCCAGCGTGGTCGAGGTGGCTGGGCCCACCGCGCCGAGGTGGCGCAGGATGCGCAGGCGCAAGGGGTGTGAGAGGGCCTTGAGCACCTCGGGGCTGTCGACCGTGCGCCGCCCTGCGGCTTCCGCTCTCCGCTCGTTCGTCATGGCGGCAGTCTAGCCAAATCACAGCGATTCCTCTGCAGAGCTTTCTCTGCAGAGGGAAATCTGCAACCCTGTGGTGCATGACACCGAACCGAGTGACCTCGAATCGCACGGCCCGCCGCTTCGCACGTGCTGCTGCGGGGACACTGCTCGCCGGACTCGCCCTGGGCGCCGCACCCGCGCATGGAACTGAACGGGCCGCGGATCTGCCCGAGTTCGACTTCTCCGCCTGCCCGACCGTCGATGAGCTGCCCACGGGTGCGGACCCCGGGACCTGGCGTTGCGAGGTCATGCACGCCACGGGGCGGCTGCGTATGGGCGCCGTCGACGAGTTGCTCACCGAGCCTATGAAGATCACCTTTGCGGAAGGCCGTGTGGACGGTGAATTCCGGCAGGTCTTCGGGGAGATGACCGCTGCGCCGATCCGGGTGGGAGGCACCCCGCTGACCCTGATGCCGCAGTACGGCGGCTACTCGGACTTCCTCTCCGACGACACCCGGCGCGGCGAGTTCGACATCAAGTTCGCCATCGGCTCGGCGCGCGGGCTGCCGGCCCCACCGTCGTCGGGCTGCGCGGTGGGCAGCGATGAGGACGCGGTCCACCTGGTGCTCAAGGACACCGGTCCCACCCGGGTGATGTCCAAGGAGCCCCTGGTCGTCGCCTTCGGTGCCCAGGACGCGGAGTTCGCCGCCCCGCGCACCAAGGGCTGCGGCCCCTTGGGCCGCGTGCTCGACCGGGTCCTGGGCCTGCCGTCCGCGGCGGGGGCGAACACCTTCACGATGAATGTCACGGTGGCCATCCGGCCCTACACGCAGGCCGATTCGGTTGGGTGACTGCCGACGTCCGTGAGCCGAGGGGCACCTTCACCGCCTGCATGAAGCTGTTCGCCGACCACGGCGCCGACGTTGCCGCGCGCGTGGCCCGCCGCATGGTCGTGGCCTCGCACCGCGAAGGCGGCCAGGCCCAGTTCGCGGAGCGTCCGGTGGGCAAGGTGCCGTCCGACGGTCCGATTCCGGGAAACGACGGGCGTCAGCCCCTCGACCCATGCCGGCGCCAGTTCCGCCGCTGACCGGCGCCGCCGAACGCCGCAGGCCCTTACCGCTGCGGCGCCCACGGGGTCGGACGTGCCGCCCGTGCAGGTCGGGTACGGGGCCGAGGGCGGATCCGGCCGCGAACGCGGAGGTGTCGCCACAGCGCACCTGATGGTTGCGACCACGGATTCCGCGAGGGTCATCTTCGTCGGGACTTCGTGACGAGGCACCTCGATCGATCCGGCAGCCCTGGAGTCCGGCAGCCCTGGAGTCCCGCACAGCCGCCAGGACCTGCTCGAGGCTGCAGGCCGCCGTCCCCGCCCGCCGTCCCCCGTTCCTGCCCGGTACAGCCCTGTGATCTGCCGGTACCGGCAGAGGCCACCTGTCCCATGGCTCATGACACGCGCCAGGTCAGCGCTCCACAGCAGGCCGAGCCGTCGGGGCGACGCAAGCAGCCGCCCTCCGGACGGGCGTGGACCTCACCGGACCGGGAAACGGCAGGCTCGAACACGGCTGCCGACCGTGTCGTCACCGCCCAACTGGCCTTGACCCAGTTGCCGAAGGGGTGACGACGAGGGCGGCGGGCGCTCATCCGGACGGACTTTGCCGACGGCACCCACGGCCTCGCGTCCTGGCTCGCCGAGCGAGACCGACGGCTGCCCTGCTCTGCCGGCACGGTGATCACCGACACAGTCCACCAGCATCTCCTGAAGATCCCCGCCTCGGCCCGGACGCCGGCTGCAGGGGCTTTCGACCCCTGCAGCCGGCACTGCGGTTCTTGTTCCGTCCGCCACCTGGTGAGGATCCTGGTCGCGGGCCCGTTCGGAGTGGGCAGGACGACCCTGACCGACTCCGTGTCCGAAATTCAACCGCTGCGCCCGAAGCCGGTGCCTGGAACGCCGCTCCCCGCAGGTGTGGACGCAGGCGCGAAACCGTCCCTTGCGGCCGGCGGGCCAGGACAGGAGCGGGGAAGGGGGCTGCCGGTCAGGCGTCGATGATGACGGGGATGATGAGAGGCCTGCGGTGGTGGGTACGGAAGGCCCAGTTCGCCACGGCACGTGCGATGAGCTGTTCCAGCTGGTGTGCGTCGCCGACGCCTTCCTGGGCTGCGGTCGCCAGGGTCTTCTCGATGACGGGGACGACCGGTTCGAAGGTGGTGTCGTCGTGGACGAACCCTCGGGCCAGGAAGTCGGGAGTCTCGGCAAGGGCGCCCGTGTCGGCATCGACGATGGCCACCACGGTGACCACGCCTTCCTCCGCGAGGGTGATGCGGTCCTTCAGGGACGCCTCGGTGGCGCCGCCGACCTCCATGCCGTCCACGTAGATGTTGCCCGCGGGCACCTTGCCGGTGATCGACGCACGCCCGTCCACGAGGTCGACGACGACGCCGTCCTCGGCGATGACCACCCGCTCGGGATCGACCCCCGTACGGATGGCCAGGTCGGCGTTGGCCTGCAGGTGGCGCCATTCGCCGTGCACGGGCATGACATTGCGGGGCCTGACGATGTTGTAGCAGTACACGAGTTCACCGGCGCTGGCGTGCCCGGAGACGTGCACCTTGGCGTTGCCCTTGTGGACGACGTGGGCGCCCCATCGGGTCAGTCCGTTGATCACCCGGTAGATGGCGTTCTCGTTGCCGGGGATCAGGGAACTGGCCAGCAGGACGGTGTCCCCCTTGCCGATGCGGATCACATGGTCGCGGTTGGCCATCCGGGACAGAGCCGCCATGGGCTCGCCCTGGGATCCCGTGCACACCAGGGTGATCTTGTGGTCGGGGAGCTTCTCCAGTTCCTTGGTGCTCACGACCAGGCCTCTGGGAACCTTCAGGTATCCGAGGTCGCGGGCGATGCCCATGTTGCGGACCATGGAACGGCCCACGAAGGCGACCTTGCGGCCGTGCTGGTGGGCGGCGTCCAGGACCTGCTGGATGCGGTGCACATGGCTGGCGAAACTGGAGACGATCACCCGGCGCGGGGCGGTCCGCATCACTTGCTCGATCGCCGGGTTCAGGTCGCGCTCGGAGGTGGTGAAGCCGGGGACCTCGGCATTGGTGGAGTCGGTGAGGAAGAGATCGACGCCTTCCTCACCGAGGCGGGCGAAGGCGCGCAAGTCGGTGATGCGGTCGTCCAGCGGGAACTGGTCCATCTTGAAGTCACCGGTGTGCAGCACCAGCCCGGCACCGGTGCGGATCGCGACCGCGAGACTGTCAGGGATGGAGTGGTTGACCGCCACGAATTCGCAGTCGAAGGGGCCGAAGCCGCGCCGGTCGCCCTCCCGTACCCGCACCGCGCGCGGCCGGATTCCGTGCTCCTTGAGTTTGGCCTCCAGGAACGCCAGTGTCAGCTTCGAGCCCACGACAGGGATGTCGGAGCGCTCTCGCAGCAGGTACGGCACGCCACCGATGTGGTCCTCGTGGCCGTGGGTGAGCACGACGGCCACGATGTCGTCCAGGCGATCACGGATCGAGGTGAAGTCCGGCAGGATCACGTCCACGCCGGGCTGGGTCTCTTCGGGGAACAGCACGCCGCAGTCGACGATGAGCAGCTTGCCGGCGTGCTCGAAGACGGTCATGTTGCGGCCGATCTCACCCAGACCGCCGAGGGCGACGACCCTCAGCCCTCCTTCGGCCAGGGGAGGGGCAGCTTTCAGTTCGGGATGCGGATGACTCATATTCCGACGTTACCGGAGAGTCCGCCAAGGTGATCCACTGAGCCGTTTGCAACCTCATGCTGACGCGTGGTGTAGGACGAGGACGGTCTTCACGACGCAGGTGATGCGGATGCTACTGCAGCGGGGTTTCCGCAGCAGCCGCCGGCCCTTCAAGGTGGCCACGGCCGGCTCGCCGAGGAGTGGGCTCCGCGCCGGCACTCGTACATCTCCTCGTACCGGTCCGGGGTGTTCTTCTTGAACTCGCGGTGCGGTGGTGTCACCACCTGCCAGCCGGTTCGGGCGCCCAGTTCCTGACAGCCGGCCTCGGTGAGGGTTTCGGCCGCGGGTCCGTCGGTCAGGAGCTCGGCCGGCCCTGACGGCCTGTCTCGATCTTTCGGAGGGTCTCCGGTGAGGCACGTGCGGCAAGCGCGGTATCGGGCATCGGGCGTTCTCCCCTTGCCCGATGGGGGAAGGCGCCGAGGCGCTGTCCGCGTTCGATCTCTGCGGGAGCGAGCGGCAGCCCGGCCATGACCACGACCCCTGTACCGGTATAGTAATGACGGTATAGTTATTGGCTGCGGAGAGAGACGCCCCATGATCGAGATCTTGAACCCCGCCCTGCTGGCCCGAGCCAGAGACACAGGCGCCCTCGTCGCCGACATCCTGCAGACGCTGAAGAGTCGCACCACGACCGGCACGAACCTTCTGGACATCGACCGGTGGGCCAAGGCCATGATCGTCGAGGCGGGGGCTACGTCCTGTTACGTCGACTACGAGCCGTCCTTCGGACGCGGCCCGTTCGGCCACTACATCTGCACGGCCGTCAACGACGCCGTGCTCCACGGACGGCCGTACGACCGCACGCTTTCCGACGGCGATCTGCTGACGCTCGACCTCGCCGTCTCCCGAGGCGGAGTCGCGGCGGACGCCGCCGTCAGCTTCATCGTGGGCGACGCGAAGCCCCCGGAGAGCGTCGCGATGATCAGCGCAACCGAACGCGCGCTGGCCGCAGGGATCGCCGCTGCCGGGCCCGGGGCTCGTATCGGCGACATCTCCCATGCCATCGGCACGGTGCTCAGCGAGGCGGGGTATCCGATCAACACCGAGTTCGGAGGCCACGGCATCGGATCGACGATGCACCAGGACCCGCACGTTTCGAACACCGGACGGCCCGGCCGTGGATACAGACTGCGTCCTGGACTGCTGCTGGCACTGGAGCCGTGGGTCATGGCGGACACCGCCCAGCTCGTCACGGACGCCGACGGGTGGACGCTCCGAAGCGCGACGGGCTGCCGGACAGCACACAGCGAGCACACGATCGCCATCACCGACGAGGGAGCCGAAATCCTCACTTTGCCGAAGCAGACGCATCCGTGAGGTCGCAGCCCCTGTTGTTCCTCTTGCGAGCACCATGCGGGGCATGTGAGTGGTTCAGGGTCCGTCCTCGAACGGGTCTTGCCCGAAGCAGGAACGACGCGGGACGAGCCGCTTCTGCAGCGGCCAGGACCATGAGGTGATGCTGTGCGGCATCCACACCCATGAGCCGTGTCCGGCGCCGCACTACGAGGTCGACCCGCCGACCCGCCGTCCCGCTGCCGGCGCCGGGGGCGGCCTTGCGGAGCCGGTCCGCGGTGGCGGGTGCGTACGGCAGCGGGCGTCCTACGCCCTGCCCGTGCGCGGGTGGCCGCTCCACCATCGTGACACCGTCCCGGCATCTGGCCGGGCACGGGGGGGGGATGGACCGGCGGAGAGTGCTGGGTACCACGGTGGTCGTACGGCCGGTGACAGTGTGGGTCACCGAGGGCCCGGTGGCGTCGGAGGCTGATCTCGCCGCGGCCCGCGCCCTGTTCGCCGCCGGCGCCCACGACCGGCTCCACCGACTGCTGCCGCTGTTCCTGGACGGTGCCGAGCGCGGCGTCCGGTCGGGCCCGGCCGGTGCCGCCCGGGTGGGCGGACCGGCCCGGCGCCCGCCTTCGGCGTGCCCGACGCGACGGGTTCGGTCAGGACCGCGTGAAGATCCACTCGTGGTTGTTCTGGCCTTCCGGGGCGCAGGGCCAGACGATCAGGTCGCGCGTCTGGTCGTCGGGTCCGTAGGAGTCCAGGCACTGGTTGTTACTGGCGGCGTTGCGTATCCAGAACGTTCCGTCGGACTGCTTGTCCAGCCACCACAGCTGGTTGTCGTTCGTGGTGCCATTGCAGGGAAACTCCGTGACCTTGGTGGCCCCTCCGACGCCTTGGTAGCCGGGCAGGTCCAAGCACATGCTGTCCATGACGTTGCGTATCTGGAAGAGCGGTACCCCGCCGGGGCCGGCCTTGTCGTAACGCTTCTCGACGTTCCACAGCTGGTTGTCGTCCGTGTTGCTGTTGCAGGTGGCATGCGTCACCGGCCCGTCCGGCCGGCCGCTGGTGAAGCCGGGGACATCGACGCAGGTGCGGTTGGTGTTGTTCTTGATCAGTACTCTGGTCAGGACGTGCGGCAGATTGCTCGGCGCCTTCTTCACGACGGCCTTCGTTCTCCGGCTCGGCGAAGGGCTGGACTCAGCGGCGGGCGCGGCGGGCGCGGCGGGCGCGGCGGACACGGCGGGCTTGTCCGCAGTCGGTGTCGCGGACGCCTTCCTCTTCGCGTCCTTCTCCTCCCTCTCGGTCTGCGCGGGGGAGGGCGACTGGGTGGCGAAGACGCCGACCGGATCTTTGACCGTGTCCAGGACGGTGTCGGAGCCCGCGGTGTCGGCCACCGTCTCCTCCTCGTTCCTGTCGTTCGCCGTGATCAGCAGCGGCACAGCGATCAGGAGCGCTCCCACCACGGCGGCAGCGGCGAGCACGGGCTTACGGGGGCGGCCGGCCCCGCTCCGGCTGGAGCCGGTCGCGCCACCGTCATCCACGGCGGTCGCGACGGTCCTGCGCTGCCCCTTGACCGCTGCGGCGGACAGGCCCTGCGCGCCGTTCGCCTTGTTGGCGCCCACGCCCTCGGTGCCGGCGGCAGCGTCCTTCTCGCCCTCGCCGGCGTCCACATCACCGCTCGCGGCCTGAGCGGCCGTCGCCTCGGCGCTGTCGGTGCCCTGAGGCTTTTCTCCGGGGGATGCTTCCTCGGTGTCATCTGCGGTACCCGTCCGCCCCGTGGCCGCAGCACCGGCGTCCCGTCCGACCGTGGAACTGGTGGGCAGGGTCCCTTCGCCAGGGTCGGCCCCCGTCTCCGCTCCGGTCACCGCAGTCCTTCCCGCACCGGCGCCTTCTGGCGCTGAGGCAGCAGAGGGCTTCCCGGCGCCGCTGAGGGGCACCTTGACTGCCTCGGCGTCGGGCGTCGTGGCCGCCCGTTCGGTGGCAGTGGGCTCGCTGGACGCCTGCTGCTGGTCAGACATGTACTTTCCATACCTTTCTTCTCGGGCTTGGCCGGAAGTGCGCGTGGATCGCCGGGCAGTCGCCGGGCGTCGGCGGCACCTGTGAAGAGGGGAAGATGCCCTTCTTCACAGGCGATCGAGCAACGCGCTGACCGGGACGGCGCTTTCCGGGCGGGGTGGGCCTGGCCGGCCTGTGTGAAGGGGAATCACGGCTGGGGCAAGCTTAGTTGATGGTGCATGAGGTCATGTCGCCGCCGTCACGCGTCAGGAGGCGGCTCACCGGACGGAACCGCTCAGCCCTACGGACCCTGCTCGGCCAGGGGCGCTGTCACGTTTGCGGCGGTATCCCTCTCGCGCCCGTGCCGCGGTCGGGGGAGTCCCAGGAGGCACCTACGGACCCTGCTCGGCCAGGGGCGCTGTCACGTTTGCGGCGGTATCCCTCTCGCGCCCGTGCCGCGGTCGGGGGAGTCCCAGGAGGCACACCATGGACAACAGGCAGAGCGGAGGCCTCTGCCAAGTCCTTGATCCGCCCAAGGTGGCGTCCGTCCGTTCGAAATGAGCCCCAGGAAGGGGCCGTGCGCGGGAGGGGCGTCATGAGCGGCGCGGAATCGATCGACAGCACGTGGAAGCTGACAGGCAACCAGGGCGGACGACTTGCAGGCCGATGGTGGAAGTGGGCCCTGTCCGCCCCGAACGGCCTCAGCCCGGTCCGGGACGTGACAGGCGAGCACTCCGCCTGGAATCAGCCGAACGGCCTCTGGTTCCTCGCCGGCACCTATGGTGGACGCGTGGCGCGGCGCTGCGCGATCCCCTCGACCCGGCCGATCTTCTTTCCCGTCCTCAACAGGCAGCACACCAGGGCGCACTCGAAGGTTCCCCTTGCCCCTGTCCCTGTCCCTGACCGTGGCGGAGGCCACGGCCTCGCTCAACGGCATTCCGTTGACCTTGCAGAAGTTCTCCGCACCGTTCAGAACGGGACTGACCCGCCGCTTCGCCTGGGGAATCCGGGGCGGCGTCACGCCGCTGGCCCTCGGCCGGTACGTCCTGGAGATCAAGGCCGAGTCCACGGGCGGTTTCTGGGTCGACACCACGTACCACCTGGAGGCGAAGGCGCTCTGATCCGGGTCCCGTGTCCGCCGCCGCGCCGGGCAAGCCCGCGAACACCCGCACTGTGAAACCCGCCTTCGTCCAGGGGCGCCGCAGCCGCAGCCGCAGCCGCAGCCGCTGCCGCAGCCGCAGCCGCAGCCGCAGCCGCTGCCGCTGCCGACGCCGCGACGTGGCCGAGGGCGCACCGTGCCACGCCACGATGCGCACAGCAGCACTGGTCCGCATCCGGAACGCGTCCAGGACGTCCGGCGAGAGCCGGCCGAACCGTGGCCGCTTCCCAGGTCACCCCGCTTCGGCCGGAGCGACGGTGGGGCACAGCAGTCGCCTTCGCCGTGCCCCACCAGCCCTCGTCGTGGGCGGAAGGAGAACCGTCAGTGCCCGACGGCCTGGCATGGATCGCTGATGCCTGGCACAGCGCGAACCTGAATGCCGCCGACCTGTACATCACCTGCGCCCGCGGCCTCAGCCCGCAACAACTGGCCCAACGCATGGCCGGCCACGGGCCTGTCGAGGTCGGCTCTGCCCTCCCCCTCCAGGAGGCGTCCCGCATGGTCGACCTCACGCAGATCTACTGCGTCGGCCGCATCGGTCAAAGCGGCGAATGGCCGTTCCCGCGTCGAGCACACCTTCGCCCGCATGAAGAGCTGGAAGAACCTGCGCGACTGCCGCCTCGGAGGCGAAGGCGTCCACCACGCCATGCTCGGCATCGCCCGCCTGCACAACTTCACCCTCACCGGATGACAGGTAAACGACCAGGCCAACCAGCGTGCCTCAAAGCACAGTGACGGCATCGACGCCCTGCTCCACGGGCGCAACCCCGACGGAGGGCTTTCCTTCGCCGCTGGCCAAGCCCTCTTCCTGCCCGCCGGCGCCGTCCTGGCCCTGACCCGCTGCGCCCTGCCCGAGCACCGGGAACCGCTGCCGCGCGTCGGTGATTACCTGGCCGCGCACCAGAACCCCGACGGCAGCTGGGCCTTCACCGACCGTGTCACCCAGGGCGACACCGAAAGCACCGGCGCACCCCTCGAAGCCCTGAAGGCATCGCCCCCACCCGCTATGCCCCCCTCGTCGCGGCCGCGAGTACACTGGCCGCCCTGGCAGGCGAGGACGGCGGTTTTCCCACCCACCTGCGCGGCGAGCCCTCCGAGGCCGTCATGACCGCCAACGCTCTCCCCGCCCTCGCCCTCGCCCTCGCCCTCGCCCTCGCCCTCGCCCCCGACCGCTACCACTCCTCCTGCACCGCGGTGCGCTCTACCTGCTCGACGTCCAGCACACCGACGCCACCTTTGAACGCAGCTGGAGCCTGGCCGCGACCTACGGGATGCGCCGCGCCACCGTGGCCCTGACCTGCCTGCCGCCCGCGGGCAGACGGTGGGGGGTCGGCTGCCGTGCGACTGCCGCGCGATCGGGTGTGTTCACACCAGGAGCGCAGGGAGCCCTGTCGGGGCAGGGTGATCAAAGGGGTCCCCTGCCCCGACGGAGCTCGGTCGGCCGGGCGGCGCGTCACCGGCGCCCGGCCGAGGCCGGTGCCGTGTGCGGCGCTCTCCGGCTCAGCCGAAGTTCACGTCGCTGCACCACATGTAGGCCTGGTCGAGGTGCGAGGCCTGCCAGATCACGAACAGGACGTGGTGTCCGGTGTAGCCGGAGGTGTTGACGTTGAAACTGATGTCCTGCGCCGGTGCGAAGCGGCCGGTCTGCGTGATGAAGTCGAGGTTGCCCCAGCCCAGGGTCTGGGTCTTGGGGTTGAAGCCCTGCTTGCTCACGTAGACCCTGAAGTAGTCGGCACCGTGGGACGCCTGGTCGTACAGCTGGACCGTGAAGTTGTTGCTGACGTTGGTCGTCTTCCACTGCCCGGGCTTGTCCAGGCTGGCGTTCCTCGAGAGGTTGTTGCTGCAGAGCGTCCCATCGGGGGTCCGCGCCTGGAACTGGCCACCGAGGCCGTCGCGGAGCGCGCTCATCCAGTTCCACATGGTGTCGGGGTTGGCCTGGAACGCCTGATAACACATGGGGTCTTCGGTCTGCATGGCCGGGCTCGTGTGGTTGCTGCCCCACGTCTTCCAGCACTGGTACGCGCGGGAAGCGGGGTTGACGATGGTGCCGTGAGCCTGGGCGGGGGCCGACCAGGTCAGCGCGCCGACAACCACGGCGAACACCATGACGAGCGCTTGGAGAGGCCGGCGGAGGGACAACCGCGAAGGCCCGGTCAACGGACTCTGTTTGCGCATGTGGGGGACTCCTTCCAGTTGCAAGACTGTGATGGGAGCGCTCCCAACGGTATGTCTTCTGAGTGAAATGTCAATGAAACAAACGCAGTTGGTTACAGGGGTGGGCTGTGGGCGGGGAACCTGCCGTGAGCCGGGAGTCCGAATTGTTCTCGGGGCCGGAAAGCGTGAACCGCTCCGGGTTCGGCAGGGCTCGATCGCGTCGGCGGGGAGGACCGGCTCGTCACTGACGCCGCAGCCGTGCCCAGCGAAGCACCCCCGCGTCGACGGGGAGGGCGCTGGGGGCAGTGCTGAGCTTGTCCTACCTTCCAAGCGTGGGTCCTACCTTCCAAGCGTGGGTCTGAGCTGGCCATTCGTAAGATCGGCGGACCCGGGGGTTCTGGGTGTGGCTGTGAGCTTGTCGCCGTTGGATGGCTCAAAGAACTTGGCCGCCCGGAGCCCCGCGACGACTCGACCGCTAATTGGGATACGCGATTCGATCGCTGTGTAGGACAACGTCGGCGAGGTCGTCTGCGGGATCGATGTGTGACGACGAGCTGGCGGAGGTGACCGTGCCCCAGATCTGGGCCGGAGTGGACATCGGCAAGGAACACCACCACTGCGTGGTGGTCGACGAGCAAGGCGAACGCCCCCTTTCACGCCGGGTCTTCAACGACGAACCCGCCCTGCTGGAGCTCATCGCAGACGTACTGACACTCTCCGAGGACGCCATGTGGGCGGTGGACATCAACCACGGCGGTGCCGCCTTGCTCATCGGCCTCCTGCTCAGCCACGAGCAGCCGATGGTCTACATCACCGGCCTGGCCGTGCACCAGGCGTCGGCCGCCTACCGCGGTCAGGGCAAGACGGATGAAAAGGATGCGTTCGTCATCGCCGACCAGGCCCGCATGCGTCGGGACCTCGGTCTCCTGCGGCCTGGCGACGAGATAGCCGTCGATCTGCGCACCTTGACCGCCCGCCGCCTCGACCTGGTCAACGACCGCACGCGTCAGGCCAACCGGCTGAGGGCCCAACTGCTGGAGTTCTTCCCCGCGTTGGAGCTGGCGTTGAACCTCAGCAAACCTCAGCAAGAAGGGTCCGGTCATGCTACTGACCGGCTACCAGACGCCGGCCGCGATCCGCCGCAGCGGGGCCAGGCGCATTGGAACCTGGCTGAAGAACCGCAAGGTGAAGAACGCCGCCGCGCTCGCCGAAACAGCTGTCGAGGCGGCCAGGGCCCAGCACGCCGCACTGCCGGGAGAGACCCTCGCGGCCGCAATGGTCGCTCGCATCGCCAAGGGCGTGCAGGCCCTCGACGAGGAGATCGCTGAACTCGACGCGCTCATCGAAGCCCAGTTCAACGAACACCGACACGCGACGGTGGTCCGGAGCCTGCCCGGCATGGGCACCCTCCTCGGCGCCGAGTTCATCGCCGCCACCGGTGGCGACCTCGAAGCTTTCGGCACGGCTGACCGCCTGGCGTCCTTCGCCGGTCTCTCACCAGTGCCGCGGGACTCTGGCCGCGTCAGCGGCAACATGCGTCGCCCGCGCCGCTACCACCGCGGTCCGCTCCGGGCCTTCTACCTCTCCGCAATGGCCAGCCTGAGAACCTGCTCCGCCTCCCAGGCTTACTACGGGCGCAAGCGGAACGAGGGCAAGGGACACAAGCAGGCAGTGCTCGCTCTGGCCCGTCGACGAGCCAACGTCTTGTGGGCCATGCTCCGAGACGGAGAGTGCTACGAGGTTCTACCAGCCGATACGGCGGCAGCTTGACATCGTCATTGGGAAGTTCTTTATCTACCAAGATCTTCTGGGTTTGCCGATGGCCTTGAGGGTCTCGGGGCGTTCGACGGTCTTGCCGACGTCGTAGCGGGGTGCCCGGTGTTTGTTCTTGGTGCCGGGTGGCCGTCCGGGGCCGGCGCCTCGGGGTTTGGGGACACGGGTCGGGCAGGCGAGATGCGCGCGGATCTTCCTGAACCCCCCGGCGACCCGGGCCGGGGTGAACCGGTCGGAGGTGGTGGGTTTCTCCCAGGGGCGGCGGAGGCCCGCGGCGAGGGGCCGGGTGAGCCGGAGCTGGGTGTGGGCGACGATCAGGAGCCAGGTCCAGCGGTCCGCGGCGTCGGGAGTGCGAAGTTTCGGCGTGGCCCAGCCCAGGGCCTGCTTCGCGAAGCGGAAGGTGTGCTCCAGATCGAAGCGGCGGAGAAATGCCTGCCAGAAGCGGTTCACGTCGTCCGGGGTGGCGCCGGTCTTGGAGCCGCGCCGAGACGACCGTCCGCTTCGCCATCTGGGAGCAGATCACCGACATCGCCGGCCTGCCCACCGCGCCGTGAGCACACAGCCGGAACTCGACTCCACCACGCCCCGGCACACCGCCAGACACCCCCACACCCAACAACGTGACAACGCCCGTTCCAGGGCGGAGGCCGTCCGCCGCACCGGGGCGGTGTCGTCGTGGCCGAGGTTGCCGCCCGGCTCGCAGCAGGGTTTGGCGTCTCCGCCGCCACCGCTGGCTGTTGCGTGAGCGAGACGGTCAATCTCCTCACCGGGTGCGCTCCGAACCCGCGCGAGTCGCCCCCGGAAGGGGTTCGTCATCCTCGACGGCGTTTTGACCACCGCCGACCGCATCGCGGCGGACGAGCCGTACCACTCGATGAAGCACCGCAGTCAAGGGACGAACGCGCAGGTCGTGGCCGCTCCGGACGGGACACCGCTGTGGTTCTCGCGAGCGCTGCTCGGCCGCAGGCATGACCTGAGCCGCTACTTCCGGACCGAGCGCCGCCACTGGAACAACGAACGACTGATCCAAACGAACCCCCTGGCCGGGCCCTCCATGGCGCCGGCCTCCGCCCCGGGGGACGCCCACTCCAGCAGGCATCTGTTTGCTTTTGTTGAGAACGTGCGCTTTCGCACATGTGCACGCCTGTTGACGCGCTCAGGACGAGGGCTTTACTTTTCACAGAAAGCGCTTGCTTCCAAGCGAGCCGCCATCCGCTCAGTACAGCCCTCCGATAGGCACCCTCTTCGGCATGCTCGAAAGACGGTACAGAAAGGGCTATCCTGTCATGCGATTATTCAGACGCCGTACGTCTCGAGCCGGACTGATCGCCGCCGTACTGGTCGCCACCACCCTCACCACCTCGCCGGTCGGCTCCTCCGCCGCGGCCCTTTCAGCCCCTCCGTCCCTCTCTGCCTCTGCCGAGACCGCCGACGGCTTCGCCTCCGTCAGTGCCCTGGGACAGAACGGCACCACCGGTGGCACGGGCGGCTCGGTTGTCACGGCTGCCACCGCGGCGCAGCTCCTCGACTACATCTCGCGCCCCAAACCCCTGATCGTTCAGGTCAGCGGCACGATCATGCTGCCCATCGGCTCCAGCGACGGTATGCACCCGGTCGCCTCGGACAAGACCATCATCGGTCTGGGCAGCACCGCCCGCCTGACCGGCGGGGGTCTGCACATCGGCCTTCCGGTGAGCGGTGGTGTCATCTCGCCACCCGCCGGGGCAGTGCACAACATCATCATCCGCAACCTGTCGTTCGACGGAGCCACGGACGACCTGATCAACATCCAGATGTTCTCGCACCACATCTGGATCGACCACAACGACTTCTCCAACGGTGACGACGGCGCCGTGGACATCAAACGCGGCTCGGACTTCGTCACCGTCTCCTGGAACCGCTTCCACGACCACGACAAGACCCTGCTGCTCGGGCACGACGACGACAACGCCGCCCAGGACCGCGGACGGCTGCGCGTCACCTACCACCACAACTACTTCGACGCCTCCGACCAGCGCAATCCGCGAGTACGGTTCGCCGAACCGGTGCATGTCTACAACAACTACTACCGCGACAACAGTTACGGCGTCGCGTCCGCCATGGACGCCGGAGTGGTGCTGGAAGGCAACTACTTCCACAGCGTCAACAACCCCGCCCGTGTGGACTTCAGCGGCGACCTCGGCCGCCTGGTCGAACGCGACAACATCCTCGTCGAGTGCAACCACCCCATCGAGAAACGGGGTTCGGTCGTCGAGCCGCGCACGTATTACGCCTACACCCTGCACCGGGCGGCCGAGGTCCCGACCGTCGTCCCGGCCGGGGCCGGCGCCGGGAAGATCTGAGGGACGGAGACGACGATGAGGAACTTCCCCTCCATCACCCGCCGCGGCCTGCTCGCGGGAACCGCCGCCGTCGCGGCCTCCGCCGCTCTGCCGGCCACCGGCGGGAACGGCCACCCGTGGGCCACCGCGCCCGCCTCCGTACGACGGACGCGAGCCGCCGTGGCGGCGCAGACCGCCGACGGCTTCGCGAGCGTCCCTGCGCTGGGTCTGTCCGGCACTACCGGCGGAGCCGGCGGACCGGTGGTCACCGTCACCGACGCCGACACGTTCCTGGACTACTGCGACCGCAACGAGCCCTACGTCATCCAGGTCTCGGGGACCCTGCGCATCAGCAGCAAGCAGGGCGTCCGCTCGAACAAGACCATCGTCGGGCTGGGCACCGACGCGGAGATCACCGGCGGCGGCCTGGACATGTACCGCAGACAGAACGTGATCATCCGAAACCTGCGGTTCACCGGCGCCGACGACGACTCCCTCAGCATCCAGCAGTCCTCGCACCACATCTGGATCGACCACTGCACCTTCAGCACGGGAGCGGACGGCCTGATCGACATCGTGCGCGGCGCCGACTACATCACCGTCTCCTGGAACCACTTCCACGACCACAGCAAGACCATGCTGATCGGCCACTCGGACGCCAACAGCGGCCAGGACCGGGGCAAGCTGCGAGTCAGCTTCCACCACAACTTCTTCGACGGCACGGCCCAGCGCCACCCACGCGTCCGCTTCGGCGAACCAGTCCACGTCTACAACAACTACTACCGGAACAACACCCTCTATGGCGTGGCGTCCACCGAGGACGCGGGTGTGCTGGTGGAGGGCAACTACTTCGAGGACGTCGCCCATCCGATCTACTCCGGCTACGACGAGAGCGGACCCGGTCGAGTGGTGGAACGGAACAACGTCTACGTGCGCTGCGGGAAACCCGAGACACTCGGCACCGTCGTCGAACCACGCACCTACTACGCGTACACCCTCGACGCCCCCGCAGACCTCCCCGCCGTCGTTCCCGCCGGTGCCGGTGCCGGCCGGACCTGAAGGAGAACCTGTGTCAGAAATTCCCCCGATCACCCGTCGCGGCCTGCTCGTGGGCACCACCGCCACCGCGGTCTCCGCCGCCCTGCCGGCCGTCGGCGCGGCACCGCTCGCCCGAGCCGACACCGCCCCGGGCCGGCTCGCCGCCGTGGCGGCACAGAGCGCCGACGGCTTCGCGAGTGTCAGCGCGCTCGGCCTGCCCGGCACCACGGGCGGCGCAGCCGGACCCACCGTGACGGTGACCACCGGTGCCCAGCTCGCCGACTACGTAGGTCGCAACTCCCCCTACACCGTCCTGGTGTCCGGCCGCATCGAGATCGACGGCATGATCACCGTGGTGGCCGACAAGTCGGTCCTCGGCGTCGGCTCAACCGCCGAGATCACCGGCGGTGGTCTCCAACTCGGCTCCACGACCAGGCCCGGCAACAACGTCATCATCCGCAACATCCGCTTCACCCACGCCTCCGACGACTCCGTCAGCGTCACCAACCGCGCCCACCACGTGTGGATCGACCACTGCGACTTCTCACAGGGGTACGACGGACTGCTCGACATCAAGCGGGAGTCGGACTTCGTCACCGTCTCCTGGAACCACTTCCACGATCACAGCAAGACGTGCCTGCTCGGCCACAACGACAGCTACACGGCCGACCGGGGCAAGCTGCGCGTGACGTACCACCACAACTTCTTCGACGGCACCGACCAGCGCCATCCACGTGTCCGGTTCGCCGAACCGGTGCACGTCTACAACAACCACTACCGGAACAACCGCCTCTACGGCGTCGCCTCGACCGAGGACGCGGGCGTGCTGGTGGAGGGCAACTACTTCGAGGACGTCGCCCACCCGATCTACTCCGGCTACGACGACAGCGGACCCGGCCGGGTGGTCGAGCGGAACAACCTCTACGTCAACTCCGGGGCGCCCCAGACGCTGGGCACCGTGATCGAACCGCGCACCTTCTACGCGTACACCCTCGACGCCCCGTCGACCGTCCCCACCACCGTCCCGGCCGGCGTCGGTGTCGGCAGGATCGCCTGAGAGCCCGGGAGGCACACGATGCACCGTAAAGGCACTCTCCTTCTCACGGCCATGGCCGCTCTGACCGCCACGGCCGCCGCCCCCTCACCCGCCCCGGCGGCCCCCGCCGTACTGGCGGAACCTGCGCCCGCCGGGTTCGCGAGCGTCAGCGCGTGGGGGCAGAACGGGACTACCGGCGGCGCGGGCGGTCCGACCGTCACGGTCTCCACCGCCGCGGACCTCATCGCCGCCGTCAAGGCCGAGGGCCCGAGGACCGTCCGCGTCAACGGCATGATCACGCTGCCCGCCGGAATGTACGACGTCAGCTCTGACAAGACGATCGTCGGTGTCGGCGCGAGTTCCGGCGTCTCCGGCGGCGGCCTGAACATCGGCCTCCCGGTGAGTGACAACGTCACCTCACCGCCCGCGAACGCCGTGCACAACGTCATCGTCCGCAACCTGACCTTCAAGAACGCCAGTGACGATTCCATCAACGTCCAGATGTTCTCGCACCACATCTGGATCGACCACAACGACCTGTCCGCCGGGTACGACGGGCTGCTCGACATCAAGCGGGGTTCCAGCTACATCACCGTCTCCTGGAACCACACCCATCACCACGCCAAGAACATGCTGCTGGGCCACTCCGACAAGAACGGCGCCCAGGACATCGGCCGACTGAAGGTGACCTACCACCACAACTGGTACGACCGCACCCCGCAACGCAATCCGCGCACCCGCTTCGGCGATCCGGTACACATCTACAACAACTACTTCCTCGACAACAGTGACACCGGCCCGGCCTGCAACGCGGACTCCGGCTGCTTCGTCGAGGGCAACTACTTCGACGACGTCGAAGAGCCCATGACCAACAGCTACTCGGGGCCGGAGGGCAACATCGTCGAACGGAACAACGTCTTCGTCGGCGACACCGGCGAACCGGTCACGGGCGGCAGTGTCGAGGACCCGGCGGACTACTACGACTACACCGTCGACGACCCGCAGACCGTCAAGGACGCCGTGATGCGCGGCGCAGGCCCGGGCACCATCGGTCTCTGAGCCGAGCTCCGCCCGTGCCTCGTCCCGTCGGGACGAGGCACGGGCGGACCCTCACACAGCCGTGTGAGGAGGGAAACCCTCCGTGTCGCACACTGAGCGCCCCAGTCGGCCACGTCGACGCTCAGCGTTGATTCCGTCCGGTATCCGGCCCGGCTCGGGCGGGTTGGCACAGCACGATCTCCGGCCCGACGGCCCGTTCGACTTCGCGCAGCAGTTGGGGGCTCGGTTGGGCGCGGGCGAGTTCCTCGGAGTACGTCTCCAAGCGCTGCTTCTGCAGGGCCGGCGGCCCGAAGCCCTCGACGAAGAGCAGCGCGACGCCGGTGGGCAGCAGCGACTGGGCGTGCAGCAACCGGGTGAGGACTCCTTGCCGGACATGCGCCCACGCTCCGGCAGCGTCGCGTTTGCGGTCATCGACGTTCACACCGTGCGTAGGGACGTCGACGAGATCTTCGCCGTAGTTCTGCACGGGGACTGCCGCCACCCGCCGGTCGGACATCAACACGATGCTGCTCATTCGTTCCCCCAGTCCCAGGTGCCGAAGTACGCTGCCTCGCCGGTGCGGCGGGCCTCCTCCACCGCGCTCAGGCGCGCGAAGTCACGGGCCGGCATCAGCGCCTTCCACTCGGCCAGAGGCAGGACGCGGACCTCGTCGTGCTCCTGCGGGTCGAGGGTGATGCCGCGGATCTGCGCCGCGGTGAGCCGGCCGCCGTCGAAGACCATCCCGACAGTGCTGTGGGGCCACTGGGTGCCGGGCAGCCCGTACACGGTGGCCAGCAGGCGGGGCGCGGCCTCGCCAAGGCCGGCGACCCAGCCACGGAGCGCGGCCACTTCGCGCTGGTGGAAGCGGTCGTTCTGGTGGACCTTGACGTACCAGGTGCCGCCCTCGACGCCGTGCGCTCGCCAGACGCGGCTTTCCTCCCTTGCCCAGGAGACGTCCGTCCAGCGGGTGATCCGGCCCACCGCCCGCTCGGCGAAGGCGTGCGCCGCGTCCTCCGGGACGGCGCCGTGACGGCCGTGGCCGGGGACCAGGAGCAGCCGGTCGACGGCCGGGTCGTAGGCGATCGGGTCGCCGGTCTCCTGGAAGTGCACGCCCATGCGTGCGCCGGCCCGGTAGGCGTCCAGCCCCGCCCGGCAGTACGCGACCGTCGGCGCCGGCAGCTTGTCGAATGAGGACCACCGCCAGGTGTGAGGCACTTGTCCGGTTCGCGGACCTCGGGGGTGCCCTTCCAGCGGTGGGCTCGGAACACCAGCTGCATCAAGGGCTGTCCGCCCGGGGTGTCCACGACGTGTACGACGTGCACGGGCTCCAGGTCCGCGGCGTCGATGATCAGACCCGCTTCCTCCCACGCCTCACGGATCAGGCACGCGGTCGCGGACTCCTGCTCACACCGTCCGGCCAGGTAGTGCCACAGGTTCCCGGTGTACGCCGAGTCGGGGTGGCGCAGACCCAGGAGCACTCGGCCGACGTCGTCCTCCAGATGGAGATGGACGCCGATGCCGTTCAGCACGGTCCGGCTTCCCCCGCCCCACGGGGGAGTGGTTACGGCCGGTGCGTTCTCGGCCGCGTGCCGGTGAATGAGGTCTCGCGTCGCAGGGCTCAGGCGCAGCCGGTCCAACCGGTCGGGGGTGAACCAGCGCAGCAGCACTCCCTCGTGCAGCCGGAGCCGGTCGGGGTCGCCGCGCCAGCGGCCCACGAAGGCCTGAACCGGGACTACTGAGCCCGTCGACGCTGGTGGCGTCCTCCGTCGCGTCAGCGGGCTTGTCCAGCGCGGCGAGCAGCTCGGCCAGGATGTCACGCTCGTCAGGGTGGCGGCCGAGGTAGGCCTCGACGGTCTTGCGGATCGAGGAGGAGCTGGGGGGCATGAGCGTCGTCTCACCTTCGACGTAGAGGGCTGCGGGCCGGGCTGTGGAGGTCGCGCTGGTGGGTCAGCTCGCCGTCTCGTGGTCGGGTGGCTGGATACTGCGGGGGCCGGGAAGCGTGTCGGCCGCGGGCGCGAGCCCGTACTGGGCGGCCTGGGCGGTGAACATGCCCTGGTACAGGCCGTCCTCGTGGGCCATCAGGTCCTCGTGGGTGCCGTCCTCGACGATGCGCCCCTGGTCGAGGACGTAGATGTGGTCGGCTTTCATGGTCGCGGCGAGCCGGTGGGTGATGAGCACGACCGCGTGCCCCTGCTCGGCCAGGGACCACAGCCCTTGGAACGAGGCGATTTCCGCATGCGGATCGAGGGCGCTGGTCGGCTCGTCGACCAGAAGGAACGGCGCCTGCCGGTACCGCGTCCGAGCGGTCCCCAGTTTCTGCCACTGTCCGCCCGAGAGCTGGACACCTCGCTCGTGGCCCTTGCACACGATCGAGTCCCAGCCGTGCGGAAGGCCCTCGATCAGGTCGAGCACGCCTGCATCCCCGGCGGCCTTGCGGACGCGGTCCATGTCCCGGGGACGGTCGCCGGCGCCGATGGCCACGTTCGCGGCCGCCGTCAGCTCCCGGCGCGGGAAGTCCTGCGCCAGCAACCCGACCGCGGCGAACACCTGGGCACGGTCCGCTTCGCGGAGCTCAACCGGTCGGCCCGCGTCTCCCTCCCACCACACGCTCCCCTCCGTGGGAAGGAGCAGCCCGGCCAGCACTTTCGTCAAGGTGGTCTTTCCCGAGCCGTTCGCACCCACCAGGGCTGTCACCTTCCCCCGGGGGATCCGCACGCTCACGCCCTTCAGGGCGGGGGAGTGCGCTCCCGGGTAGGTGAACGACACCGCCTCCGTCCGTACCTCCCGCACCTGCGTGGGCAGCGGCGTTCCGGTGAGCGGCATGGCGTTCTCACCCGCCACCTTGATGGCGTCCTCCGTGTCGGTGAGGTACAGCAGTTCCTCGTACAGCCGGTTGACCTGCTGCACCAGCGACGTGAGCCGCGCCGTCGAGGTGCGGATGGCGATCACCGCGGTCCCCCCGACGGCGAGCGGCAGACCACCGGTCGCCAGGAGCCACCACAGCACGCCGTGGCAGGCCAGCGACGCCACGCCGACGAGCGCTCCCGCGACCAGGTCTGTGAATGCCTGCGCCCGGGCCAGGCGTCGCTGCTCGGCCTCCGTCTGTCTCGCCATCTCCTCGTAGCTGGACAGCAGTTTCGTGCCGGCGGCGTGCACCCGGATCTCCCCGGCAGCGTGCGGGCGGGTCAGGTAGGCCAGCAGCGAGGCGATCGCCCGGCGGTGGTCGACCCAGTTCAGGCGGGAGAGTACTCGCGGCGCGCGGAGCGGACCGCGCCCCACCCCTTGGGCAGGGCGATCGCCAGCAGCATCGGCAAGAGCGCCCAGTGCAGCGCCGCGAGCACCACGGCGGCCGCCGCCATGCCGATGACCACGTTGCCCACGCCCACCGACAGCCGGAGCATGCTGCGGGCGGAGTCGGTGCCGAACTTCCCCGCCTCCAGGACCCGCTGGACCTCCGGCCGCTCGGTCGCCTCCACCTCCACACCGGTGACGGCTGTGTGCTACCGGGCGGAGACCGCCCGCTCCACCTGCGGCTCCAGCCTGCCGGACATGGCCGTCGACCACGCCGACAGCACCGCTGTCGCCGCCGCCGCGATCGCGAGCACCACCAGCGACGGCAGAGCCTCGCGAAGCTTGTCCGCGGTCGGACCGTCGGCGGACAACTGCGCGAGAACGCCGTTGACCGCCACCAGGCCCCACGCGGCCGTCACGCCCTGCCCGAGCTGGGCCGCTACGACCGCGGCGAGCGCCCGCCGGTCCGTCTGCCAGCCGGTGCGCAGCACCATGCCCACCATGCGGGGCAGCGCGGCTGCCATGTGTCCGAAGCCCAGCCGAGTCAGTGGGCCTTCGTGGCGGACGTAGGACTGGTCGTAGCGCAATCGACCCCCGTACAGCTCGCGTTCCGCGTCCGAGAGGTTGTCCGTGGCCGCGGCCTTCGGCGGGTTCTCGGTCTCGTCACTGCCTGGTTCGACTGGCGTCAACGTGTTCCCCCTCGTGGACGTGATGGCGGTGTCGGCGTGTCCAACGACGCCGCCGCGATTTCGAACACCTGTCTTTCGGTCGGGTTGTGCGCCCTGGTATCGAGCGGTTTTCTGAAGGTGGGCAGTGCACCGGCCCTTGCCGCGCAAGAGCGCGCGCCTGAGGGCGGGTTGGCCGAAACGCCGACGTTCGGACGGATCGCTGTACGCGCTCAGCGGGTATTCGCAACGGGTGCCTCGCCCTGCTTGCCTGAGCCCGCCGGCAGGCCCAGTCGAAGGGGGATGACCGCGTGGTTGCTCAGACCGTTCCTCCCGGGCCTCCTGGTGGTATTCGCAGGCGAGGACGTGGCTGGCGTGGGACATAGGGGGGACGAAGAGGTGGCCGGTGTGAAAGCCGTTGCCGCTGTGGCCGTATCGGGAGTGGGCGGTCTCGTCAGGGCGCAGGGGGCGGAAGGCGCCGGTGAGACCCGCGGCGGTGTCGGTCGGCGCATCACGCGGTCGGAGCGGAGCCGGCCGAGGATCTCGATGGGCAGTCCGGTCAGGAGACGAGCGATGCGCGGGCGTCGTATCCGGCATCGAGCACGGCCAGGACGTGCGGGTCGGTCAGACGGCGAAGGCGACGTAGGTGGCGAGGGTGATGCCGGAGAAGGTGATGAGCTGGCGGGGTTTGAGGCAGGTGAAGGCGACGTGCATCCCGATGCCGGTGACCACCGCGTACAGCCACGTCTGCTCGACGAGCAGCGCCGGTGGCAGGGCGATCTCCGCCGCGATGACGGTGGCTGCGACTGCGCGCCAGAGGTGGACGTCCCGGTCGGTGAGGTTGCCCGCGTGGCGGCTGACGAGGCCGGGGAGGCGTACTGGCGCCGGTGGGGCAGGTGCTCCTTGATCTGGCTGTGGGTCTTGCGTGGACGGGGACCGCGTCCGCACGCCGTTGGCATCCGAGGCATGGGCATGCGCGCATGGTCTCGTCCTGTGGGTTCCAGGAAGGAACCGGTATCCCGACACGAAGGTGCTCTTTCGCAAGGGGACAGCAGCTCGGAAGAGAACGCTGGAACTGCCGGGCGATCTCATTTGGCCGAGCAGGGTGACCACGCCGACCACGGCCGCGCCCACACCGGTCACCGTTCGCCGCCTGACGTCGCCGCCGCACCGACGGTGGGAGATGGTCTCAGGAGCCGGCACGGCCGGGTTCGGAGAGGATGTTTGTTCGGGCGTGATTGGTGCAGACGATGAGCTGACACAGCCTTTATGTGACGAAGTGGAGAGGTGTCATGGGCATCATCGCGTGGATCATCATCGGCCTGCTCGCCGGCGCCATCGCCAAGGCTTTGATGCCGGGCAAGGACCCGGGCGGCATCATCATCACCATGCTCATCGGCATCGTCGGCGGTCTGCTCGGCGGCTGGCTCGGCAAGGTCATCTTCGGTGTCGACTCCATCGACGGGTTCTTCGATCTCTCCACCTGGATCGCCGCGATCGCCGGCTCCGTCATCCTGCTCGCCCTGTACCGCCTCATCACCGGCAACCGGCATTCGCACCGTCACGCGACCCGCTGAAGGCACAACGCCTCCGGGCGCACATGGACGGCTTCTGTCCGCAGGACGGGAGCCGTCCATGTGTGTACAACCGGGCCACCCGTGGCCACCACCCGCCGGTTGCCGTCGTCCGGGGTCCACCGCGTCCTCCCACCGTTCTCACGGGCGCCTGTGAGGACGGGTGCATGATCGTGCTTCTCGTGAGCGGGCGACCGGCGTGTCGTGCGTCCCGGCTGATCTCGTTTCCCGGGTGAGCTCTTGCCTGGCCCAGGCCGGCTTTCAGGTGCTGGGCGACGAGGGCAGCGGGGTTTCGGGGCTGAGGGTGACCGAGGTGTCTGCGAGCGCTTCGGTCAGATGGACGGCCTCGGGCGGGTTCCCCGCGCTCGCCCGTGACCAGGCAGGCCGAGCAGCGAGCAGCGAGCAGCATGAGAGCGATCATGCAGACGGCAGTAGTTGGGACTGCTGGTCCGGCTCGGACACACCATGGTCATCTCCACGGTCTCGCGGCTGCGTTTTCTGGCGGCAGCGGCTTTTCTTCGGCCGTGGCGCAGCGTGCCGATCGGCCTCTCTTCCTGAGACGTTGGACTCCGGGTGAATCAATATCTGTTCCCGAGGGATCAGATATTAGGGGGCCGTGCAGCGGGAGTTTTTGCCGCGAAGGGCAGAGTGGAATTATCCAACGCACACGGGCCGCTCCGGCGTGCTACTGTCTATCTCGGTTGCAGTTGTGGTTCCCAAAACTTCAAGTGCCCTCGCCAGGTTTCTGTCGGGCGGGAGCACTTTTGTATTTCCGGTCATTTCCGGGTGGGGCAATCATCGCGGCGACACGGAGTCCGCGCAGTGCGGACGCCGATGCACTGCCCCAAAGGAGATATGACATGGCTGCTGGCACCGTGAAGTGGTTCAACGCGGAAAAGGGCTTCGGCTTCATCGAGCAGGACGGTGGCGGCGCCGACGTGTTCGCCCACTACTCGAACATCGCCGCGCAAGGCTTCCGTGAGCTGCTCGAGGGCCAGAAGGTGACCTTCGACATCGCGCAGGGCCAGAAGGGCCCGACGGCCGAGAACATCGTTCCGGCCTGACGCTCACGCGCAATCCGTAGCTGGGGCCCGCATCCCTCGGGGTGCGGGCCCCAGCTGCACGCGTATCCCGCCGCGTCTTTCACCTACGGGATGCCCCGGAGGAACCCGCAGCACCACCCCAAGCGGTTCCCCCTCGGGACGCAGACGCATCCTGAAGCGCTGCACCGCAGCCGACGCCCGGACCGCAAGGTCCCCATCGCGTCACCCATTTCAGCACCTGCGCCCCCGGATTTTTCCGCCGGCCAGATCTGCTTTCTTTTGCCACCGGTCCATACTGGTAATTCTCCGTGCCGTTCATCGCAGCGGGAATTCCTTGATATGTGCCACATCGAGGAAGGTTCCGCATGAACCGCACGTACACGAACGACCGCCCCGCACGCTCCCGTGACGGCCGCGCCGACGCCGGAAGGGGCGGCAGCGGCTACGGCTCGCAGGCACCGCGCCGTTCCGGCGGGCCTGCCCGTTTTGGCGGTCACGGCCGTCGGCCCGCCGCCGTGCAGGGTGAGTTCGCGCTGCCCAGGACGGTCACCCCCGCACTGCCGGCCGTCGAGGGCTTCGCCGATCTCGACATGCCCGAGCAGCTGCTGGCCGAACTCGGCAGGCAGGGGGTGACCGTACCGTTCCCGATCCAGGGCGCGACGCTGCCGAACTCCCTGGCGGGCCGTGACGTGCTGGGTCGCGGCCGCACCGGGTCCGGCAAGACCCTGGCCTTCGGCCTCGCCCTGCTCGCTCGCACCGCCGGACAGCGTGCCGAGCCCCGCCAGCCGCTGGGGCTGATCCTCGTACCCACGCGTGAGCTGGCACAGCAGGTGACCGACGCGCTGACCCCGTACGCCCGCTCCGTGCGGCTGCGGCTGGCCACCGTGGTGGGCGGCATGTCGATCGGCAGGCAGGCCGGCGCGCTGCGCGCCGGGGCCGAGGTCGTCGTCGCGACGCCGGGGCGGCTGAAGGACCTCATCGACCGCGGCGACTGCCGGCTGAACCAGGTGGGCATCACGGTGCTGGACGAGGCCGACCAGATGGCCGACATGGGTTTCATGCCGCAGGTCACCGCGCTGCTCGACCAGGTGCGCCCGGAGGGGCAGCGGATGCTGTTCTCCGCCACCCTGGACCGCAACGTCGACCTGCTGGTACGCCGCTACCTGACCGACCCCGTCGTGCACTCCGTCGACCCGTCGGCCGGGGCGGTCACGACGATGGAACACCACGTCCTGCACGTCCACGGCGCTGACAAGCACGCCACCACGACCGAGATCGCCGCCCGCGACGGCCGCGTGATCATGTTCCTGGACACCAAGCACGCCGTCGACCGGCTGACCCAGGACCTGCTCAACAGCGGGGTGCGTGCCGCCGCGCTGCACGGCGGCAAGTCGCAGCCGCAGCGCACCCGCACGTTGGCGCAGTTCAAGACGGGACACGTCACCGTGCTGGTGGCGACCAACGTCGCGGCGCGCGGCATCCACGTCGACAACCTCGACCTGGTCGTCAACGTCGACCCGCCGACCGACCACAAGGACTACCTCCACCGCGGCGGCCGTACCGCCCGCGCCGGCGAGTCCGGCAGCGTCGTCACCCTGGTCACGCCGAACCAGCGCCGAGGCATGGTCCGTCTGATGTCGGACGCCGGCATCAAGCCGCAGACCACCCAGATCCGCTCGGGTGACGAGGCCCTGAACCGGATCACCGGCGCCCAGGCCCCGTCCGGCATCCCGGTCGTCATCACCGCACCGGTGGTCGAACGCCCCAAGCGCGGCGCCACCTCCCGAGGCCGACGCCGCCCCGCCTCGGCGACCAGGCGCACCCCCGTACGCCAGACCGGCTTCGGCGCGGTGGCCTAGAACTTTCGTGATCAGGAAGCCGGTCCATCTCTGCAGGAGGCACCTTTTGACGCTGGTTCACATGCAGCCCCGCCCGGCGGACGCCGACCCCGCGCACAGGACGGCGGTGGAGGTCATGGACGCGGCCGGACCGCAGGTCTGTGACGACATGAGCGTCGAGGTGGCGCTGGCCGTCATGGCCGCCGCACGCACGGGCCGGCTGGTCGTCTGTGACCAGGACGGCCAGTGCACCGGCCTGGTCACCCAGACCGAACTCGCCGCCGTCCGTGACAGCTCCGACTACACGGACCGTGTCCGCCTGCGCGACATCCTCGGCGACCACGGCTCGTTCGCCTCACCCGTGACCACGATGGCCGAGGCCGAGCACGCGATGCGCACCCGTCGGCTCGGTGTCCTGCCGGTAGTCGACGAGCAAGGCAGCGCCCTGGGCATCCTCGCCCTCTCCCGCTGAAACACCTCGCCCCCGGTCGGATCGTTCTTCCCTTCTCCCTGTGAGGCCACATGCGCTGCGTCATCGCCCGCTTCCCCTTCGAGCTCACCAAGGGCGGCGTGCTGGAATCGATGAAGGGCATCAAGCCCGAACCGGCCACCGGCGAATCGGTGATCATCGGCCGCCGCCACTACCCCCTCAAGCAGGTCGGCCAGGTCATCACGCGCCAGGACCGCCGTGACTTCAGCGCCGCCGAAGTCCTGCGGGCCATGGCCCAGCTCGGCTTCACCTGCCGCGCCGTTCCCAAGCCAGCGCCCCTGGGCATTCCCAGCCCGATGCAGCACGCTTCCGCGATGCTCGGCACCCCCGTCACGGTCTGACCGGGTAAACAGGCACGAGCCGTCGCCTGACCAGCAGTGTGGGGGGGGCCCCGGCGCCGCGGGGGGGCCCCCCCCCCCCCGCGGGGCGGGGGGGGGGGGGGGCGGGGCCCGGTACGGGGGGCAAGCCAAAAAACGCCCGGAGGCGGGCGCGGGCTCTCACACGGGGC
>NZ_JBICUZ010000006.1:53650-107073 GCF_043198675.1 Streptomyces sp. NPDC048734 | reverse complement strand
GGGCGGCCCCCCCCCGCGCCCCCCCGCCCCCGCGCGGCGCGCCCCCCCCGCCCCGGCCGGCCCGGTAAACCCCCCCCCCCCCGGCCCCCCCCCCCCGGGGGGGCCCCCCCCGGCCCGCGGGGCGCCCCCACACTGCGTGCAGCGGGTTCCCGTCGTCGTTGCCCTGCAAGGATCCGGGCGACATGGAAGTACGGACGCGTGGGCGGCCCGTCCTCCTTCACGGGGGCGCCGAAGACGGCGGGCGAACTCACCCAGGTAGGCGGAATTCCTCAGCACATCCGACCCCCTCTGCCTCCACACTGCTTCGGCAGCCAGCCGACCGGTGATGACATTGCCACCGGTGGCCACGGTCAGGGACATCCGGTTGCTCTGGCCGGACTCCACCAAGGCGGCAAAGTCAACCAGCAACTCGCCAGGCTGCGACATGAGGCGGACCGTGTTCGCCGGCCATCCGGCTGCCTGAGCGGTGACGCTCCCGGGCAAGGAAGACGCTCATTCCGGGATCGTCGAGGGCGGCGCAGGGCCCCCTGCCACGCTCGTCAACGGCCGATCTAGGGGGCGTCACGGCTGGAAACGTCCGCCCCGGCCGGTGGAGTTCTCCACGAGACGCAGCGTTGGCCGGTGCCCGCCGACGGTGGGCGCGGCGCAGTCGGCGACGTCACGCTCAGCCCGACATGCCGCGCGGCGGGGGATCCCTGCGCGCCGGGCTGAGCCCGAAGCTGCTTGAACCATCCATGGGCCGGTCGAGGCAGACTGGCCGAGACGGACTACCTCATCTTCGAGCATGCGGAAATCTGTGCCGACCGAAGTAGACATTCGTCGGTGGTGTGGTTATGGTTTCTCTCGTAGCCGAGATCGAGCAAGGCCCGGCAGAGATGAACTGCCGGGCAACAGTACGCAGTTGCGGTTCGCAGGACGGTGTGGTGGAGTCCCGAAGCCAGAGCGGTCGTAGGACGGGCGACGGGGCCGGTTGCCGAAGAGTGGCGCTGTTCGAGGCCGCCAGTGGTTCGCAGTACCAGTAGTGCGCAGTTCCCGTTGGTGAATAGCTGATCAAGAGGGAAGAACGGAGGAGCCGAGCGCCATCAGGATCGCCCGGAGGGAAGTCTTGGACCCGGGTACCGCAGGACATCGATAATGAGGTGGTCTTCGGTCAGGCAACCGCGATCCCCGCGCTCCCGACAGCATCTCGGTCGGGTCTGCGGAAACAGAGGGCCGGTGCAGTATCACGGCCGGCGGATGGTGTGGCAGTTCCTTCGGGGCCCTGGTGCCAGTGCGGTGCCAGGGCCCCTTCACGCGTTCCACAGAGAGGTGCAATGACAGCAGACGACTCGTTCGGCCGTCTCGATGACGACGACTACCCCGCCTATACCATGGGCCGGGCCGCCGAGATGCTCGGCACCGCACAGAGCTTCCTCCGCGCCATCGGCGAAGCCCGCCTCATCACCCCGCTGCGTTCCACAGGCGGACACCGCCGTTACTCCCGCTACCAGCTGCGCATCGCCGCCCGCGAACTCGTCGACCACGGCACTCCCATCGAGGCCGCCTGTCGCATCATCATCCTCGAAGACCAGCTCGAGGAAGCCCAGCGCCTCAACGCCGAATATCGCCGCGCCGCAGAATCGGCGAACCCGACCGCAGCAGCGTGAGAGGAGCGTGCCCGCCTGCGTCGGCGGGCACCGCACGCATGGTCTGCCGTGCGATGTGATCGTTTCCTGTGGTCACGCGGCGTGTGGGCGTGTAGCGTCTGCGTCAGCTGTCGTGGTTCGGAATTCCCCCTTGCCCACGCCTCCGGCGTGGACGTTGTGCTGTGCTGTGCCGCAGGGACCAGGGCGATTACCTCTGCCTTCCACATGGAGTGGGAGGCGTTCATCGACTGGAAGGCATCAGACATGGCAACGGGAACTGTGAAGTGGTTCAACGCCGAGAAGGGCTTCGGTTTCATCGCCCAGGACGGTGGCGGCCCGGATGTCTTCGCGCACTACTCCGCGATCAACTCCACGGGATTTCGTGAGCTCCAGGAAGGCCAGGCCGTGACGTTCGACGTCACCCAGGGCCAGAAGGGTCCGCAGGCCGAGAACATCAACCTGGCCTGATCTCGCAGACCTGCCCGAGGGATCGCGCATACTGCGTCCGGTGAGCGCCGTCCGTGCGGGCTTTGCCGCCCGCCGGGCGAAGCGCCCGCTCTCGTGCCGGGCGTGCACAGGATCAGGGGCCGCGCAGCCAGGGGCTTTGACCTTTGATCCTGAACGCGGGTTATGCGGCTTCGGTCAGCGTAGTTGATGTTGTCTGGAGCGCCCGTTCATAGGTGATCGGGCTGTGGTGGCCGAGGCGGGAGTGGCGTCGGATGGTGTTGTAGCGGTGCAGCCAGCGGAAGAGGTCAAGCTGGCCCCGTGATCGCTGTGGAAAACGGCGCCGGCGAGGCTGCCGCGGGTCCGTTCGGCCGCATGCAGGGCGTCGATGACGAGGTCGGCCCGCATGTGGTCGGCGACCGCCCACCCCGCCAGGCGCCGCGAGGCGAGGTCGATCACGGTCGCAAGGTAACGGAACTTCCCGTCGGCCAGGGGAAGTTTCAAGGTGATGTCGCCGACGTACCTGGTGTTCGCCTGGCCCGCGGTGAAGTCGCGGCCGATCAGGCCCGGGGCCTTCGTCGCGGCCGGGCCGGGGACGGTGGTGCGGTGCCTGCGGAGCAGGCGGAGTCCGGCCGGCCCGATCATCCGCATGATCCGGGCGACGCGCTTGTGATTCACCACCTCGCCGTTCTCCCGGAGCGCGGCGGTGATCCTGGGGACGCCGTAGATGCCGTCCGAGGCCCGGTGAAGCGTGCGTATCCGGGCAGCGAGCCGCGCGTCGGCGTCCTGGCGGGCCGCCCTCACGGCCGCTGTCCTGCGCCAGTAAGTAGAAGCTCGAGCGGGCGAGGCCGAGGATGGTGCACAGCCGCTTCACGCCGTAGCGGCGCTGGTGGTCGGCGACGCACTGGAAGCGGTTCACCAGCGCGTCTCCCCGGCGAAACACTTCGCGGTCTTCCGCAGGATCTCGCGTTCCTCCTGCACCTCGCGGACCTTCTTGCGCAGGGCGGCGTTCTCCGCCTCCCAAGGCGTGGACGGCTCGGCGGGTGTTTCCGCGCGGCGTCCCCGGGGCCGGCTCGCCCCGGCCGCCCGGACCCAGTTCCGCAGAGTTTCGGGGTTGATGCCCAGATCGGCAGCGCCCTACCGGATCGTCGCCTCGGGCCGTGAATGGCACAGCGCGACCGTCTCCGCCTTGAACTCCGGCGGATAGTGCTTCATGACCACGAGATGTCCGTTCTCAGATCCTCAGGATCCAGTGTCTCGTGTCTCGTGTCTCCAGGATCAAGGGGCAACGCCCGACAGCAGGTCGCTCCCACCGTCCTTTCCCGTCTGCTCCCGCCGAGCGGAAGACCCTGGGGTGTACTGGCGGAAGCCGCCGATGCCTCTCCGCCCCGCACGCGGGTATTGCGCCCCGCACACGCCTTTTGATCCCGTTTCACTCCATCCGGGCCGACCAGACCGTTTCACTGTCCATTGGTTCCCTCCCTCTCTCAGGATCGGTCTGCGGCAGGCACAACGGGCGGCGCCTCTCTTTCCGCTTCGTGGTGCTTGCCGCGCGGGCGAAGCGACGGAACAGGAGAAGGGGGACCGGCGTGCATCTGACTCCACATGAGCAGGAACGTCTGTTGATCCACGTGGCGGCCGACGTCGCCCAGCGGCGGCGTGAGCGCGGTCTGCTGCTGAACTATCCCGAGGTCATGGCGTTGTTGACGGCGCATGTCTATGAGGAGGCGCGGGGCGGGGCGACGGTCGACGCGGTGATGGAGTCCGGGCGCCATGTGCTGCGGCGCAGCGAGGTCATGGACGGCGTGCCGGAGATGATCGACAACGTCCAAGTCGAGGCGACGTTCCCGGACGGCACGAAGCTGGTGACCATCCACAATCCGTTCGACGAGGCGTCCACAGAGGTGGACGTCCATCCCGGCAAGCGGGAGCTGCTGCCGGACGAGGACGAGCACCGGGTGGCGTTCAACAAGGGCGCGACGCCGGTGGCGCTGGTTGTGCGCAACCCCAAGGACCGCCCGATCCAGGTGGGATCCCACTTTCATTTCGCCGAGGCCAACGAAGGACTGGACTTCCCCCGTGAGGCGGCCCATGGGATGCGGCTGCACATTCCGTCAGGTACCTCCGAGCGGTTCGAGCCCGGCGACGCGCGCACCGTGATGCTGGTGCCGATCGCCGGCGAGCGGATCGTCCACGGGCTCCAGGCCGACAAGAGCGAAGAGGAGAAGCACCTCGATGCCGGACAGGACTGAGACTGAGAAGGACAAGCCCTGGGACCCGCTGTTGCGTTCCCGCTACGCCGACCTGTACGGGCCGACTGCCGGCGACCGGGTCCGGCTCGCCGACACCAACCTCGTCCTGCGCATCGACGCCGACTGGTGCGGCGGCCCGGGGCGCAGCGGCGATGAAATGGTCTTCGGTGGCGGCAAGGTGATCCGTGAGTCGATGGGCCAGTCGCACATCCCCCGCGATGACCCCCGCGAGCCGGTGGACACCGTGATCACCGGTGCGCTGGTCCTGGACCACTGGGGCGTGGTCAAAGCCGACGTCGGGCTGCGCGACGGCCGCATCCGGGCCATCGGCAAGGCGTACAACCCCGAGACCATGACGCCGCCGGCCAACCGCGACCCACGCGCGTCGGCCTTCGTCGTGGGACCCGAGACGGAGGTGATCTCCGGCCAGGGCCGCATCCTGACCGCGGGTGGCGTGGACACCCATGTGCATTTCCTGTGCCCGGAGCAGATCCACGAAGCGGTTGCCTCAGGGGTGACGACGTTGATCGGCGGCGGCACCGGGCCCGCCGAGGGCAGTACGGCCACCACCGTGACGCCCGGCAAGTGGCACATCCAGCGGATGTTCGAGGCGCTCGACGCCTTCCCGGTCAACATCGGCCTGCTCGCCAAGGGCAGCACCGTCTCCGAGAAGGCGCTGCACGACCAGGTCGTGGCCGGCGCCCTCGGCTTCAAGATCCACGAGGACTGGGGCGCGACCCCGGCCGTGATCGACGCGGCCCTGAACGTGTGCGAGGAGACCGGGGTCCAGGTTGCCCTGCACGCCGACTCCCTGAACGAGTCCGGCTTCGTGCACCACACCTTCGCCGCGACCAAGAAGAACCGCCGGACCAAGGACACCGCCGACTACCGCGGCCTGCACATCTTCCACATCGAGGGCGCCGGCGGCGGTCACGCCCCCGACATGATCAGCCTCGCGAGCAAGCCGAACGTGCTGCCCGCGTCGACCAACCCCACCCGGCCCTTCACGGTCAACACGGTGAAGGAACACGTCGACATGATGATCGTCTGCCACCACCTCAACCCGGAGGTCGAGGCGGACATGAAGTTCGCCGACTCCCGGATCCGGCCCTCCACCATGGCCGCCGAGGACCTGCTGCACGACATGGGGGCCATCTCGATGATGTCCTCCGATGCCCAGGCCATGGGACGCATCGGCGAGATGATCATGCGGACCTGGCAGACCGCGCACGTCATGAAGTCCCGCTACGGCCACCTGCGCGAGGACGACGCCGACGCGGACAACTTCCGCGCCCGGCGCTACATCGCCAAGTACACCATCAACCCCGCCATCACTCATGGCATCGACCACGAGGTCGGCTCCGTCGAGGCCGGGAAACTCGCCGACCTGGTCCTGTGGGAGCCGAAGTTCTTCGGCGTCAAGCCGCACATGGTCATCAAGGGTGGTCAGATCGCCTACGCCCAGATCGGTGACGCCAACGCCTCCATCCCCACCCCGCAGCCCTACCTGCCGCGCCCCGTCTGGGGCTTCAAGGGCCGCGCCCCGGCGTCGAACTCCCTCAACTTCGTTGCCGAGGCCGCCCTCGACGGCGACCTCCCCCGGACCGGGCTGCTCAAGCCCCTGCGTGCGATCCGCTCCACCCGGGGGGTCACCAAGGCCGACATGGTCCACAACGACGGAGTGCCGGACATCGACATCGACCCTGACACCTTCGACGTCACCATCGGCGGCGCCACCACCTCCGACGTCCGCACCACGGTCGACGGACAGGAAGTCGGACGCAACTACGCCACCGAGCTGCCTCTGGCGCAGCGCTACTTCCTGTTCTGACCATCTCGGCCGGGTCCGGGGCGCGCCCGCGCGGCCGGCCCCGGCACCTCTTCGCGAAAGGCGGTCCCGCCACCCCATGAGCCGCACTGCCCTGCTCCTCCTGGCCGACGGCCGCTTCCCCGCCGGCGGGCACGCCCACTCCGGCGGGATGGAGGCCGCCGTCGTCTCCGGCCGGGTCCACGACATCGCGAGTCTGGAGGCGTTCTGCCGGGGGCGGTTGCACACCGCCGGTCTGGTCGCGGCCGGCCTAGCCGCAGCGGCTGCCGGAGGGTACGACGCCCTCGCCCTGGACGAGGCCGCCGACACCCGCACCCCGGTACCGTCGCTGCGCCGCATCGCCCGCCGTCTGGGCCGGCAACTGATGCGTGCGGCCCGGGCCACCTGGCCCAGCGCCGACCTCGACCTCCTCGCCCGGCACCGGCCCCAGGGCGCCCACCAGCCGGTCGTGCTCGGCGTCACCGCACGCGCCGCCGGACTCACCCCGCTCGACGCCGCCCAAGCCGCCGCCTACGAGAGCGTGGGCGGTCCGGCGACCGCCGCGGTGCGCCTGCTGAGCCTGGACCCGTTCGACGCCACCGCCGTCCTGGCGCGGCTCGCCGGCGAACTCGACACCGTCGCCGACGCCGCGGCCGACGCGGCGCGCCGCGTCACTGCCGAGGGCGTCAGCGTCCTGCCCGCCGCCTCGGCTCCCCTGCTGGACATCACCGGCGAGCAGCACGCCGCCTGGAGCGTCCGGCTCTTCGCTTCCTGACCAGCCTGACCAGCCTGACCACTGCCTGGAGCATCCCTGTGCATCTCGACCACCCCGTTACCATGCCGCACCGCCACACCCACAGCGCCGAGCCCCTACTCGCCGACGGCAGCCGCCGCGCCCTGCGCATCGGCTTCGGCGGGCCCGTCGGATCGGGCAAGACCGCGATCGTCGCCGCACTGTGCCGCACCCTGCGTGACCGGCTCTCCCTCGCCGTGGTCACCAACGACATCTACACCCAGGAGGACGCCGCCTTCCTCCGCCGCGAGGCCGTCCTGCCACCGGAGCGGATCACCGCCGTGGAGACCGGAGCCTGCCCGCACACCGCCATCCGCGACGACATCTCCGCCAACCTCGAAGCGGTCGAGCACCTCGAACAGACCCTGCACCCGCTCGACCTGATTCTCATCGAGTCCGGCGGCGACAACCTCACCGCGACCTTCTCCCGCGGACTCGTCGACACCCAGGTCTTCGTCATCGACGTGGCCAGCGGCGACGACATCCCCCGCAAGGGCGGCCCAGGCATCACCACCGCCGACCTCCTCGTCGTCAACAAGACCGACCTCGCCCCCCACGTCGGCGTCGACCTGGACACCATGAGGGCCGACACCCGCAAGCAGCGCAAGGACCTGCCCTACGCCTTCACCAGCCTCACCACGCCCGACGGCGTCCAACCGGTCGCCGACTGGGTCAACGGCTGCCTCGCCGCCTGGCACGCCACCGGGTCCACCCGGTGAACGCCACCACCGCGAAGAAGACGTCGGTCCTGACCCCGGCGCGGACCGGCGAACCTTTCCGAACCGACGGTGGGCCACACGGCCGGCGCTCCGCCGAACCCGCCCCGGCGCACCCGTCCGGCGTCGCCGCCACCGCCCGGATCCGGGCCACCCACAACGGCCGCACCACGACGGTTCCGCTCCTGCACAGCGACGGCCCCTTCCACCTGCGCCGGCTAAGGGCCCACGGGGAACAGGCGCGTGTCTGTGTACTCGGCGCGATGAGCGCGCCGCTCGGCGGAGACCGGCTCACCCTCGACATCACCGCCGAGACACGCACCCGGCTGGAGGTGACCAGCGCAGCCGCCACCATCGCCCTGCGCGGCCCCACCACCGCCCCGGCCACGTACGACGTACGGATCAGGGTGGACGACGACGCGTTCCTGCACTGGCTGCCCGAGCCCTTGATCAGTACCCGGGGCAGCACCCTGCACCAGACGTTCACCGTAGACCTCGCTGCCACCTCCCGCCTTCTGATGCGGGAGGAACAGCTCCTGGGCCGCTCGGGCGAGGCGCCGGGCCACCTCACCACCCGCCTGGCCGTACACCGCGGCGGACGAGCGCTCCTCGACCAGCACACCGCCTACGGCGACCCGGCACCGGCATGGGACGGCCCCGCCGTCCTTGGAACCCACCGCGCCACCGGACAACTCCTCCTGGTCGACCCGAGGCTGGACGCGCCCCAGGAGCCGCATGTCATCGGCGACGACCCGGCCGAGGGACAGGCGGTACTGGTCCCCCTCTCAGACCCCCAGGCCCTCATCGCCACCGCAGTCGCACCGACACCGGCCCGCCTGCGCCACCTCCTGGACACCGCCTTCGCGTACGTCTGCAAGGCGACGAAGCTGGAGGTCCAGGGCGAGCATTAGATCCGTGAACGACCTGAAGGCCGAACCGAAGGGCAAAAACATGGGACGAGCACTGATCGTGGTGGACGTGCAGAACGACTTCTGCGAAGGCGGCAGTGTCCCCGTGGCAGGCGGAGCCGAGGTCGCCGTGAAAGTCCGCGACCTGGTCGGACGCGCGGCGGAGGCCGGGTATCAGCACGTCGTGGCGACCCGCGACCACCACATCGACCCCGGGGACCATTTCTCCGACACCCCCGACTTCAAGACCTCCTGGCCAGTGCACTGCGTGGCCGGCACGCAAGGCTCCGACTTCCACCCGGACTTTCTCCCCGCCGTACACGCCGGGGCCATCGACGCCGTCTTCTACAAGGGGGCCTACGAGGCCGCCTACAGCGGTTTCGAAGGCGCTGACGAAAACGGGACGACGATGACCACGTGGCTGCATGAGCACGGCATCACCACCGTGGACGTCGTTGGCATCGCCACCGACCACTGCGTGAAAGCCACCGCCCTGGACGCCGCCGCAGCTGGATTCACCACGCGAGTCCTGCTTGACCTGACCACCGGCGTGCACCACGACACGATCCAGCAAGCCCGCGACGAACTTAGCCAAGCAGGCGTGGAACTGGCCGGCACACCCGTGGTCGCGGAGGCCTAGACCTCCAACTCCCCTCAAAAAGAAGGAGTTGGCGTGAGTGTCGACCAGATTGTGGAACCACCCCAGATCCTCGCCCGCCGAGCAGGCGACGGCCGGATGCTGCACATGGACGGCGTGGAGCCGACCTACATACGACGCCTGGACGGAGCGATTGAGCGCGGACGCATCCTCTTATGGAGGCAGGCAAAGCGCCTGGAGTCGAACCGGGGGCCATACTCAAGATCGACCTCGGCGACGAACTCAATCAAACCCGCTACGAGAAGACCGCGACCATCTACCGCACCTGGCGGCGGCGTTTCATCGAACGTGGCCTGGACGGCCTGTCCGACGAGCCGCGGCCCGGTGTCCCGCGGAAGATCACCGACGCGGACGTCGAGCGGGTCATCGTCAAGACGCTGGAGGAGAGGCCGAAGAGCGCCACCCACTGGTCGACGAGGTCGATGGCGGCGGCCACCGGCATGTCGCAGTCGGCGATCTCGCGGATCTGGCGGGCGTTCGCGTTGGCCCCGCACCGCTCGCAGACGTTCAAGCTGTCCACGGACCCGTTGTTCATCGACAAGGTCCGTGACGTCGTCGGCCTGTATCTCGACCCGCCGGAGAAGGCCCTGGTCTTGTGCGTGGACGAGAAGTCTCAGGTGCCGGCCCTGGACCGGTCCCAGCCGGTGTTGCCGATGATGCCCGGGGTTCCCGAGCGTCGCAGTCACGACTACGTCAGGGCCGGCACCACCACTCTGTTCGCGGCCCTGGAGGTCGCCACCGGCAAAGTGATCGGCTCTGTGCACCGCAGGCATCGGGCCGTGGAGTTCAAGAAGTTCCTGGCCAGGCTGGACAGGGAGGTGCCCGCCGAGCTCGAGGTCCATCTGATCCTGGACAACTACGTCACCCACAAGACGCCCGCCGTCAAGCAGTGGCTGGTGGCGCATCCGCGTTTCCACCTGCACTTCACGCCGACGAGTTCGTCCTGGCCGAACCTGGTGGAACGGTGGTTCGCCGAGCTCACACAGAAGAAACTCAAGCGAGGCGTCCACCGCTCCGTCCAGGCCCTCGAACGCGACATCCGTTCCTGGCTGGCCGACTGGAACGAGCACCCCAGACCGTTCGTCTGGTCGTCTGGACGAAGACCACCGACGAGATCCTCGACAAAGTAGCCGCCTACTGCCGACGAATCTCCGACTCAGGTCACTAGCTCTGGGCTGGTGAGTCGCGGGTGGGTTCCGGCTCCTGGACGGGGAGGGCGTATACCAGCAGGTTCCGCTGGTAACCGCCGTGTTCGCGGTCGTACGGGGGGGCGCAGGTGACCAGGGTGAGGACCGGCCGTCCGTGACGCCGGAACACCTCCTTGGGGAGGTTGTCCCTGTCGACCACCTCGCGTGCTGCCACCTCGTACCGCACGGGGGGCGCGTCTCGGCGAGCGATGGTGACGGCGTCCCCCTTGCGGACCTCGTACAGCTTGGCGAAGGCGCCCAGGCGGCCGGTGCGGTCGTCCACATGGCCGATGAGGACGGCGGATCCGGCCCGCGCGCCCGGCGCGGGGCCGTATCGGTACCAGCCGGCCTGTCCGGCGTCGCCGGGGATCTCCACGGTGCCGTCGTCCTCGACGCCGACGCCCAGGACGTGGGCGTCCAGGGAGACCCGTGGGACGCGCAGCGCCGTCGGCTCGGGCGCGGGGCCGGACGCGTCCTCCGCCTTACCCGGTCCGCCGTCGTAGGTCCCGGACGCGTGCCCGGCCGTGGGTTCCTGGGCCCGCGGCCGGGACCCGAAGTCCGACGGCACCGAGTCTCCGGACGGCCACAGCGACCAGACCAGCAGCGCCGCCATGACGACGGCGACGACCGCGGCGGCCGCTACGGCCGCCGCGGAGGATCGCCCGCCCCTGCGCGAGGAACGCATGGACAGGCCGTCAGTCTCTCCGGCTGTGCAGGCGACGGGCGGCCAGCAGACCGGCGACCGCGACGGCGCCCGCGGTGCCCCAGGCGAGCCAGGCGGTGGCGGAGTCGTTGTCGGCGGCCATCGCGCCGCTCTCACCGGCGTTCACCCCGTTCGGCGCGGAGTCCGTGCCGCTGATCGTCTGTGTCGCCAGCGCGAGGTTCTTGTCCTCGGCGCTGCCCCAGGCGTAGACGACCGTGCTCCTGCCCTCGGCCAGGTCGAGGTCGGCGGGGCCGATGGCCACGGTGCTGGTCCCGGCCAGGACGACATCGGCGCTGACCGTGCCGGCGGGCACCTCGAGCGACTTCTCGTTCGGATTGGTCAGACCCTCGATGATCGGCTTGCCGTCCGCGCGGACGTCCACGGCGGGTGCCGCGGCCACGTGCCGGACGGTCAGCCGCGACTGACCGGCCGGGACCTTGGCGGTGTCGTTGACGAACGCGGTGAGCGTGGGGTTGCCCTTCGCGTCGAGGTGGGCCGCGAGCGTGGCGTTCGCCCCGGCCGGGACGTCGACGCTCTTCTGGATGGCGGGTTTGCCGTCGGGGCCCTCGCCGTCGGCGAAGATCTCGATGTCGTAGGTGCCCGCGTCCAGTGGCTGGGACTCGGTCACGGTGCCGGGCTTGAAGTCGGGGATCAGTTCGTTCCCGTTGGCGTACACGTCGACGGTGAGGCCCGGAACACCATGGAAGACGGACACGGACGCCTTTCCGTTCTCCTGCGCCGTACCTTCCGCGGAGGCGGGAACGGCTATGGCTAGGGACAGTGCACAGGCGCTGGCGGTAGCGGCTGCTGTTTTCCTGCTGCGTGAGTTCATCAGCGGAATTCCCTTCGTGGGGGACCCGGGCGCACATCGGGCCCGACTGCCGGTGGAGCGGCTTTCGATGCACGGATGAGGTCGTGGGTCGGATGCCAGGTGGGCCTTTCACCGGCCCCGTACCGGCGTCCGTCGCGCTGTCGCTCGGCACAACGTGGCGGGTGCTGCCTGTGGCGAGAGGGGGGTGGCTCCTGGTGCCCTGAACCGAGCACAGCACGTCGAGCCTGGCCGGTGCGAGGCGGACGCTCTTCATCGAGCGGACTGTTCTCGCCAAGCCTGATCCACTTTGCACGCCCTGTGGATATTTCGCCACTTTCGTCGTTTATGTCATGTATTCCTCATGCGGGGGCGGCGCACCGACCTGGTCGGCCCCGGCTGGCTCGGGCCCTGCGGATAACCCGCGCTCTGGGCGGTGCGGCGGGTTGATGATCACCAGGTCGAACCGCTCGTCCGGCGCGTACTCCTCCAGCGGCGACGTGACACACGTCAGCCGTGAGCCGTCGAGCCCGTTGGCCCTCACGTTGGCCACGGTCTGGGCGACGGAGGCGGGGTTGATGTCCAGGGAGGTCACCCGCTCGGCACCGGCCGCGAGCAGGGCAACGCTGTAGAGACCGGAACCGGCGCCGATGTCCAGGGCGTCGACGCCCTCCAGTACGGGAGCGCCGGTGCCGTTGAGCGCGCTGAGCAGGCTCAGTCCGCAGTCGGTCGGGAACAGGACCTCCGAGGGGTCTTCCACCATGAGCCGCAGACGTGTGCCGCGGAACTCGAAGATTCCGCACGAGGGCCGGGCCTCCCACAGCGAACCGCTCTCGCCGGCGGGCAGGACACGGCGTCGTATCGGTGTGCGGTCGGGGGGCACTGGTCCTCGGAACGGAACCTTTCAGAGGGAGGGGCGGGAGGGGACCACGGGGTTCGCCGCGACCGGCGTGTGTCCGGTCTGGCCGGTCACTTGGCGAGGGCGGACAGCACGATGCGTACGGAGTCGTCGGCGATGCGCCGCGCGCGTGACTGCGGAACCAGGCCCTCGACATAGCCGAAGTTCCACGCGAGCCGGCCGTGAACGGTGGTCGCCGTCGCTACGACGGCACCCATCACCGAGACGCCCGTGAGGAACTGGGCGCCGTTGATCCGCCAGGAGCCGGCCTGTTCGGGGAAGTCGTAGCGGCCGACGTTGGACAGGCACAGGTTGATCGGCCCTTCCTCGTCCATGAACCGCATGAACGACTCGCCGTCCGCCAGCGGCGATTCGGGACCCGCCACGCGCGGCAGGCTGATCGTGGCCAGGTGGTCCTGCCGCTTCCGGCGCCGCACCAGGTCCTGGCTGACGGTCCGGGCCATGGGCCACAGCGACCCGCCCGGCTCGTACCGGACGCGGGTGGGGACCGTGGCCACATAGGTGCCGACCTCGTCGGGGAGGACGGGCGGTTCGAGGTCGGCGCGGAAGTCGACCGGCGAACCGACCGAGAAGTGCGCGGTCCACGCGTCCAGCTTGCCCGGCCACCTCCACCTCCACCTGCGCCCCGGCCCGAGCCCGCAGCTCGGTGCCGGGCTGGGTGCTCACGCTGGTGTGGTACAGAACTGGCGGGCACCGCGCAGCGTAGTGCGTAGATTCCGCTGGGTGGCCCGGCTGTCGAGGCGTACGTCGAGGGCGCCGGGAAGTGTGCTGTGGGCCCGCAGGCCCGTGGGCAACCGGGAGGCATCCAGGCCGTCACGCCTGACGATGAGGATGCCGAGCTCGTGACGGCTCACAGGGGCGGGTCCTGCGAGACGGCGGACGCCGGCCGCGTCGCCGCACGCCAGTTCCAGGAGGGCGGCGGCCAGGTCGGCGACGTGCGCCGGGCAGCGGATGCCATCGGTGAACAGGGCGCCGTCGCGGGTACCGGCGGCCAGTTCATGCACGACGCGCTCATGCACGGAACCCCCATCGCCGATGATCAGCGACGTGCGGGCGACGGCGGCCTGCGGATGCACGAGGAGGATCCCGGTCTCCGCTGCCGCCTTCGCCGCCCCATATGGGGTGACGGGGTCAGGCAGGCACGACTCGCCGTAATGGACTCGGGCGCCGGAGAACACCGCGTCGCTGGACACGTGGACCAGGCGGCTTCCGTACTTCGCCGCCGCCATCGCCAGCCGGACGGGCCCCTGAGCCGTCACCGCCCGGTCGGCGTTGCCGCTCGATGCGTCGACGACGAGATCCGTGCCGACTTCGGCCATGACGGCATCCATGCGTCCTGGATCCCGCAGGTCAAGTGGGTACCACGCGGCGTGGGAAGCGGTACCGGGCCTGGTCGCGTAGGTCGCGACCGTTGCGTGCCCGGCCCTTGCCGGCTGCCGGATCGACTCAGTGCCCAGGAAGCCGCTCCCGCCGATGACCAAGACCGTCATGACGCGACACGGGACACCGTCCCGACGACGGTCGAGTACCTGCGTGGACTGGTGGGTTGACGTACGTCAGTGCTGTCGGGCCTTCAGCGCCAGGTGCTGGAGCGCCGCGAAGCCGGCCACCGTCAGCGCCTGCAGCACCGTCCACACGGCGCCCGCCGCGGTCGGCGACAGCCAGAGGGCGAGAGCAAGGCAACTGACACCCGCCCAGGCGAGGTTGGCCTCGATCACCACGCGCACGGGCAGGGCGGCCGGGCGGGCACGGGAGGCGAGCAGGCCGACGCCGGCCGCGTACGCCGCGAGGAACGCGCCGAGGGCGAGCAGCAGGCCCGGGTCGACGCCGAGGAGACGGCCGAGCGGGCCGGAGGCGGCGAGGTAGGCCAGGCCGTTGGCGCCGGTGACCACGGCGTCCAAGGCGAGGAAGCGGCGCAGCGCGGTGTGCGGCTCGGCGGTGCGGGCAAGGGCGGTGAGCGTGGTGGGCTGGGTGGCGGACATGAGGAATCACCCTCCGTCGAGGTAGGGACGCGGCCTGGGCGACGGGTTCCGGACCGGAGTGCACCGGCCCGGAACCGTCGCCACCACGATCCCGTCCGTGGAGGGGGCGGGTCGATTACTCCTGGGGTAATGCACGGCGTCCGCGCTCCCCGGCGGGGGATCGCGGGGTCTGCCCGGCGGATCTCGCCGGACAGGCCCCGGTCCCGAGGAAGGCTCAGCGCTTCAGCGTGAAGGTGAAGTCGCCGGAGAGCCTGCCGCTCAGCCGGACCGCCGAGACGAGTCTCCCCTCCGTGATCAGTCCCTCGACCTCGGCCCATGACAGACCGCATCCTTCAGCGATCAGTCGCACCGGCCGGACAGGGACCCGTGCCGCAAAGCGGACGGAGACGTCGATCACCTCGCGGTCGAGGTGATCCGATCCGCCGGTGTCGAGGCGCCAGGCGTTGTCCCGGTCGAGGACGATGCGGTTACGGCGCCGCACGACCGGATCCCGCCAGCGGGTCAGGCCGTCCGCTCGCGGGCCGGTCAGCGGGCGAGTCCCGACTCCCAGACCCAGGCCGCTATCTCGACGCGGTTGCGGACACAGAGTTTGCTCTGGATGTTGGTGAGATGGGTCTTCACCGTGCCCGCACTGATGTGCAGGGCGGCGGCGATCTCCATGTTGGTGTGCCCGCGGGAGACGAGGGTGGCGACCTCGTTCTCGCGCTGGGACAGGGGTGAGGGACGGGCCGGGACGGCAGCGGCGGGGCGGGCGAACTGCTGGAGCAGGCGGACGGTGATGGAGGGGCTGATGAGGGCCTCGCCGGAGGCGGCGGAGCGGACGGCCTCGGCCAGCAGGCGAGGGCCCGCGTCCTTGAGGAGGAAGCCGCAGGCACCGTCGCGCAGGGCCTGGTGGACGTACTCGTCGTCGTCGAAGGTCGTCACCATGACGACCCTCGGGGTGTGCGCGGCTCCGGGACGGCGCAGGTGCCGCAACGCCTCGATGCCGTTCAGCCGCGGCATGCGAATGTCCATGAGGACGACGTCGGGGCGGTGCCGCTCGACCTGCTGGATCGCGGCGACTCCGTCCGCGGCCTGAGCGACGACCTCGATGTCGTCCTCGGCCGCCAGGATCATGGCCATGCCGGTGCGGACGATCGTCTGGTCGTCCGCGAGAAGGACACGGACGGTCATCGGGACACCTGCCGCAGGGGGAGGGGGAGTTCGAGTTCAACGCGCCAGCCGGTCTCGGGGCCGGGTCCTGCGGACAATGTGCCCCCAGCGGCGTCGATGACCTCGCGCAGGCCGCGCAATCCGTAGCCGGTGCCGTCGGACGGGCGGTGGTGTCCGTCATTGGTAATCCGGGCGGTCAACCGGCGGCGGAGGACGTCCAGGTGCACCTGCGCGGTGGTGCAGCCGTGGGCGTGCTTGCGGATGTTCGTCAGTGCCTCCATGACCACGCGTTCCACAAGGTGGGCGGCGTCCGCAGGGAGGCTGTCGACCGGGCCGGTCTCGGTGAGGCCGACCCGGGCCCCGGGCAGTCGGCAGTCGGCGACGAGGGCGCGGACGGCGTCCGTGCCCGGCGCCCGTGTGTTCGGGACGGTGTCCTCGCGCAGGGCTCCGACCATCTTGCGCATCGCGGTCAGCGCCTCGGCTCCGGTGGTCTCGATGAGTTCGAGGGCGTCGCCCACTGCCTGGGGGTTCCTGGCCGCGATGGCACGGGCGCCCTGCGCCTGGACCACGATGCCCGATATGTGGTGGGCGACGAAGTCGTGCAGGTCACGGGCGAACCCGAGGCGCTGTTCGAATCTGATCTGCTCCTCGCGCTGTCGGCGGGAGGCGACGACCAGACGGACGGTGAGGCCGGAGGCCAGGGCGCCGCTGGCCACCAGCGTCAGGATGAGCGCGACGATGCTGCTGGCCTCGTCGACCTTGATCACCAACGGACGCAGGATGAGGGCGGTCATGAGCAGCGGCAGGGCGACGGCGGTGCCCGCCGAGGGACCCCGCCGCGCCGTCACGTGCAGCAGCACCATCAGGGCGGTCGGCTCGGACAGGGTATAGACGTCGGAGGCCTGGTCCAGCTGCCCGCTGCCTGCCGCCACCCGCAGCCCGACCGAGCAGGCCAGCGACACCAGGGCTACGCCGCACGCCGCCCACGCCAGCGCCGCGGGGGGCAGCCTGATCCCCCCGGCGGAAAAGCCGCCGACCGCCGCCGCGGCCGTCGACAGGAACAGCAGGATTCCGGCGCCCTGGCTTTCGAGGGCGCCGGTGTCGACGTCGATCAGCAGGGCCGCTCCGAGGACGCAGACCAGCAGGGCGCTGCCGGCGAGCCGCCCGGCAGGCGCCGCGCGCAGGTGTCTGAGCATGGTGAGAACCCTAGCCGCGCCCGCCACCTGGCCTCCTCTGCCGAAAGTCGTAGCCGTGCGCCGAGGAATAGGTCCTTCGGAAGATCCGCCGGGCCTGGTACCGGAAGGAAGCTGAACGACGTCAGCACCGCTCGACCCGACCGAAGGATCACCCTCATGGACATCCGGTTCCAGGTGGACTCCGCACCCGTTCTCGGCCCCCTGCTCGTCCTGTTCGCGGCCGGCACCGTCATCCAGGTGAAGCGCGGGGCGTGGGACAGACGCCGCGGTCTGCTGCGGTTGACCGCCGCCGTCTACACCGCCGCCGTGCTGTCCCTGACAGTTTTTCCACTGGACGTGACGTGGGGTGAGTACGCCAACCAGGCTCCCTGGATCGGCCAGATCAACTTCGTCCCGCTGCTCACCGCGGACATCACCATCGTCCCCAACGTCATCATGATGGTGCCGGCCGGCTTCCTGCTGCCCCTGCTGTTCCGCCACGCCACCTCAGCGCCTCGAGCGGCCCTGATGACGGCGGCGACCAGCCTGTCCATAGAAGCCGCCCAGCTGCTGTCATACATCATCCTGAACAACGGTCGTTCCGTGGACGTCAACGACCTGCTTTCCAACACGCTCGGTGGACTCGTCGGCTACGCCCTGGTGACCCTCGCCCTGCGCGCGCCGGTCCTGAGTCGGCCCCTCCTCGCGGTCTCGCTGCCCCGCTCCGCGGCGCTGCAGGACGACCGCCGGGGGACGGCGGCCGCCGACGGCTCCCAGTCAGCCCCGACCACGGACCCTGTCGTCCGTTCCTGACCCCGCCCGCCACCGGCGGATGCCACGACGGACTGCCACGCCTTACAGGTCGTTTTCTCCCGTTGTTTCATCCCGGAATCCGCGGTTGATGCATCTTTGCGGGGTCGCGCCGGGAGAGGGCGCTCTCGCCGGTGAAGCGGCGGGCCATGAGAGGTCGTTTTCATCTTCAGTGTGTGGTTGTCACTGGCTTTCTGCGGTCGGCCGGCGTGGTGCCGGTGAGACTACGGATGCGTGTAGGTCTCACTGGCTGTTCTCTATCCGCTCGGGTGGTCGGTGGGGTTCGAACAGGGGCCTGGTCTGGGTGAGTCTGCAGGTGCGGACGCGTGGAAGAAGGGCCTCTTGGTGGCTCGCGGATGTCGAGTCCGGCGAGAAGCAAGAGGCCCTGTTGTCGAAGCGTCGCGTGGTCACGGTTGCCGGGTCCAGCTGGTCCACTCCTGGGTGTGACTGCCTCGCCCACAGGTTCGGAGACGCAGCCGACCGGCCAGGGTGCCGACCCCGGTACGACTCGGACATGAGCGATGACGAGTGGGCCGTGGTGCGGGACCTGCTGCCGGTTCCGGAATGGCCGGCCGGGACGGACGGCCGGAGGGCTACTGCCACCGACGGATGCTCGACGCGATCCGCTACCTCGTCGACAACGGCATCAAGTGGCGGTCGATGCCCTCGGACTTCCCGCCCTGGCCACGGTGTGCGCGAACATGCGCGGCGCGGCTACACGCGTCGCGTTCGCGCTCCTGCCGGAGGGCCGGCACAACCTGCCCGGCGACCCTGTGGACGCCTGGCGCGAGCTGGCTGTGACGGACGGCGCGGGCGTGCGCAGTGGGCAGAGCGCAGGGGCGGGCCCGATCAGTTGGCCGACGTGTTCCGTGTCATCTCGGCTGCCTCGGTGATGGCACGTTGTCTGAGATCGCCGAACAGCTGCATCGTGACGGCGGCCAGGACGTCGTCCCCGCCAACAGTGCGCCCGTCCCCGCGGCGGGTGGACAGGGCGAGGAGGGGGTCCTTGAGCAGCGGGGCCGGGGCTGGCTCTCCCGGCACCACCAGACTGACCGTCCCGAACCGCTTGACCCCGCCCTCGCGGACGACCTTGGCCGCGTCCCGGGCCAGGTCCGTCAGGAACACGCTCGCGATTCCGTCCAGGTCGTGGACCATCGCCGGGACCGCCCTCACCCCCCGGCTCCCCAGCAGCCTTCTCACCCCGGCCTCGAACCGGTGGGCGCCAGCCACACCGCTCGGTGTACGCGCCCCGCGGCGCTCACGAAGAGACACGAGCGCACCATCGGCGTTGCGCACCTCGCCCATCAGGCCGTGGAAGGTCGGGCTGTGCAGGTACCACGCCGATCCCACCTCCACCTCGACGTTCCGGTCGATCGCCGAGATGAGGTCCTTGGGAATCAGCCTCTTCCTGGCCTCCTCGGCCGCCGCGCTTCTCGCGCCGTCGATGATCTCCGTCAGCACGGTCCGCGTCACCGACGCGGCGGTCCACGCGGCCGGCCGGGAGACGTGCAACGAGGTCACGTCCCTGAACACCGCTTTGACGAGCTGAGGCTTGAACGGCAGGTCGGTCACGACGGAAGCTGTCCGCGGACCGCTGCGCTCGGGGCGTAGGGGGTGTGTGGTCATCGAGGAATGTGCTTTCTGCTGTCGGAGGTGTCAGTGGCCCATGCCGCACCGGGCGGCGAGACCACAGAGCCCTGCGGAGGGCGCCGAGCCGGCACAGGACCTGCCGGGCGGGGCCGCCGGCACACAGAGGTGCAGGCCGCCCCGCCCGGATTCTCGGCGTTCCGGCGACCGGGCGTGCGGCAGGGGGTGCTACCCGGGCGACGCGCTGTGGTGCGGCGCCGTGCCGGTCAGGCGACCTGGTACCTGCCGACTTCCAGGAAGTGACGCAGTGCTTCGGGTGTGTTGTCGTCGAGGGCGGCGTTGGCTGCCGCGCGCAGAGCCAGGCTGATGGACGGGTCGGCGAGGACGCGGGCGATGGCGACGAGGTCGTCCTCGGCCTGGGCGATCCGGTAGCCGGTCTCCAGCCAGGCGCGCATCGCCTCGGGGTCGTTGGCGTCCAGGAGGGCGTTGGCTTCTCGTGTCACACGCCGGCCGCTGCCCGGGTCGGCGAGGATCCGGACTATGGCCACCCTCAGGTCGTCGGCGTCCGGCTCGTCCGCGGACGAGGACACCGCGGGCACCGTCACCGCGGTCGGTGCCGCCGTGGCGGCGAAGGACGGGGTGGCGAGCAGGAGGGCCGGGGCGAGGATGCCCGCGGCAATGCCGGGCGCTACGCGACGCAGTCGCAAGGGGAATGCTCCTCTTCGTTTGCTACGGAGGTGAGTTGAGGACGCCTCAGGGCGTTCACTTCGGTGATGCTGCCACCTGGGTCTGACAGTGGCAGTTGCCCCGCTGCGGTCGCAGGGCACCGTCGCCACGGACGTGGCAGGTGTTTCATGGCGGCGCGCCTTCGAGAGGGGCGGCCTTGAGCGCGGCTCGTGGATGTCGGGGCATGATCGGGGCGAGACGATTCCTGGGGGCGGTCGTGGTGTGGTCCGAGCGTGTGGTGGTGCGCGACGGGGTTCGGCTTGTCTGCCGGGACCGGGGCGGGCCGGGGGAGCCGGTCGTGCTGCTGGAGATGCGGGTTGGTTCTTGCTGTTCAGATGGGGTGACAGGTGAGGCGGGAAGTGTCTTGTGTCTGTCTCATCCCAGGACGTCCGGTCTTCGCGGACGCGTGCATCCGTTGGTGTCGCTGTGCGCCTGGGCGCACTCGGTCCGCGGCGGTAAGCCGGAGGCATGCCGACGCGAGGCCCGTATCCGAGTGATCTGTCCGATGCCCGCTTGGAGTTGATCGAGCCGGTGCTCTCTGCCTGGCGCCTCGAGCGCCGCGGCAGGGCCCTGGACTTCGGCCGACCGCCGGAACACGACCTGCGCGACATCATGGACGCGATCTTGTACGTGGACCGCACCGGAGTCCAGTGGCGCTACCTGCCACACGACTTCCCGCACTGGAACACGCTCTACGGACTCCTTCGCCAAGTGGCAGCAGGACGGCGTGTTCGCCCAGCTCAACGGCCTGCTCCGGCAACTGCTACGGGAGGAGGAAGGACGGGACGCCGAGCCGTCGGCCTGTGTGATCGACGCACAGAGCGTCAAGACCTCCACCAGCGTTCCCGCCGCCGGCCAGGGCAGCGACGCGGGGAAGAAGATCGTCGGCAGGAAGCGGAACATCGTCACCGACACCCTCGGACTGCTGCTTGCCGTGCTGGTCGCCGCGGCAAGCAGCAGGACTCCGCCGCCGGCACCCGGCTCCTGGACCAGGTCGCCGCCGACCATCCCGGTATCCGTAAGGTTGTGGGTCGGCGGCGGCTACCGACAGCACCTCGTCGAACATGCCGCCGTTCTTGGCATTTGGGTGGACCGGATACGCAAACGGCCACTGATGATCGCATGTGATCCGATGGCAGGCACGGCGCTCTTGAGCCTTCCACTGGCGGCGTGGCTCGACGCCCTCACCTTTCAGCACCTGGTCGTCGTCGCGCTGATCTGCGGCACCGCGGCGGTGTGCTTCAACACCGCATACCACTCGTACATCCGGATCGTGCTCGACGGCCGCGACCTCCTGGAGGGCAACGCCAAACTGTAGGGCAGCGAGGCCACCACCCAGGTCGCCGGGCCGGGGGTGGCGGGGTTGCTTTCCCAGACGTTCGGCGCGGTCACCGCGCTCGTGGCCGACGCGGTGACGTTCCTGGTATCCGCGGTCTGTCTGAAGCGGATCAGCGTGGTCGAGCCGGACCGCGCTCTGGATGAGGAACGCGTCCCCCTCCGACGGCAGGTCAGAGAAGGCCTCCGTTTCGTGGGCCGGGACCGGTACCTGCGGCCGATGGTCACCTGGGGCGCCGTGATCAATATGGCGCTGATGGGCTACCAGGCGGTTCAGGTCGTGTTCCTGGTCCGCACGGTCGGGCTGAATTCGGCCATGGCCGGGCTGCTTCTGACCAGCGGCAGCACCGGCGTCGTCGTGGGTGCGCTGGTGGTCACCAGGGTCAGCCGGCGGTTCGGCACCGCGCGCGGGCTTCTTCTCCTGCAGGTCGCCACCGCGCCGTTCGTGCTGCTTCTGCCGATGACCACGGCGGGGCCGGGGCTGCTGCTGTTCGCGATGGGAGCTTTCCTCGTCGGGATCGGCGTTTCCGTGGCCAACATCGTGGTCGGCAGCTTCCGGCAAACCTACTGTCCGCCGCACATGCTCGGCCGGGTCGTGGCGACGGCCATGATGATCAACCACAGCACCATCCCGCTCGGGTCCCTGCTCGGCGGCGTTCTCGGCGACGCGGTCGGGTACCGGCCGGCTATGTGGATCATGACCGGCGTCGTCGCGCCCTGCTGGCTCATCCTCGCCACGAGCCCGATGCGCCGTGAGCGCGACCTTCCCCAGACCCACGAGCCAGAACAAGCGCACGCCACGAGCTGAAGGACAAGGATGGCGAAACGGTCGCCATCACCTGGCTGACCCAGCAGTGGCAGGCCGATCACACCGCATTCACGGACCGGGATCTGTCCGAGGTCGACTACGGGTACCTGTGGGCCGACGGCATCCACCTCAACGTCCGCCTGGAGGAGGCCAAAGCCTGCGTCCTGGTGCTCATCGGGGTCCGCGCGGCCAAGGGCGACGACCTGTTCTGGCTCGGCTACAAGGTCCACCTCACCGAAACCTGCGACACTCCCGCCGAAGCCGAAGCCGAAGCCGAAGCCGAAGCCGAAGCCGAAGCCGAAGCCGAAGCCGAAGCCCTGCCGTTGCGGCTGATCACGGACGTCCTCACCACCGAGGCGAGCGTCCCGGACGCGAAGGCCACCCGGCCGGTCCAGCAGAACCTCGCCGACCGCGGCCTCACCCCTGGTGAGCACTACCTCGACGCCGGCTACCCGTCCACCGACCTCATCCATGACGCCGCCGCCCGGGGCATCACCATGGTCACCCCGGCCCTCCGCGACCACTCACCGCAGGCCAAGGCCGATGCCGGCTTCCAGAAGAGCGCCTTCCGCATCGACTGGAAGGCCCGCCAGGCCCGCTGCCCGCAGGGCCGCACCAGCACCGGCTGGTTCCCCGCTCGGCAGCACGGCCGCGACGCCATCGTCGTCCAGTTCGCCCGCACCGACTGCCACGCCTGCCCCGCCCAGGACAAGTGCACCACCTCGGCGCGAGGCACCCGCATCCTCAGCCTCCGCCCCAGGGAACTCCACGAGACCCTGACCGGTGCCCGGGCCGAGCAGGCCAGCAAGACCTGGAAGACCAAGTACGCCCTCCGCGCCGGGATCGAGGGCACCATCAACCAGGCCCTCGACGTCACCGGCCTCCGCCGGGCCCGCTACCGCGGCCTGCCCAAGGTCCGCCTCCAACATGCCTTCTCCGCCACCGCTGTCAACGTCATCCGCCTCGACGCCCACTGGAACCCCCGCCAACCATCCTTCACGCCCCGGACCAGCAGACTCACCCGCCTCAGTCACCAACTCGCAGTCCGAACCCCGAAGGGTGTAGCTCCGGCTCTGGGGCCACGGAATACTCGGCTGCAACTGAGGCTGGCCCGCCCATAGGATCCTCGTTCGAGGCGCTGACATGGCGCCCTGCCGACAGTTGGCACTCAACGGACCGAGGATGCGTGGCGCAATGAGCAGCCGACTCTTCGCAATCTCCTTCGACGCGCACCAGCCCGAGCGCCTAGCCCATTTCTGGTCCGGCGTCCTGGGCTTGGAGAGAGCCGACGATTCTTACGACGGCGTCACCCTGCTGTCCGGGAACGACGCTGGCTACCGCCTCGGCTTTCGTCCCTCCCAGGCGCAGAAAGTCGCCCAGAACCGGCTGCACTTCGACCTGACCAGCTCCTCCCTGGAGGACCAGCAGGAGACCGTGGCCAGGGCGCTCGACCTCGGCGCGCAGCACGCCGACGTCGGCCAGGGGCCGGACGCGTCCCATGTGGTGCTCGCCGACCCCGAGGGCAACGAGTTCTGTGTCCTCGAGCCGGGCAACAATTTCCTCGCCGGCTGCGGCTTCGTTGGAGCGCTCGCCTGCGATGGTTCGCAGGCCGTGGGCTACTTCTGGAGCGAGGCTCTGGGCTGGCCGCTGGTCTGGGACCAGGATGAGGAGACCGCCATCCAGTCACCGAACGGCGGTACGAAGATCACGTGGGGCGGTCCGCCGCCAATGCCGGACCCCGGCAAGGACCTGCACCTCGACCTCGCGCCGGACGACGATCAGCAAGCGGAGGTCGAGCGCCTGCTCTCCCTCGGGGCGAAGCGTCTCGACTCAGCCCACGGCGGGGACGGCGCGGTGCTACTGGCCGACCCCGACGGCAACGAGTTCCGCGTGCTCACGCGCCGGTGAAGCCGGACCGACACCCAGCCAAATTGCGCAGCAGAGTCCGACATTCCGGCAAAGACGCCGCACGGCGAAATGCCGAAGATGCGCCGTCGGGTCCTTCAGGAGCACGTGTGGGCCAAGCTGCTCGACGAGGCCGCATTCACCCGCATCACCACCGACGTGCTGCCCGCCACCGGCGGGCCACGCACCGCCGACACCGTGCTGGTGAGCGCCCACCGCCCGTCCTAGCGCACGGCCAGGCTCCGCTCAACGTGCGAGCCCTCCCCACCCGGGAGGAGCACCTGCCGTACGCCACGGAGGGGGCCCCGCCGGCGAAGACGGCGTACAGCACCGCAACAGCGCCTGCAGGGGCCGGAATTGTCCAGGCGGTGACGACGGAGGCCGTAGCGTGGACCCATGCCCGACCGCACGCGCATCCTCCACCTCACCGAGCGCTCCCTGTGGGACGCGGCTCGCGCACACGGCGTGTACCGGATGTCGACGCGCGGCCGCACCCTCGAGCAGGAGGGCTTCGTCCACGGCTCGACGCGCGCCCAGCTCCCCGCCGTGGCGGCCTTCCTGTACGGCTCTTACGAGGGCCCCGACGACCTGGCGGTGCTCGTCGTGGACCCCGCGCGGCTGGAGGTGCCGGTGACGTACGAAGCCCGGGAGGCCGGGGCTGAGGAGTTCCCACAGGTGCACGGCCCGATTCCGGTGGACGCGGTCGTGCGGATGGAGCCGTGGCGGTGACGGGCCGCCGCAGGTTGTGGCGGTGGGCGGTGGCGGTGTGGCTGGTCCTGGTGGCCGTGGCGGGCGGGCTGACCCTGTGGTGGCAGGACCCGGAAGAGCCGCAGCGGCCCACCTGGGAGAAGTCCGGTCCGACGCCGTCGCTCCCCGAGGGGTGGGAGACGGCGTGCGCGCACGTCACGCCCGACGAGGACGGCGGGGTGGCCTGCTTCATCAGGACCCGTTGAGCCGCACCACCCGCCCCGAGTACGGCGCCATACGAGGCCGAAGACCGACCTTGCGCATCCTCACCAGGCGGGCTGTGGATTGCTGCAGCGAGCGGGGTGGGGGAGTGGCCGGGCGGAACGCCTTCTGCATGCGGTTCGTACGCGGAATGTACGCTCAACGTGCGGTCCGGAGACGGCAAAACCAGCAGGCCGCCTGGGAGCGGCAGCGGTACGGTTTCAGGCAGCGGCGTGGTGCGGCCGTTCCCCCATGCCCGGGGGTGGGTCGACGCACCGCATGGCGCCACCGCCCTCGCCGCGCTGGCCCCCGACTGGCGCCTGCCCCGCGGTGCGGACTGGCACCGCAAATACCACCTGCTGCGCGCCCACCTCGCCTCCGGCACCGACCCGGCCGCACTCACCGCGACACCCGGCTCACCGGTGTGGAGATCGGTTCCTGGCTCGCCCGCCAACTGGCTACCTGGCCTGCCCTCGACCCCGGTCGGCAGGCTCTGCCGACCGCCCTGCACCTCACCCCCGCCGGCAACCCGCTCGCTCTCGCCCGCCGTACCCGGCACACCTTAGGGCAGACCGTGCAGCTGCTGGAGCTGTTCCTGCACCGCGAAGGCCGCGCTCCCGCCGCCCGCGAGGCGATCTGCGTCGCCGGCGACACCGTCAAGAGCGGCGCCTGGCTCGCCAAGGCCCGCACCAAACACCGCTCCGGCCGGCTCCCCGAAGCACACGCACATCTGGTCGCCGCGCTCTTCGAAGAAGACTGGACGCTGCCAGTACCTCACCGACTGGGCGGCCGACCGGTCAAGGCGTGGTCGAGGAGGTCCGTGCGACACCTCGATCGACTTGTAGGCGTCGCAGATCGCGGCCCCGAGGTGCCAAACCCGACAGATGCAGCGCGTGCGCGGTGATCAGCCGTTCGAACCGACGCATACACGGTCCTCTCGACCGAGATCGCAGCCCACCCCGCCCCGCCCCCGACGAAACTCGACACGGCCGTGGCAGCTTCAACCCTGACGCGGTGAAAACGCCCGAGGCCGCTCGACCACGCCTGCGTATGCGCCACCTGCCCCGGCCTTCCGACAGCACCCCAGGGACCGTACCGCCCTCACTCAGCCAGGGCCTCCGCGCCGTGGAAAGGCCCTCGAGCCGGACACCGGGCCCGGTCCCTTCCGGACGGCTGACTCTACTCGATCGGGTGGTCTTCTCCCGAAGGAACGATTCGTCACGAATCCGGCCCGTCATGATCACCTTCATGAACATCCGACGCTGGGCCGCTGCCGCGGCCGCCGTTCTTTCCGCCGCTGTTCTGACCGAGCCCGCTCAAGCCGCACCCTCCGCCGCACCCGTCCCTTCGGGGCCTGTCGTCATCACCAACGACGCCCATACCAACTACCTGGTCCCCGACGACACGGTCGGCAACGCCGGCACGTTCCTGCAGGTCTACTACCGGCAGGACCATCCCTTCCCCCGCACATTCCAGTTCGAGCAGGTGAACGGCCGTCCCGGAATCTTCCACTGGAAGAGCGCCCGCACCGGGAACTGCGCCGACGCCAGGACAGGCGAGGCAGGGGCCTCGGTGTACCTGGCCGCGTGCACGACGAACAAATCCCAATGGTGGATCCTCAGGTCCACCGACGAAAACCCCGCACGATGGGTCCTGTCGCCCTTCCTGAACGAGGACCTCGCTGTCACCGGCCTGTACGGGGACGACAACTACGCACCGCTGCGCGAGCTTCCCCACCCCGACTCGGCAACCACCTCACAGATGTGGCACTTCACCCAGGAGTGACCACGCCGGCCTTCAGCGCTGCCCTCCGCCCAGGGCCCCGTCCTTCACCACGCCAGGGCCCTGCGCGGGACGTTGAGGCCGAGGAGTTCCCGCAGGCGTACGGCCCGATTCCGGTGGACGCGGTCGTGCGGATGGAGCCGTGGCGGTGACGGGCCGCCGCCGACCATGCGGTCGTGCTGCAGCGCCTCGTGTGGGCGGCCCCCGGCGCCTGGACCGCCGACGCCCCCCAGGTGCTCGACGTCCTGGCCCGGCCGGAGCTCGGCGCGTTCTACCTCGCCGCCGCGGCGAGTGCCGTGCGCCACCCTGACGCGTTTTCCGCCGGCCGGGGCCGTCTCCTGGCCGCGCTCACCGCCAGCTCGTCCTTTAACCTCCCGTCCCGACTCTGACGCTCCCCCTTAACGGGGTGATCATGACGGGCTGATCCGACACACTGGTTCGATGCGGCACGATGATGAAGAGCCTTTGTCCGGCGGCAACGTCAGTGATGGTGTCGTTCGCGTCGGGGACACCGTTCGCCGTCCGGCCGGACCATGGACTCCCGCTGTGCATGCCCTGCTTGCCCACCTGCACGAGGTGGGATTCGGCGCGGCGCCTCGCCCCCTCGGCATTGACGATCAGGGGCGTGAGGTCCTGTCCTTCATGCCGGGAGATGTGGTCTGGCCCGACCGGTTCTCGCTGATGGAACCCGCTCGGCAACTGGCTCGCGTGGCACGGCTGATCCGGGACTTCCACGACGCCGTGCAGGACTTCACGCCGCCGTCCGATGCGCAGTGGCAGACGCTGATCCCCGCTGAGGGCAGTGGCATCATCGCCCACAACGACCTGGCCCCCTGGAACCTCGTGGTCGCAGGTGAGGCGCGGTGGGCCTTCATCGACTGGGACGCTGCAGGTCCCGGCTCGCGTCTGTGGGATGTCGCATACGCCATTCACGGGTTCATCCCGCTGTCCGCGCATCCGGACTGGCAGAGCCCGGACGCGGCGGACCGACTGCGAGTCTTCGCCGACGCCTACGGTCTCGCTGAGTCCGAGCGTCGTCGGTTGGTCCCTGTGCTGGGGCGCCGTACGCGTTCCATGCACGACTTCCTGCGCGACCAGGCAGCCCAGGGAGCCCAGCCCTGGGCAAGGCTGTGGGCTGAAGGGCATGGCGACGCCTGGCGAAACGACGCCGAATACATCGAGCGACGCGAAGAGCAGTGGATGCGGGCTCTGCTCGCTGGCTGAGGCATCAGTGCCGCCGCGCCGAACGGTGCCCGGGCGGGGCGGTGTCGGGGCTGTTCACGTGCTGCTCCCTGGGGTCTCTCCGGGATCTGTTCCGGACGAATCCTCCGTCCGGGACCCACCCTGTCACAGCGGTCCGACATCCCCTCTTCTCTGCCTGGTGGCCGACCCGTCAACGCGTACACAGCGGTCGCGTGCGCGGCGGTCCCCTCGGTCTCCCTCCGCCGTCATCGCAATGTCCGGACACCCGTCCCCTTGCTGGTCTTGACCGCCCCAGGTCGCGGCGAACGAGATGCCGAACCCGGTGAACCCGGCAGGGCGGCTGCCGCACGGCGCGGCCGGGCGCCGACGGAACCGCTGAGGCGAACCTGCGCGCCAACCTGGCCGACTGCCGTGAGGACGGCTCACCTGGCCCTGTGGCCGGGCCTCCGGTCCGGCCACAGGGCGGCGCTTCGCGCTCCTGCTCGGTGGGGAACGGCTCAGGCGATGCAGAGGCCCGCCTGTGCGGTCGGCGTGCTCCGCCCGGCCGTCGTGTTCAGGTGGTCCAGGAGTGCGCCGGCGCCCCGGACGGCGAGGGCGACGGAGATCAGTGTGGGGTTGCAGGCAGTGGCCGTCGGGATGACGTTGTTGCCGGCGATCCACAGTCCGCGGGTGTTCCAGACGCGGCTGTGACTGTCGCAGACGCTGGTGCCGTCGTCGGTGGGGCCCATGCGGGTGGTGCCCTGGTAGTGCAGTGAGCTGCCCGCGGGCAGGAGGACGGGGCTGTCGTCGAGAGGGATGCCGAGGGTGGCCCCCGCCTCGGTGACGGCCTTCTTGGCCTGCTCGATGGTGGCCAGGTCGCGGTCGCTGTAGTGGTAGTGGATGCGCGGGGCGGGCAGCCCGTAGGCGTCGGACTCGCTGTCGGTGAACTCGACGCGGTCGTCGGGGGAGACGTCCTTGGCGCAGAACCAGCCCAGGCCTACGACAGCGCCGGGCTCGACGTCGGTGTCGTCGGCGAGCGGGACGGGGGAGGCGTCGAGTTGCATCACCTGGCCGTGGAAGGGGTGCGCGTCGGTGTACGGCACCCAGCTGACGCCGCTCTGGGGGACGATGGCGCCGTCCTCGTCGCGGGTGCGGCCGGTGACGGCGCGGTGGGCGGCGACCACGTCGTCGGGCAGTCGGACGGCGTAGACGATCTGCGGCTGGTCGTTCAGGTAGCGGCCCAGCGCGGGCGGGCGTATGCCGGAGGCGTGCAGCAGTTGCGGCGTGCGCAGGGCATCCGCCGCCACGACGACCGCCCGCGCGGCAACGGTCCTCTCCTCGCCGGTGACGAGGTCGCGCAGGACGACCCCGGTGGCGGTGTCCCCGTCCAGTCTGTCGCGTGTTGAGCGCACACGACTGCAAGATCGCCCCTGCCACCTACTACGCCCACCACAAACGACAGGTCACGCCGTCCGCCAGGACCGTGCGGGACGCCGAGCTGAAGGAGCACATCAGCGAGGTCTTCGAGGCCGCCTACCGTGTCTACGGCGCGAGGAAGGTCTGGCGGGAGCTGAACCGGCCGGGCCACGCGGTGGCCCGCTGCACCGTCGAACGCCTGATGCGCGAGCTCGGCATCACCGGCGCCGTCCGCGGCCGGCGCGTGATCACCACGCTGCCCGGCGGTCAGACCGACCGGGCCCTGGACCTCGTCGACCGCGACTTCGTCGCCGGCGCCCCGAACCGGTGCTGGGTCGCGGACTTCACCCACGTGAGGACCTGGACGGGTGTCGTCTACGTCGTCTTCGTCGTGGACACCTTCTCCCGCCGGATCGTCGGCTGGTCCGCGGCCACCGTGAAGGAAACCGTCTTCGTGCTGGACGCCCTGGAGATGGCGCTGTGGCAACGCGACCGCGACCAACACCCCTTGTGGCCCGGCGAGTTGATACATCGCTCGGATGTCGGGTCGCAGTGCACGAGTTTCCGGCTCGCCGAGCATCTGGAGGCCACCGGCATCGCCGCCTCCACCGGATCGGTGGACGACGCCTACGACAACGCCCTGATGGAGAGCACGATCGGCCTGTTCAAGACCGAACCGATCAAGCCCCGGCGGCCGTGGAAGACGCTGCCCGACGTCGAGCTCGCCACCGCCGAGTACGTCGACTGGTACAACCACCGGCGACTCCACGGTGAGATAGGCCACGTCCCGCCGGTCGAACACGAGAAAAACCACTACCTCGCAACCACGAAACCCCAGGTCACACCCAACGTCTGAGATCTCTGCCGAACCCGGAACGATTCACATGGAGGTCCGTCCCTTCTCGCGTACGTCCCGTGCGATCCGGTCAGGACGTGGGCGCGTCCAGCGTCGGCCTCCGTTTCGCGTCGGTGATCTTCACGTCCTCCGTCTCCGGGGCCCCGAACGCTTCGATGATCACTCCGCTGCTGGTGCCGGTGACTTCCAAAGCCAAGTGGCTGTCGATGAAGCGCAGGTCGAGCCTTGCCCGTGGCGCACCCGCATGGTTCGGCATCTGGTGAATCCGCGATGCCGGGTAGTCCAGGTCCGTCAGCTTCTTGTGCATCGCCTGGTAGCTGGTCGTCCTCGTGTTCTTGAACCCTTCTCCGACGCGCTGTGCGTGCTCGCTGCCGCTGCACTTCTCGATGTCGGTCAGCGGCACTTCCTTGAGCGACTCGGGCTTGGCGGTGGAAGGGGTCGACTCCGGCGGCTCGGGGGCATCCGAAGGAAGGGGAACCGGTATGTCGCCGTCGCCGTTCTGGACACCCGGCGGGGTCTCGCCAGGCCCGTATCCCGGTGTGGGCGCTTCCTCCCAACCGGGCAGGTCCTCCGGCTCGGGCACGACATCATCGCCCTTGCCGTCGGGGACGTCCGGGCTGCAGCCCAGCGTGATGCGGGTGATCAGCTCAAGGAACCGCGTCTCCGGATCATTGTGCGGAGCATCCAGCAGGGTGGTCGCCGAGACGGCGCTGCCTGCGGGGGTCTGATCGGTGGCGACGTGCTGAGTGCCGCAGCCGGACAGGAGCATGCAGCCAAGTCCGGCCACCAGAACGGGCTTCGAGAGGGATGTCGATCGCATGCACACAACATGCAGGAAACTGATCACTGACCGTATGGGTACTGGTACTCACCTTCACCCAAGGAGCGCTCAGGGCGCTCCACCTTGCCACGGGCATCGCCATTGGAAAGCCTGGGTGCAACGAACCGGGTGCCTCTCGTTCTCGGGTTCTGGCACAGCTTCCGTGCAACGGCCACTCCGAGTGACGATTGAGTCTCTCAGGGTGGTATCGAAGTCGCCCGAAAATGAGCCGCCATCGAGGCGGCTGGGCTCAAAGTCCGGGCCGTGGAAGAGGTCGTGCTCCGGCTGAAGGAGCTGTTGTTCCCGTCGATCGCGGACGTCGCGGTGCTGTCGGTGGACGTGAATATCGAGATCGTCGGCCCTGATCCGGTGAGATCGCCTGCCCGGACACCGCCAGCGCCTCGTCGTTTCTCCGGCCTGCCGGAGACCGTGCGTGGGGCGAAGGCGATGTCAGCGGTGGCTGCCAGGATGACCGTCATGACCGACACCACGGGGATGGTCCGCCACGATGCGGCGGATCTCGCGGAAAGCCTCCTCACCCACGACGATGTCGACCTGGACCGGCCGTTCACGATCCTGACCCACCGCCAGACAAGCAGCCTCATCGAACGCCGTGAGGCCCTGCGGCCCCTCTACGAGGCCATTGTCGCGCGCATCGGCCGGCCCACCCTGCTGGGCGGCACCGCACACGGGCCCAGCGTGCGCTGGAACGGCAGCGAGCGGATCCTGCTGCTGTCCGGCGACCACAGCAAGGCGGTGCTCTGCGTCCACGAGGCGAAAGCCTTCGTCCAGGAGGAGTACTCCCGCTTCGACTCCGACGGCCTGCCCTACACCTGGCAGCTGGACCGCCACGACCACGGCTGGACCTTCAACGGACACGCGGCCGCCAACGGCTGGGCACAGACCGAGGAGCACCTGGCGCGGATGCTCGCCTCCTGGGCGGAGCACATGCCCCTGCAGGCCCCCGGCGACTGGGTGAGCTTCAAGCTCTGGGCATCACGCGACTGGGGACGCACCATGATCGTGTCCTTCGAGCCGGCGCGGACGAACCGCGAGTTCTACGCCTCCATCGACGACCGTGACCACGAACAGACACCCGAACGTGCGGCGCAGATGCGCGCGCGGGGCTGGCAGGACCTGGACGACGCCGGGCGCTGGTACACCAGACTGCCCGAGACGGACCCGACCGCGCCCGCCACACTCGCACGTCTGATCGTCACCGATCTGCGCGCCCGCGGCACCGTGTCCTCGCACGAAGTGACCGCCTGGGACATCAGCGCCGGCGACAACGGCAAGCTGTGGGTGCCCGGCATCGGAGTCGACGTGCACCCGCGCCGCGGCGAACACTTCTGACGCCTTTTCGCTTTCCGAGACGAGCCGGTGGGACCGCGGCGACGGGGGCGGGGCGGCAGTCCGGCCAGGAGAGCGACAGCGATGCCCGGCGGGGTGATTCTCGCGGTGCCGCGAGGAGCATCCGCAAAACCCGCCACACACTCCAAGCACCGAGCGCACCACGCGAGCCGGCACTCTACGCCGCGGGGGTGCAGGTGACCGTGGTGTCGCCGCAGCTCTCGGCGAGCCCGGCGAGCCGGTCGCGCTCCACCTGGTCGACGGTGAGGTCCCAGCGCAGTTTCGTCACGGTCCATTCGGAGACATGCCGGCACACCGCGCCCGCGGCCGGGGGCAACCACTGGGCCGGGTCCTGGTGGTCGGCCTTGCTGCGGTTGGAGCGGGCGGTGACGGCGAGGAGACCGGTCTCCTGGCCGAGGTCGTTGGCGTAGGCCTCGCGCCGGGCGGCGGTCCATGCGGAGGCGCCGGAGTCCCAGGCCTTGGCGAGGGGCACCATGTGGTCGATGCCGAGACCGGAGGCGTCGGTGACGGTGACCTCGTCGTAGTAGGAGAATCAGCTACCGCCGGTCAGGGCGCAGCGGGCGCCGACGGCGGGGGCGGTGACGGCTTCGGCCAGGAGGACTTCGCGCCACTGACTGCCCCACATCGCACTGGTGACGGCTGACCGCCCCACCCGCGTGTATGCATGAAGCAGCGGCGCGTCCGGCCACCTCCACGGCCAGGCGTGCCACTGTGCATGATCTGGTGAGGACCTAGCCGTGCGCCGCCCCGAACCGCGGTCGCCGACGCTGTGCTCGCGGCCCTGCTCCTCCCCGCCACCGCCCACCCTGCCCCGGTCGTGGCCGTCGTCGCTGTGCGCGAGTCGGGCCGGAGCATCGCTGTGCCGGTGCGCGACGTGTCCGGCCGGCTGCCCCTCCTCGGCCGGCGGCCGACATCCTCGCCGGCTTCACGGCTTCGTCGGCTCTGTTGTCAGTGGTCTGCGGCATGATGCGGGGCAGGTGACGGCCTGCCCGACAGGGGCTTTCGAGGCCGTCCTGGACGAGGGGGTGCTGTGCGCAGGCCGGTCACGGGCGAGGTGCATGTTCACTACGGTCAGATCTACGTCGAGAGCGATCCTGCGGGCATGACCCCGGGCCTCCGGGAGGCGTTCGCGGGCCAGAGCGGGGGGTTGTGCGGGGCCGCGGTCCCGGGCGCGCTCTGGCTGAGCACCGGACTGCACACGGGCGACGTCGGCTTCGTCGTGGAGGTCCACGACGTACCCCCGGCACTGGATCCGGACTGGGAGGAGGTGGTGGAGGTGTCCTTCCGGCCGGTGTCGGAGCGCACCAGCCTGGTGCAGTGGGCGGGCGAGGCCGCGTGGGACCTGGATCTCACTCGGACCGACTACCGGGTGCGGTACTGCGCCCGGGGGATGGACGAGGGACGCGAACGCGACACCAGAGTGAGCGGGGAGCCGCAGGCGGACAGCTACCTCCTGCAGTTCTGGCCCGCGCCGCCCCGTCCGGACCGGGTGATCCGCCAGACCTCGCAGATCGCCGCGTACTGGCACCGCTACGCCAGCCACCTTCCGCCCCCGCCCACACCCGGGCAGCGCGCCGAGACCGAGCGCCTGGCCCGCCGGGCGCAGGAGCGGGCCGCCGAGGAGCGGCGAGTGCACTACGAGCGCTGGCAGTGGGGTGGACGGCTGCCGAGCCGGGCACTGCGTGATGCCCGCGAGAGCAATGTCCTCGGTCTGCTCCGCTTCGACAGCGACCTGGTGCACGCCCTTGACGCGGCGGGTCCAGGCGTCCAGCGTGCGGTGGCACTGCTGGCTGCCCGGCGGGCCTGCGAGGCGGCCGGTTTGACCGATGTGCCGTGGGTCACCGAGGCGCTCACCGCACTGGCGCACAAGCGTCCGCTGCCGCCGCCGTTCGACGACCGGGCCCTGCTGTCGCAGACCCTTCGCTCCGATCCGCGCGTACCGGACCGGTCGGTGCTCGAGGCGATACCTCCGGAGCGAGCGCCGTACCGGTCGCCGACTTCTGCGGACCGACCGCTGCACCAGCAGCAGGCCCCTCCGGCGGCGATGGCCGGAAGAAAGAGGAAGTGGGTCTCGGCCATGGAATCGGGCCAGGACGCACCGAGTCGGCCGGGCCTCGGCCGGGCACTGGGCAAGCTGGAACCGACGGCGTCCGCCGACCGGAGCACGACACCGACCGCAGGCACGGGACACGATGCCGCCGTGGTGGTCCACACCTACGGCACCCCGCGCGAACCCTCGCGGATCTCACAGCCGCACTTCGCCCTCCCCGCCGTACTCGCCGCAGCCGAGCCCGTCCCGCTCAAGGCGGCACTGGACGCGGTGTGGCATGCCCTGAACACCTATGGCGAGCACTACCCGGAACTGCTGGAAGAGGTCCGGTCGGCGTGCGCCGAGGGGATGGGGGAGTAGACCGCCACCGGAGGAGGCGCTGTAGAGCGATTCCCGTCAATGGTGGCTTCCTGCTGCCTTGTCGGGCGACTGATAGCTGTGACCGCTCCGCTCGTCCGTCCATGATCGGACGGATCGGGGTGCCCGGCTTGGCGAGCTCCTTCTATCGTCTTGTTGACGATAAGTGGGATGTCCTGCCAAGCTGGCGGAGCGTCAATGTGCTGATCAGCATTCTGTCGTGCCTGCGTTGTTCTGGTTGCTTCTTCCTGGGGTGCTGCAGGCCACCGCCCGTTCGTCACGTGTCTGGAGTTCGCATGGCCCATGTTCCGCAGCCCCGCCTGGATGCGCGGGCCATCGACCGGGCCGCCGGTGTACTGCTCGGTGCGGCCGTGGGCGACGCGTTGGGTGTGCCTTACGAGTTCGAGGCGACGCTGCGCGACGACGAGCAGCCGTGCATGATCGGCGGCGGTCTGGGGCCGTACGAGCCCGGCGAGTACTCCGACGACACCCAGATGCAGGTCTGCATCGCCGAGGTCGCGGCCGACGGAGCGGACCTGCGCGCACCGGAGGCACTCGACGCGATCGCCACCAACTTCCAGGGTTGGCTGAGCGGTGGCGCCAGTGACGTCGGCTCCCAGACCCGCGCCGTTCTGGGTGCCGCCCGCAGCGCTTCCGGAGCGCCGGGCGCGGCGATGCTGGCTGCCGCCCGCAGCTTCACCGCGGGCAACGACCGAAGTGCAGGCAACGGCTCGTTGATGCGCACCGGTGTGGTCGCCCTCGGACATCTCGGTGACGCCGCCGCGATGGCCGAGGCCGCCGTCGCTGTCAGCGCGCTCACCCACCCGGACCCCGACTGCGCCGATGCCTGCGTGTTGTGGTGCTCCGGCATCCGCACCGCAGTGCTGCACGGAACCTTCGACGGCGTGCGCGCCGGCCTGGACCTGCTCCCCGCCGACCGCCGCGGCGTCTGGGCGAAGCGGCTGGAGGAGGCGGAGGCCAATCCGCCGCACCACTTCGCCAACAACGGCTGGGCCGTCCACGCGCTCCAGGCCGCCTGGTCGGCGATCACCCGCACCGCCGTACCCGAGTTGAGTCCCGCCGAGCGCAGGTTCCCCGCGCAGCACTTCGGTCTCGCTCTGGAGGCGGCGGTGCGGGCCGGTACGGACACCGACACCGTCGCGGCGATCGCGGGCGCCCTCCTCGGCGCGCGCTGGGGCTGCTCCGGCATCCCGCTGGCGTGGCAGCAGGCCGTGCACGGCTGGCCCGGCCTCACCGGAGCCGACCTGGTCCGGCTGGCCGTGCGCACCGCGCGGGGCGGGAGCGACGACGCCCAGGGCTGGCCCTCGGCGCCCCACATGTCCGTCGGCGGCCACCGCGGCTTCGCCACACCCCACCCGCACGACCCCGGAGTGGTGCTGGGCAATCTGGCGCTGACCCAGGGCACCGGGCCGGTTCCCGTCGACGCCGTGGTCTCGCTGTGCCGCACCGGCACGGACCCGATCCTGCCTGGCACCGACGTCGAGCACGTCCGCGTGTGGCTGGTGGACAGCGAGGGAGCGAACGCCAACCTCCACTACGTTCTGGACCAGGCCGCCCGTCAGGTGCTGCGGCTGCGCCAGGAGGGCAAGCGGGTCCTGCTCCACTGCCTTGCCGGGCAGAGCCGCACCCCGGCCGTCGCCGCGGTCTACAGCCACCTGGCCACCGGCACCGACTCCAGGACCGCCCTGAACGACCTGCGCCGGGTACTGACCGGCGGCTGGCATCTAGACGCGCACCCGGAAATGCACGACGCGGTGCACGAGCTGACCACCGGACGCGCCGGGAGCGGGCAACCGGCCGGTCCAGGCGTTGCGGCGACCGACCCGACCGCGGACGGGCCGGCACCGGTCCACCGCACCGCGCCGCGGGAGCGGGACCGGGCGCCTGCCGAGGAGCGGCAGGAGGAGCTGCACCTGGGCCCTGACGAGGAGCCGGAGCGGCAAAGGGAGGTCCTGAAGGAGAAGGGGGCGGCGTCCCGGGTACGCGGGATGATGCTGGGCCTGGCACTGGGAGACACCCTGGGTGCCGCCCGGGGCGAACTGCCGGCGGACGGCCCGCTGCGGGCCGGAGTCAGCACCCAGCTGGCCTGCTTCACCGCCGAGGGCACGATCCGCGCATGGGTACGCGGCAACCACAAGGGCATCTGCCATCCGCCGTCGGTGGTGTGGCACGCCTACTGCCGGTGGGCCGCCCTGCAGGGGATCGAGGTCGAACGGATGCGGCAGCGCTGGGCCCACGGAGACGAGGTGTGGCCGGACGGCTGGCTCGCCCAGGTGCCCGTACTGGCACAGCGGCGCGGTTCAGCACCGGCGACCGTGACAGCCCTGTCCAAGACCGAGCACAACAACATGGGAAAGCCGACGACCAGCCGCGGCTGCCACGCGCTCACCCGCGCCCTTCCCGTCGCCGTGGTCGGCGCTGCACAAGGCTCGGCCCAGTCCGCCCGGTTGGCCCGGGAGATCGCTGCCTTCACCCACGGCGACCCGGCCGCGCAATCCGCGGCAGCCCATGCGGCCGTGCTGGTCGACCACTGCCTGACCGGCACTCCGCAGATGCAGGCAGACCTGCTGGGCGGGCAGTCGCAGGTACAGCAAGCCTTGCTGGATGGTCTTCACGCCCTCCCTGACGCCGACCGCGGCCTGAGCGATACTGAACGCGATCGACTTCGCGCGGCGCTGCGGCAGGCCGAGGACCAGCCCGCGGACGCGGGACTGCTCGCGAAGCTCGCCCCGGACGCCACCGCACCCTCGGCGCTGCTCGGTGGCCTGTACACCGCCGCCTCCTTCCCCGAGCCGGCTCAGATACACGACGCGCTGCGCTTCGCCGCCGGGGCGCCGGACGGCGACTCGGTCGCCTGCATGACCGGCGCGCTGCTCGGAGCGGCACACGGCGTCGAGGCACTGCCCATCGACCTGGTCAGCCGCCACGAACTGGCCTGGGTCCTCGACACCCTGGCCCGCGACCTCATCACCCAGCTCACCGACTCCCCCAGCGGCGGCGAATACAACAGCGGCTGGGACCCGCACTGGTGGAACCGCTACCCCGGCTCATGACCTGACGGATCCGCCCCCCACCACGTCTGCGGAGGACTGTCCACCGGCGCCAGATCATCACTGAACTCAGCGGCCACGCGAAAGACAAGGTGCAGCGCCTCGCAGCCGCCTGCCGTGAAGCCTGCACGGGCGGCGTGCGTGGCTGAAGCGCGGTCGGCGGCGCGGCGGCCCCGGCCTGGGCCGTCGCGCCGCCGTGCTCACCGGCCTCCTGTGGCGGGGGCACGGTGGGGACGGTTGGGTTCCCGGCCGATCTGCGCGGCGACCTGCCTGATCTCCGTCTCGCCGTAGGCGGTGCGCACGCCGGAGATGCTGTATCCGGCGCGGCGGGCGAGGTCCTCCAGCCCGTAGGGGCGGCTGCCGTGGAACTCCCGCCCATAGGCGAGCAGTTGGCGGATCTGGGCGTCGACGACCTCCTTGTGTGCCTTGAGGTCTTCGAGTGCCAGCAGCAGCGGGTCCACCTCCAGGCCGTCGCTCGCGCCCTCCAGGTGTAGGACGTCCTTCTTGCGCTGCTCGGTCACCTGCTCGCAGGCGTCGTCGTAGCAGTCCTCGGGGGTGACGGAGCCCGGTTCGGGCATCGGGTTGCGCAGGGCGGCCAGCTCTTCGATCGGATACATGCATGCGATCATCTCAAAAATTTGCGATGATCGCAATGGGTGGAGTGGTGTGCTGGGCCGAGGTGCCAGGCGGACGCCCCGGCCACGGCCTCCGCGCCCCGAGACGGCTGGTCACAGAAGCTGCTTCTGGTGCCGGGCGGGCAATTCTGTGAAGAATGCCCCCGGCCTTGGCGAAAGACCCCGGGCCTGGCCGCCGACCGGTCACCGTCCGCAGCGCGTACCCGAGAGAGTTCGCCCGTGCCCGCCGTTCGGACGGGTCTGCCGCTGCGTGCTGCAGACCCGCCCCAGCACAGTCCTCAGGGTTGTGGGCGGTGGCCAGGAAGGGAGTACGAGTTCGGCGTATGACACCGCCCGGTAACGGGCCTGGGCACGCCACGTCGCTCAACGCCACCGGCAACCGCCCGCCGGCGTTCCTCCGGGGCAACGCTGTTCGCCGGCTGCTACAGGTTGAGGGTGGCCCCCGCCGCGACAGGTTCGCCCCCGCCTTCGCCCGCCGTACCGGCCTGCAAGGCCTCCTGCTCGGCCGGCCGTCCCCGGCTGTCGCCTGGCCGCGCCGGGACGAGCCCGACCGACAGTTGCTCACCGCCCTCGACCGCGCCGAATTCCTTGCCGCGCTGCGCACCGGGACTCCCGGCGCTGCCGAACACCTCGCGCACGCCCTCCTGGACGGCCCCACGCTCCTGGGCGAACCGGCCACCTTCTGGGCGAAGCCGGCAGCCGACACTGAAGGTGTTGTCGAAGCCTGCCGGCTGCTGGGAGCGACCGGCGTCCGTACCCGCTCGCCGTCACCGACGTCCCGCTCCGGCCGACCGCCGCCTGCTCAGGCGCCGCCCAGCGCCCAGTTACCGTTCTGCGGCACCGCGAAGGCGAGTTCCCAGGGCTTGTGGCCCGGGGCGGTGCACTTCGCCCACAGGCGGATGGGGGCGGTGCGGTACTCGTCGCGCCAGCGTCGTTCCCGCTCCTCGCCCTGGTACCAGGAGGGTGTGAGGGAGGGTTCGACGGGTGCGCGTGCTGCGGCCAGGGCACGGTTGCGGGGCTTCTCGGCGGGGGTCAGCTCCTTCAGGGGCCTGCGTTTGACGCCCGTGCTCAGCCACGGACCGGCGCCCTGGTGGGCGAGATCGGCCACGATGGGAACGCCCTGGCGCTCGCAGATCCGGATGATCCGGTGGGTGCGAACCGCTCCACGCCGACATCTGAGCACCGACGCAACTGGTGAGAGGTGACTACGGTTGCGTTGGTCCGTCTGATGACTGCTCGTCTCCTGTCGCCCTCTCGTCGCACACAAGAAAGTGGGGCTCATGATCTCAGCGGAAGAACGTCCACGTGCGCTGCTCGCGGGGGCGTCGCGTCGGTGGGTGCGGCTGTTGCCGTGGGGGGTGGCGTTCGTGCTGTGTGTCGCCCTGCTGCCCACGACCATCGTGGTCCTCACCGCCGATTACGGCCTGAACGGTGCCGTGGCGAGTGCGCTGGCCGTTGCGCAGGCGGCGCCGCTGTTGCTTGCTGTCGTCCGGCCGCTGCGAGCCTGGTTCGTGATCTTCGCGGCGGATGTGGCGGGGGCGCTGGTTCTGCTCGGTGTGGACTTCGAGGAGCGGCTTTTGTGGCCGTTCCCGCCCATGGAGATCGTCGGGTACGTCGGCCTCTGCCTCGCCCTCGGCCTGCGTGAGTCGCGCCGGACGCTGCTGCTGGTGTGGCTGGCGACGGCGGGCGTGAACGTCGGGCTGGGGTTCGCCGCGCCGCACGGCACGGACGCGATGAGTGTTCTGCTCACCATTCTCGGTGGCGTCACGCTTTTGCTCGGCGGTGCGCTCCGAGAGCGTTACGAGGTGCAGCGCAGGCTGGCCGAGCAGGAGACGATCAGTGAGGCGGAGCGTGAGCGTCGGACGCTGCTGGAGGAACGCGCCCGCATTGCGCGTGAGCTGCATGATGTGGTGGCGCACCACATGTCCGTGATCACGGTGCAGGCGGACACGGCGGCGTATCGTCTTGAGCGGCTGCCGCCGGACGCGCAGGACGAACTGACGTCGATCGCGGCGACGGCGCGTGAGTCGCTGAGTGAGATGCGCCGGCTCCTCGGTGTGCTGCGGAACGAGGAGACGCACGGCGAGCTCGCGCCCCAGCCGGACCTGACCCGGATCGGACAGCTCGTGGAGGCGACGGCAAGAGCGGGCACGCCGGTGACGTTCACTGACTGCGACGCCGAGGTGCCCGAGGCGGTGGGGCTGTCCGCGTACCGCATCGTCCAGGAGGCACTCGCGAACGTCGTACGGCACGCACCCGGTGCCCCTACCCAGGTATCGGTGTCGCAGGACGGGGACCGGCTCACCGTGCTTGTCGTCAACGGTCCGCCGCCCCAGGCGCCTGCCGGGCCGCTGGAGGAGGGCGGGACCGGGCATGGTCTGGTCGGGATGCGTGAGCGGGTTCGGATCATCGGCGGCACCCTCGACGTGGGGCCGCTGCCGGGCGGCGGGTTTCGGGTCGCCGCCCAACTCCCCCTGACTGAAAGGGATGTCACGTGACGACGCGCGTCATCATCGTCGACGACCAGGCCATGGTGCGGGCCGGCTTCGCCGCGCTGCTGGCCGCGCAGAGCGACATCGACGTGGTGGGCGAGGCCCCCGACGGCGTGCAGGGTGTCGAGCTGAGCCGGCGCACCCGTCCCGACGTTGTGCTGATGGACGTCCGCATGCCCGAGATGGACGGCCTCGAAGCCGCCCGCCGCCTCCTCACGCCCCCGCCGGGCGTGACCCACCGGCCACGCGTGCTGATGCTCACCACCTTCGACGTCGACGATTACGTCTACGAGGCGTTGCGGGCGGGCGCGAGTGGCTTCCTGCTGAAGGACGCCCCGCCGGCCGACCTGATCGCCGCGGTCCGTGTCGTGGCCTCGGGCGAGGCACTGCTCGCCCCCTCCGTCACGCGCCGCCTCATCGCCGACTTCGCCCGCCAGCGCCCCGCCGCCCGGGGCAAGCCCGCGCTGAGGCTGAAGGCGCTGACGGAACGTGAGACGGAGGTCCTCACTCTCGTCGCCCGCGGCCAGTCCAACACCGAGATCGCGCAGACACTGGTCCTGGCGGAACAGACGGTGAAGACGCACGTCAGCCGCGTCCTCACCAAACTCGACCTGCGCGACCGCGCCCAGGCGGTCGTCTTCGCCTACGAATCCGGCCTGGTCACCCCGGGTGAGTAGGCCGACGTGTCTGCCCCTCCACCCCCTACCGGGGTAGCACCTCCAGTTTGGCTCCCGGGTATGACGCCCGACGCGCAGCCGTCCCCGCACTCTCTGGTCCGTCGGTACGAAGAGATCGCGAAAGGGCGGAACATGAGGCTACGCAGCGCCAGGCGACAGAAGGCGGAAGACCGACCGGAGGCACCGGCCACCACCACATCCGGTCTCGCCGTCGAACTGCGCGGTGTTCACCGGCAGTACGGCCGTCGCGCGGGGACGGTGCACGCCCTCGCGGGTGTCGACCTGGCCCTCGCCCGGGGAACGTTCACCGCGGTCATGGGCCCGTCCGGGTCCGGCAAATCCACCTTCCTGCAGTGTGCCGCCGGGCTCGACAGGCCCACGTCGGGGCTGGTGGCCCTGGGCGGTACGGAGATCACCGGCATGAGCGAGGACGAGCTCACCGAGCTGCGCTGCAGCCGCCTCGGCTTCGTCTTCCAGGAGTTCAACCTGCTGCCCTCGTTGACCGTGGAGCAGAACGTCCTGCTGCCCGTGCGCCTGGCCGGACGGCGCCAGGACCACCGCCGGGCGGCCGAGGTCCTCGCGCAGGTCGGGCTCGCCGACAAGGCCCGGCGCCGGCCCGGCGAGCTCTCCGGCGGCCAGCAGCAGCGCGTGGCGGTCGCCCGCGCCCTGGTCACCAGCCCGGACGTGATCTTCGCCGACGAGCCGACCGGCGCCCTCGACACCGGCACCGCCGCCGAGGTCCTCGGCTTGTTGCGGAACGCGGTGGACGCCCTCGGCGCCACCGTCGTCATGGTCACCCACGATCCGGTCGCGGCAGCCTGGGCGGACCGCGTGCTGTTCCTCGCCAACGGCGCCTTCACCGACCACCTCGAACGGGGTTCGGCGGAACAGATCGCGGCACGGATGGCGGTGCTCACCTCCCGCACGGGCGCGGTGGCAGGTGCCGCGGCATGAGGCGCCCCAATGGACTCGCCCGTGAGGCCGTCCGCTTCAAGTCCGCGTCCTTCGCGGGGACCTTCCTCGCACTCTTGATGTCCGCACTGATCGTTGCGGCCTGCGGAACCCTGTTGGAGACCGGCCTGCGCGCGTCAGTGCCGGCGGAGCGGTATGCGAAGGCGCCGGTTGTTGCGGCGGCAGACCAGTACGAGTACGTCGTCACGGGCAGCGGCGAGGACCAGGAGAGGGAGGCCACCCCACTGCCGGACACCGCCCGGCTCGACGCGGGCCTGGCGGCCGAGGCGGCGAAGGCACCGGGCGCGGCCACCGCCGTCCCGGACTTCACCTTCCCGGTGCGCGTGGCGCACGAAGGCGAACTGCGCCTTCCCGGTGATCTGCTCACCGCGCACGGATGGGGGTCCCACACATTCACCGGTACGGCGCTGACCGCGGGCTCCGCGCCCCGCGGAGGCGAGGTCGTGCTCGACGCGGGTACGGCCCGCGCCGCGAAGGCGGCGGTCGGCGACACCGTCGTACTGCAGACCGCCGCAGGTCAGCAGGCCTTTCGCATCGTCGGCGTCGCCCGGGCCGGAACGGCGGACACCGCCCGCAGCGCCGGACCCCCGGTCTGGTTCGCCGACTCCCAGGCGCCCGTGCTGGCCGGACACCCCGGCAAGGCCGATGCCATCGCCGTGCTGGCGCAGGACGGCACCGATGCCGACGCACTCGCCGACTCGGTGAAGAAGGTTCTCGCCGGTTCCGGCGCCCAGGTGCACGTCGGCGACGACCGCGGCGCTGTCGAGGACCCCGGCCTGGGCTACGCCAAGGACACACTGTTCGGAATCGGTGGTTCCTTCGGCGGCATCGCCGCCATCGTCGCGGTCTTCACCGCGGCAGGGACCGTGGCCCTGTCCGTGTCTCAGCGAGCCCGCGAGTTCGCGCTGCTGCGTGCCGTCGGCGCGACCCCGCGGCAGGTCCGACGGGCGGTCGCCTCCGAGTCACTGCTCATCGCTCCGCTCGCCGGTATCCTCGGCTGCCTGCCCGGTATCGGGCTCGCGCACTGGTGGTTCGGGCAGTTGCAGGACCGCGGCGCCATCCCGCAGACCGTGGACCTGCACGTGTCCGCGCTGCCTCTCCTCGCCGCCGTCGGCATCGGACTGCTCACCGCGCTCGGCGCGGGATGGGCGGCCGGTCGGCGGCCCGCCAGGATCAAGCCGGGACAGGCGCTCACCGAGGCGTCGGTGGAGCGGCTGCGGCCCGGCCTGATCCGTACGATGCTGGGCATCGGCGCCCTCGTCGGCGGTGGAGTCCTCACCGGCGTCTCCGCCAACTCCTCGGGGGACGACGCGGCCGGGGCCGCTCTGGGCGTCGTCATGCTCTTCATGCTCGCCGTCGCGCTGCTCGGTCCGCTGGTGGCGCGGCTGTGCGCGGGGCTCTTCGGCCTCCCGCTGCGCGGCGCGGGCCCGACCGCCCAGCTCGCGGCCGCCAACTCCCGTACCAACGCCCGCCGCCTCGCCTCCGCGATCACCCCGATCGTGCTCGCCGTGGCCTTCGCCTCGACCCTCGTCTTCATGCACACGAGCGAGACCCACGCCGCCGACAAGCAGTTGCGCGCGGGTATCACCGCGGATCACGTGGTCACGGACCCGGCCGGGCTTCCCGTGGACGCGGCGGCGCGGGCCGCCCGAGCGCCGGGCGTGGAGGCGGCCGTCGGCCTGCTGAACACCCAGGTGCTGGTGCCGATCGGCTCCGGCGAGTTCAAGTCGCTCCAGGGCGCGGTGACGCAGGGCGTCAGCGGCTCGGGTGCCGAACTCGCGAAGGTGCAGGACCTGGACGTACGCGAAGGCAGCCTCAGTGGGCTCGGCGAGGGTCGTATCGCCATCGACAAGACCCTGGCGAACTCGGCGGACGTCGGCGTCGGCGACCGGCTGCCGCTCTGCCTCCCGGACGGCACCGAGGCCCGCCCCGAGGTTGTCGCGGTCTACGGCCGTGGCCTCGGCCTGGCCACGGTGACCATGGACCGGGAGTCCCTTGCCGGCCACGTCACCTCGGGCTTCGACAGCACGCTGCTGGTACGCGGCGGATCGGAGAAGTCACTCACTGCATGGGGCAAGGTCACCGACGCCTCCGGCTACGCGACCGAGAAGAGCCTGGACGCGAGGCTGGGCGCCTGGATGAACAACACCATGGCCGCGGTCCTCGGCGGCTTCGCCGCCATCGCCGCCGTCAACACCCTGGTGATGACGGTCCTGGACCGCCGCCGCGAACTGGGCACCCTGCGCCTGGTCGGCTCGACCCGGCGCCAGGTCCTGACGATGCTCGGCTGGGAGAGCCTGCTGGTCTCCGCGGCGGGCATGGCCATCGGGTCCGCGATCGCCGCGGCCACGCTGATCCCGATGATGCGAGGCATGACCGGCGAGGCGCCCTATGCGCCCCCGCTGCTGTACGGCTTCTTCGCGGCCGTCGGCGTAGGTCTGGCCCTGCTCGCGGTGACGCTGCCGGCGCGGGCAGCGCTGCGGCGCAGGTCGTAGGACCCGCACAGGGGCGGCGTCGCTCTCGTCCCGGCTGCCACGGTGCTCGGACTCGCCGCCGTCGGGGTGGCCACCCCTGGTGCCCGCGCCCTGATGGCGTCGTCACTCGCCCTGGCCATGGAGGTGCAGGCGGCGACGGCCCGCCACCTGGCAGTCAGGGATGTCACCACCGTGGTGGTCACCTCCACCCTGACCGGGCTCGCGGCGGACTCCAGGCTGGGAGCGGCCCGCCCTCAAGGGGCCCGGCGGCGGACGGCGGCCGTCGCGCTCGTCATCACCGGAGCGCTCACCGGCACCGCGCTGTGCAGGGTGCACCAAGGTCTCGCGGTGGCGGAGGCAGCGCTCGCCGTGAGCGGCCTCGGCCACGCGTCCGCCCACTCCGCCGACCGCGCGGCGGCAGACCGACCGGACATGTCCCCGAAGAGCGGTTCCCCGCCGGAGCCGTCGACGGCCGGGGCGGGCGGAAGCGCCACCCGGGCGGCCGGACCCCTACTCGTCCTGCACCAACGGAAAGGACCCTCATGACCACAACCCTGGCCTCTCCAATCCGCATGGGCAAAGCCGCTGTCGCGGCCCTCGGCATGCTGGCGGTCTCCACCGGCGCCCTGGAGTCGGTCGTGGCGCCGACGCTCCCGCTCCTGCAACGCGAGCTGGACATGAGTCCGTCCGAAGGGGCGCTCCTCAACATCGTGCTCGCCATCACCGGCACGCTCATCACACCGTTCGCGGGCAAGTTCGGCGACCGCTACGGCGGAAAGCGCGTCCTGATCCGGCTGATGGCCGTGGTGTCGGTCGGCGGCCTGGTGTCCGCCCTGGCGCCCAACCTGCCGATCCTGCTGCTCGGCCAGATTCTTCAGGGGGCGATGGTGGGCGCACTGCCCCTGTCGTTCATCGTGGTGCGTAAACACCTCCCCTCCGGAGCGTCGAAGGCCGCCATCGGGCTGGTCAGCGGAATGTTCGTGGGCGGCTCGATGGTGGGCCTGCTGGCGGCCGGGCCCGTGGCGGAAGCGTTCTCCCGGCACTGGATGTTCGCGGTGCCGACCTTCGCGGTCATCGGGTTCACCCTGCTGGTGAACAGGCTGATGCCGTCCGATCCGCCGGGCCGGTCGGACGACGCCGGGCTCGACTGGCCCGGCCTGCTTCTCCTGAGCGGGATCCTGATCACCCTCCTGCTCGTGTTCGCGCTCGCGCCCGAGGCAGGCTCGCAGCCACTCGTGTTCGTCGCCCTCATCGCGGTGCTGGCCGCCTTCGTGGCCGGATGGATAGCCGTTGAACGTCGTGCGGCCGCGCCGATGGTCGATCTGCGCATGCTGGCACGGCCGGTGATCTGGAAGTCGTGTGTGGTGACGTTCGTGATATGCCTCGGCACCGCGATGGGGGTCTATCTCGTTCCGCAGCTGCTCGACGTGTCGGGCGACGGATACGGTTTCGGGCTCGGCGCCACCGAGATCGGCTTCGTCCTTCTGCCCGGCGCCGTCGCCGCGACGCTGGCCGGGCCGCTCGGCGGAATCGGGGAGCGGCGCTTCGGCTCGCGTGCCGTGGTCGCCACCGCGGCCGTGCTCATGGCCGCCGCCCTGCTCGCGCTGGCGGCCGCACACTCCGAGGTCTGGCACGTCGCCGTCGGCAAGGCGCTGATCGCGCTCGCCAACGGCCTGTGCGTCACGGCCATGGTGACCAGCATCGCCTCTTCCGTCGATGAAGGCGACACCGGCATCGCCACCAGTCTGGTCCTGGTGACGCGCGTGCTGGGCTCCGCCGTGGGCGGGATGCTCGGCGGCGCGCTCCTCACCTCGGAAACCCTCTCCGGGTCCGAGGTCCCGGCCGAATCGGCCTTCAGCACCGGCTTCCTCATCGCCGGCGTCGTCGCGGTGCTGTCCCTGCTTGTCGTCCGAACCATGAGCAAAGGAGTCAAGGAATGACCTTCACCGACCAGATGGCGGGTGCTCGTACCACACCGAGGCCCAAGGTCCTGATACCTGGCGCCGGCATCGCCGGTCCCGTCCTCGCGTTCTGGCTGAACCGCTACGGATACGCGGTCACAGTGGTGGAGAAGGCGGGGGCGCCGCGCAGTGGTGGCTACCCCATCGACGTGCGCGGCACCGCGCTGGAAGTCGTCCGGAGGATGAGGATCCTGCCGCAGCTGCGGGAGGCGCACATCGACCTGCGCCGGCTCACCTTCCTCGAAGGGGACGGCAGGGAGGTGGCCTCTCTCCACCCGCACAGCGTCACTGGCGGTGTAGAGGGGCGGGACCTGGAGGTGCGGCGCGGGGACCTCACCGACGCTCTCTACACGGCGGTCCGTGACGACGTGGAGTTCGTGTTCAACGATTCCATCGACACCCTCGACCAGTCCGGCCACGGAGTGGACGTCACCTTCCGCGGGGGCGGCCGGCGTACCTTCGACCTCGTCTTCGGCGCGGACGGCATGCACTCGCGTACCCGGGAAATGGTGTTCGGCCCCGAAGAGCAGTTCCACCACTACCTCGGCTACTGCTTCGCCGTGTTCACCATGCGCAACACCTTGGGACTCTCCCACGAGACCGTGATGTGGAACTCTCCGGGCAGGGCCGCGGCCCTCTACGCCGTGGGCGACGACGAAGTGCACGCCTTCCTGAACTTCGCCCAGCCGCAACTGCCGTTCGACGCGTTCCCGGATCCGCAAGCCCAGCGTGACCTGGTCGCCACGGTCTTCGCCGACGCCGGATGGGAGATCCCGGGCATGCTGGCCGCCCTGCGTGACGCGGACGACGTGTTCTTCGACGCGGTCAGCCAGATCCGCATGCCCCGCTGGTCCAACGGCAGGGTCGCGCTGGTGGGCGACGCCGCATGGGCGCCGTCGTTCCTCACCGGACAGGGCACCAGCCTCGCCCTCGTCGGCGCGTACATGCTCGCCGGTTCCCTGGCCAACCGGGACCACGCCGCGAGTTTCGCTGCCTACGAACACTCCACCCGTGACTTCGTGACCACGAACCAGGCTCTGGTCGGCAAGGACAGTGCCACCCTCTTCCCGACCACGCCCCAGGCCCTGGCGGAACGCAACGACAGGCTGCGCAAACTCGACGCCATCCCCTCCGGGGAGGGACGGCCGGCCCATTCGGCCCTCACCCTGCCCGAGTTCACGCCCATGACGTGACCCCGGGCTCCGCTCGGTTTCACAAGCGCCGTTGCCCGAGCGGAAGCGTCCCGGTCTCACCCCACAAGGGTGGCCGGGGCCGTCAGTCCCCCGTGCGGGCCAAAATCCCCTGCCCGGCCCGCACGGAACCCGCCTGTCCGAACACGCATCGGGTTCGGCAGCGCTCCGGTCCGGCGCAGCAAGGTCAGCACATCGGCGACGGACCAGTGCTCGGCCTTTTGCTCCTCTCGGTCGAGCCGGGCCTCTTTCATGTTCAGGATCTTGTCCATGGTGTAGATCTCGGTGTAGGGCCCGAGGGCGATCTGGTGCTCGCCGAGAGTGAAGAGCATCCTCTTGCAGCCGGCGGTGATGCGGAACATCCCGGCGCCGGCGGGGAAACCGAGCCTGGCCGCTGTGGCCGTCCCGCTGTGCACCCTCCCGCAAGCGGTGCTCCTCACCGTCTCACTCACCTGGCGACCCCTCTACGTCGACCGCTACGTACTGTTCGCCCAGGTCGGCCTCGCCCTCCTCCTCGGAGCACTGATCTCCACACTCGCCACCAGCCCGGCCATCGGTCACCCCAGCGTCCTGCTCGCCGCTGTCACGGCACTCGCGTTCCTGGCTCTGCTCCCCACAGAGCGGCAAATACGCAGCGCCCACAGCCGCGTCGACGACGTACTGGCAGCGGCCGCCATGGTGGCCACTACGACCAACTGCTCCGACGCCGTCGCGCCAGCGGCGGTGAACACCGCGAGGGAGAAGCACGGTGACCCTGCCCCGCCAGCGAGGACTGACCGAGCAGGCCGCCACCACGGCCATCGACACCGCCTGCCGCCTGCTGCGGCTTCCTTCGATCAGGAACGAGTTCTCCGACATCGCCGACCGGGCGATGAAGGACCAGATGACCTACCGAGGCTTCCTCGCCGAGCTGCTGATGGCCGAGTGCGACGACCGGGCCCGGCGTCGGTCTGAACGACGGATCAAGGCGGCCGGCTTTCCCCGGGACAAGTCGTTGCGGACCTTCGACTTCGACGCGAACCCCAACATCGACGCGGCCGCCATCCACACCCTCGCCAGCTGCGAATGGATCAAGAAGAGTCAGCCGCTCTGCCTGATCGGCGACTCCGGAACCGGCAAGTCCCACATGCTGATCGCTCTGGGAACCGAGGCGGCGATGGCCGGCTACCGGGTCAAGTACGTGCTGGCCACGAAGCTGGTCAACGAGCTCGTCGAAGCCGCCGACGAGAAGCAGCTGACCAAGACGATCGCCCGCTATGGCCGCGTCGACCTGCTCTGCATCGACGAACTCGGCTACATGGAACTCGACCGCCGCGGCGCCGAACTCCTCTTCCAGGTTCTGACCGAGCGGGAGGAGAAGAACAGCGTGGCCATCGCCTCCAACGAGTCCTTCGGTGGCTGGACAAAGACGTTCACCGACCCCCGCCTCTGCGCGGCCATCGTCGACCGCCTCACCTTCAACGGCACCATCATCGAAACCGGCACCGACTCCTACCGCCTCGCCAGCACCCGAGCACGCGCCGAGGAGTCGGCCAAGGCCGGCTGATCTTGTCGTAACTGCCTGCTGGCCCCGAGATCCGGACGAGAATCGGAGCCCAGGAGGACTGATGAAGGAGATGGCCGTGAGGCACACACTGAACTTGTGGCGTCAAGAGCTCGGAGAGGTGCCCGAGTCGGTCTGGCGACAGACCGAGCTCCGCGTGCTGATCCTCGCGGACAACGGACTTACGGCCATCCCTCCAGACATCGGGCAGCTTCACCAGCTGAACACCCTGGACCTGGGACACAACTCGCTGACGTCGGTGCCCGAAGAACTCGGCAAGCTGACCGAGCTCAGCGGCTGCCTCTACCTCCACGACAACCAGCTGGCACGGCTTCCGGACTCTCTGGGAAGCCTGACCCGGTTGCGCTACTTCAATGTTGGCGAGAACTCCCTCGCCACCCTGCCGGAGATGATCGGTGGGATGAGCGGCCTCATCGAGCTCAGGGCGCAGCACAATCGGCTCACCACCTTGCCCGATGCCATCGGCCAGCTCCGCAACCTGCGTGAGCTATGGCTCCGGGGGAACGAGATCGAGCACTTGCCGATGTCGGTAGCCGGCCTGCGCGAACTACGCCACCTGGACCTACGCGAGAACTCTCTGACTGGGGTGCCAGAGTCACTGGCCGACCTCCCGCGCCTGCGGCAGATCGACCTGCGGAGCAACCGCCTTGACCAGCTGCCCGACTGGCTCGCCCTGATGCCATCGCTGGAGAAGCTGGATCTGCGTTGGAACGAGGTCGATCCCTCGCTACCGCTCTTCAGCGAGCTGGAGCGGCGGGGGTGCGTCGTCCTGACGTGACAGAGACGACACCACCTCTCGCCACAGTGCCGCTATTTCTCATGAACAAGCACAAGCGAGTTGATCACTGAACGCCGCTGAAACTCGTCAACAAACGCTGTCGCTGGAGATGAACAAAGCCACCAGTGATACCTGCTGCGCGGGCCGCGGCCACATCGTGCATCGGCCCCGGTCGCAGGCCATCGACCCACAGGGTCCGGCCTCGGTGGTCGGCGATGACGGTGGCCTTCATCGTGTGGAGCGTGGGCGACTGGGAGGGCTACCGCCGCGCGGCCGGCGCCGCGTCGTCGCCGATGGCGCGGCACTTCGTGGCAGACGAGATCCCGCAGCACCTCAAGGAGTGCGACCCGGAGTGGGCGCGGACCTTCTGGGAGAGGACCGTCGGACTGAACTGCCCGCACGAGCGCATGCTGAGCCAGGTCAAGACGCCGGTACTCCTCATGCACCACACGCGCGGCATCGACCCGGAGACCGGCGACCGGCTCGGGGGCACTCTCCGACGAGCAGGCCGCGCAGGCCAGGCGGTTGATGGAGTCGGCGGGGGTGAAGGTCGACTACGAGGCCGTGCCGGACGCGTTGCACGTGATGCACCAGCTCGACCCGGCGCGGTACGTCAAGATCCTCACCCAGTGGGCGGCCACGCTGGCTGAGTGACCGGCGGCCGCGCCGGACGCGTCTACAAGGCGGCGAGGAGACCCAGGCGTATTGACCCGCAGGCTTGTTGACGCTGCTGATGGGTGGCTGGCCATCGAGCGTGGTGTGGCACCGGTGATAGTTGTAGGCGTGCAGGAAAACCGCCAGGGCTTCGGTGCGTTCAGCGTTGCTGGAGTACGGGCGCACGTACGCCCATTCGTCGAGCAGGGTGCGATCCAGGCGCTCCACCTTGCCGTTCGTTTGCGGACGGTAGGGCCGGGTGCGTTTGTGGATGATGCTTGCGGCACTCAGGGTCTGTCCGAACAGTGTGGATCTGTAGCAGGAGCCGTTGTCGGCCAGGACGCGTTCGACGGTGATGCCGTGCTCGGTGAAGAAGGTGTTCGCGCGCTGCCAGAAGGCGGCGGCGGTCTCCTCGCGCTCGTCCGGTCAGGACCTCGCGCAGGCGAGCCGGGAGTGGTCGTCGACGACGGTGTGAACGAAACTGTAACCGATCACCGGGCTTCCGCCTTTACGCGCGTCGGTTGTGGACTGCCGGTTGGCCATGGCCTGTTGTCGGGGCATGGTGCGGTGGCCACCGCCGTCGGGGATGTTGCCGGGCTTCTTGATGTCGACGTGGACGAGTTCGCCAGGGCGGAAGCGTTCATAAGGGCGGATGACCTGCCCGGTGGGCCGGTCCATCCAGCGCAGCCGGTTCAGGCCGTGGCGGGTCAGGACGCGGTGCACTGTGGAGGCGGGTATGCCCAAGACCGGGGCGATCGTGCTGGGCCGAGCTTCCGCTCGTGCCGCAGCGCGCAGATCCGTGCTTCGGCAGCCGTGGGGGGGCGCGGTGTGGGGTGGTCCGGAATCGGCACGGATTCACCTGCCGACGCCTCTCATAGGCTGCATTTCCCGGCGGCGAGGGCCGTGATCGCGCACTCGGCGGCGTGCCGTGCCGCGAGCGCGGAAGGGAAGGGCCCGCAACCGTGGGAAGCGCGGCCGGTCGGTCCGTTCGTGATGCGTCACTGCCAGGCAGTGTGTGCGGGAGGGGGTGAGGGGTGGTGCCAGACGGGCTGTGCGGAGGAGGGTGGGTTCTCCGCGTTCTGGACCAGTACGTCGTGGACCACTCCGCCAATCACGCTAGAGGAACGCCTCACGTTGTCGTCGGTGCTCCAGGCCAGGGGCGTCGGGGAGGACTCCGACACTTCCAGGAGGACATCGGCGAGGTCGGCCGGAGTCCGATACAGCGCGGCACGAGCCGTGTCGCTGTGGTGACGGCCCCACCGGCATGGGGTCCGTTCAGCGATTTCGTCCACGATGACCTGCGCGGCGATGTCGTCCAGAGAGTCCGGCTGTTCGAGGCGTTCTTGCGCCAGAGATGCGGTGGCGCCCCGCGCGAGGTCGTCGCGGGTCATGGCGGTACAGCGTGCCAGCGTCCACAGGTCGGCGGGCCCCAGGTCGTCGACCGTGTGCTGGATGCAACGGGCGACCGCGTCCGACAGGGGCGGGACGTGGGCGTTCAGGAGGCCGGCGCGCACCTCGGTGGCCGCGCTCACGTCGCCCGGTTGCAGCGCGCCCAGCGGCAGCGAGGTCGCTGCGTGAAGTACGCGCCCGTAGACGCGCCGTGCCGGATGAGGACCGGAGGGCGGTGCAGGGCGCCCCGACAGGGAGCACAAGGCGTCCAGCAGTTTCACCGGTGCAACCCTCAGGTTGACGCACGCTCTCGACAGGCGATCATCCATCGTGTCCCCCTCCTCTTTCAGGGATGGAGGCCGGGGGGGGGGGGGGGGGGGGGGGGGGGGGCGCCCGGCGCGGGGGGGGGGGGCGGGGGGGGGGGGGGGGGCGGGGCCCCCGGACGCAGGCTCTCGCGATCGAAAGCGTCCGGGTGGAGGGATCG
>NZ_JBICUZ010000006.1:8019-53640 GCF_043198675.1 Streptomyces sp. NPDC048734 | reverse complement strand
TTCCCCCGCCCCCCCCCGGGGCCCCCCCCCCCCCCCCCCCCCCCGGGCCCCGCCGCCCCCCCCCCCGCCGCCGGGGGGGGGGGGGGGGGGGCCCGCCCCCGGGCCCCCCCCCCCAGACCGGCCTTGCCTTGTAGCCGAGTCAGTGGTCCGGGACTGCCAGGGCGTCGATCTCCACGAGCAGTCCCGGAGGGAGCTGCATGTGGACGGTGGTGCGGGCGGGGAAGGGTTCGCCGACGGCCGCCGCGTACGCCTCGTTCAGCTCGGGCAGGTGGGCGGGGTCGGTGAGGTAAGCGCGGAGCATCACGACGTCCTTCGGTCCGGCGCCGGCCGCCTTGAGTACGGCGGTGACGTTGCGCAGGGCCTGCGTGGTCTGCTCGGCGACCGTGGTGCCGACGACTGCGCCGGTGGCCGGGTCGAGCGGGAGTTGCCCGGAGACCTGAAGGATCGGGCCCTTGCGGATGCCCTGGGACAGCGGGGCTGCCGGAGTGGGTGCGTTCTCGGTGGTGATGACGGTTTTCATGGTGTGTCCTTGACGGAAGGGCGCACAGAGCGGTCTGTGCGACGAGGTCAGGCCCAGGCCTGTCGTTCCTGGCTGCGGGGGTCGTCGACCTGGGTCCACTCGGCGTCGATGTGCATCGTGGTCCGGCGTGTGGTGTCGTACTGGTCCCAGCCGGGGTTGCCGGTCCTGGCGAAGCGGATCCAGGCCTCGTGCGTGCGGGTGGCGAGGTCCCCGGGGGGCTTGTCGGGGCCGAGCAGGGCGCTCTCACCCGCCAGCTGCGGGAGTTCGGCGATGTCGAAGACGAAGGGGAGTTCCATCGTGTGGGTGGCGCCGAGGTCTCCGCTCAGGGCCTGGGAGCGCCAGGCGAACTCGTAGCTGAACGTGGCGGACTGGGGGTGGGCGGCATGTGCGCCGACCAGGGCCCAGCTGCCCGCTCCGAACAGCGCGTCGCCCATGATGGCCGACCGCAGCTCACCGAAGGACGCCTCGGGGCGGGTGGTGCGGTACGTCTCCACGAGCTGCGCGGGCTTCGGGTGCGAGCGCGCCGCCGCATCGTCGACATCGTCGGCGGTCGAGGTGGCGTACTTGTCCACCGGGACCAGGTAGAGGTTTCCCTCCTCGGTGTTGGTCCCGATGAGCAGGTCGACATCAGCGCTCAGGCCGGCGCCGACGGAGACGGCAGGCTGTGTGTCGAGCACCAGGCTGAAGGGGCTGAGGCCGATCAGCGGATCGTGGTGTGTCTTGGTCTGCAGGTCGATGCCCGCGAGCCGGGAGGCGGCCTCCACCAGGCGCCCGTCGGAGATGTCCGCGAAGGCGTCGGTGTGCGGCTCGATGCCCAGTTCCTCGGCCGCGGCCTTGGTGACACGGGCGGCCTGCTCGGAGGTGAACGCCCCCAGACCGCTGCCGCTCTGCACGATCGCCCGGCGGAACAGGCCCGCGGCCTCAGGGGTGGCGAGGATGCCGCCGACGACGGTCGCCCCGGCCGACTGGCCGAAGAGGGTGACGTCGTCCGGGTCACCGTTGAAGGCGGCGATGTTCTCCCGCACCCAGCGCAGCGCCGCGACGACATCGAGCAGGCCGCGGTTGGCGGGCGCCCCGGGGATGTCGAGGAACCCGGCGATGCCCAGCCGGTAGTTGAGTGTGACCAGGACGACGCCGTCGCGGGCGAAGGCGGAACCGTCGTACAGCGCGGACCGCGTCGATCCGGCGACGAACCCGCCGCCGTGGACGAACACCATCACGGGCAGGCCGCTGTCCGCGATGGTGGGCTGGAAGACGTTGACGGTGAGGTAGTCCTCGCCACGGCTCCAGCCGGCGCCGAAGTAGGGGGCCATGTCGATGCTGCCGAGCTTCCGCTCGGACTGCGGGGCGTTGGGGCCGGGCACGGTGGCGTCCCGTACGCCGTCCCAGGGCTCGTGCGGCTGCGGCGGGGCGAACCGGCCGGCGCCCATCGGAGGAGCGGCGTAGGGGATGTTCAGGAAGGTGGCGGTGCCGTCGTCCTGACGGAGACCGCGGACGGCTCCCTGTGCGGTGGTGACGACGGGCTCGGGTTCGTGGCTCACAGCTATGCCTTTCCGGGGCGTCAGCCCTGCTCGGAGTACGGGGCGAAGGGCGCCCAGCCCTTGATGTCGAACGTGTTGCCGTTACGCGCGATTTCGGCGGCACCGTGACCACCCAGGTGCGCGGGGATCAGGAGCGCGTTGTTGTCGGCCGCCCAGCCCAGCACCTTGCGGCGGGTGGCGCGGGCGCCCGCGGGGTCCTCGCAGAAGCAGCTGTTGGCGTCCGGCTCGACGATCTGCACCGGGTTGTGCAGCAGGTCACCGACGAACACCGCGCGGTCCGTCCCGGAGCTGAGGGTCAGCACGGAGGAGCCGGGGGTGTGTCCGGGAGCCGCGTCCAGGCGCAGGTCGGCGTCGATTTGATGGCTGTTCTCCCACAGCAGCGTCTGGCCGGCCTGGTGCACCGGGGCCACGCTGTCCTCGAAGACGTTCTGGTTGCCGCGGCCGGGCAACGGCTCGTGGCCGTTGGCCGGGTTCCAGAAGTCGAAGTCGTCCTTCGGCATCAGATAGGTGGCGTTGGGAAAGGTGGGAACCCAACTCCGCCCGTCCAGGTACGTGTTCCAGCCGACGTGATCGATGTGCAGATGCGTGTTGATCACGATGTCCACGTCCTCGGGCTGGACACCTGCCCGGGCGAGGTTGGCCAGGAAGTCCGTCTCCAGGTGGCTCCAGACCGGCGCGTACGGGCGCTCCTTGTGGTTGCCCACACCGGTGTCGACGAGGATGGTCTTGCCTCCGCTGCGCAGCAGCCAGGTCTGGATCGCGGAATTCACGATGTTGGTATCGGAGTCCAGGAAATGCGGGGCCAGCCAGTGGGCGCCGTCCTCCCAGACTTCCTGCGAGCTTTCCGGGAAGAAGGCGTGGGGCTCCATTTCGACGGACCCGTAATATTCCCAGACGCGGGTGATGGAGACGTTGCCGAGCGTGATCTGTTCCATGTGATTTCCTTGGAGTTCGTAAGGTTTACCCAACCGTACGAGCGGCTTCAGCGGGCGCGGTATCAGTCACGTGACTGCACCAGTGTTTACGTCTCTGAACAGGGACTTTTCCTCTTTTAAGCCAGGTGAAAGGCGAGGCGGCTCCCCGTTTCCAGTTCCGTTCCCGGATGCCTTGTGGATGAGCGCGTGGCTACCTCGCCGCGTTCACGAGACGGCAGCCGGATCCGTATGCCCGATCGTCGGCCGTGTCGTGTGCGGTGGCTGTCCCTGCCTTTCGCGCCGACGGCTTTGATGCCTGCAAATCAGCAAAATGCAAGGGTGTGCGGTCACCCCGTGATGCGTTCTGGCGGGTGTCAGACGGCTTGGGCGTTGCATTGGTCCTCGAGACCGACGCAGCGCACCGCGACAACCGGGGCCGGCCCGTGCGGCGACAAGATGTCCACGCTCTCGGGCGGGACCATGGTGGTGCGGCCGGGGGCCGGGACGAGCGGGTCCGCAGCTCGCACCAGCGCGGTCAAGGTCGCGTCGAGGCGACTGATGTGCTGCTGCAGGCGACACTCCAGCGACGGCCGGCTGCGGCTGACGCGCGGCTCCTCCGAAAGTAGGGACAGTGCCCTGACGACTCTGGGGCGTGCCGTGTGCGAGGAGAATCCCGGTCGATGGCCGGTGACGCGGATCAGGTGGGCCACGGTCTCGTGCGCACGGTCGGCCGCGGCAGTGAGGCGGGAGGCGCATTCCGAAGCATGGCCCGCTGGGAGACGCTCGGCCGTGGCGGCCAGGTTCCGTGCGTGGTACGCGCCGGCCTCGAGGAGTTCCAGCAGGTGGCGGGTGTGGTGCCGTCGGCCGCGCTGCGGATTGAGCGGATGGGTGAGAGGCAGGCAGGCCTTGCGGAAGGACTCCAGTGTCTGGTCGAGGTCGTGTGCCGCGCGGACCCAGTTCGCCGGGGTTTCCGCGTCCGTGCTTCCTGACGCGATGGCCTGAAGGAGGCGGTCGAGGACGCGCAGGAAACCGACCAGCTCCTCGTCACTGGCCCGGCGGACCGTGGTGGGAAGGACGAGGGTGGCGGCGAGGATTCCGCAGGTTACTCCCAGTGTGGTCTCCTGGACACGCAGAAGCAGCACGTGCGTCGAGAAGGTGTCCATCAGCGCGAGCAGCATGCTGAGTGTGCCGGTGATGAAGAACGTCACGGCCGAATAGGCCCGTGACGGGGTGTAGAAGATCCCGAACATGCACAGCAGGAGCAGGATCAGGAGGCCCGGGCCGTCTCCACCGACCAGGGAGGCGAGGCCGTAGCCGAAAATCACGCCGACGACAGTGCCCGCCAGCCGCCGGGCACTTTGCAGCAGCACCTCGCCGGTGCTCTCGGTCCTGATGAAGACGACCCATGCGGTCACTACTGCCCAGTACCACAGGTGCGGAGACAGGAGATGACCGCCCGCGACTGCGAGGGCCGAGGCTGTTGTCACCTGGACCGCCTGGCGGGTGGCTTGTCGCTTCAGGCTGTCGGTGTCTGTGTCCCTGCGCGGTACCGCACCCAAGGCTGATGGGGCGGCTTTGTGAGGAGGTGTCCCGAACCCTGCTGGGCGGCCGCGTGGGCCGAGAACCCGCAGGGCTGTGGTGAGTTCGTCGACCGCTAGGAAGCAGTCCTGCACATGTGCGGAGCCGGCCGGCCGGTTCGCCGGGCCGTCTTCGTCCCTCTCCTCGTACTGTTCGGATGTGCGGGCCGTTCCCGCGGTGACCCGGTGCCCGAGAGCCCGGATCCGCTGCGCGAGCCGCTGCCGCGCCCTTCGTTCCGCCAGATCGTCGCGGGCCGCCGGTGTGCGGACCGCGCGGACGGTGAGTACGGCCAGGCGCTGCGCGGCCACCTCCACACGACCAATGTGCCGCAGCGGGGCCTCGGTGCCCTCGTCGACTGCGGGCTCGTCGAAAAAGTCCTCGATCAGCAGCGCGGCTGCGTGCAGTCTGTCGAGGCGCTCCTGCAACAGACGGCTGCGGGTGCCGTCGTCCTGCCCGGTGGCGACCACCGAGGCCGTGTCCCGGAGGACGTCGTGCAGACGCACGCCGAATGCGTGCCGCAGCCGTCTCAGAGCTCCAGCCGCCGTGACGGGGCCGACGCAGTACCACACGGTCGTAACGGCCCCGAAAGCCACGAGTACCGATGCCCCGAGTTGCGGAAGCTGGTCTGCTCGGGCCTGGACGAATTGAGACAGCAGGAAGAACATGAACCCGAAGACCCCCAGGCCCAGCCCTCGTGAGCCGAACCGGCGGGCCTGAACGGCGAGGTGGATCACCACCAAAAAGATCAGCTTGGCTGCCGTCGGGTACGGCGTCAGCACAGCTCCGGCGGCCAGGGACGCGAGAGAGAGCGGAGCGCCCAGCCCGAGGGTGATGAGCTGGTCGCGCGGATGCCGGTCGCTGATCGCCAGTGACGTCGTCATCGCGGTGAAACCGCCGACCACCAGCACCGTTTCGGGCGCTCGCAGCGCTGTCAGCACGGCAAGTGCCGCGGCTGTGCCGAGCACGGCGCGCATCGCGGAGGTCAGACGCGTGAGCCCGGGGTCAAAGGCGGCGAAGCGGTCCCACAGTGCTGCCGTTGTCCTTGCCGTCATGGTGCTCCGTAGGTCCTTTCGCGGGTGCACCACCGCCAGGGGTGTCTCGAGGTTCTGGCCGGCCACCGCCCGCTTCGCCAGTCTCGGTACGCGGGGATCCCCTCCGGTATGCGTCAGGTGACTGCTCTCGGAGGTTCTGCAGCACGCAGGTGGAGGAGCGTGGGGTAGCTCGCGGTGGTCCGGACGGTGAAACGAGACAAGGCGTCCGTTGTCGGCATTGACGACCGCGCGGCGCCGGTCGGGTCTGTACCCGTGGACAATGGCTTACGGTTCAGGGGGCCAGGCAGTGCACGGACTTGGGGCGGACAATTGCCAGGTGGCCGAGGGGCACTCGACACCCGGAGCGTCTTCGTCAGGCCCCAGGTTTCCGCGCCCTGCGCGTTCGCTCGGTCGTTCGCCCGTTCAAGAGCTGCCTCGTGGGCCGACTCTGGATCGGCCATGCCCAGCGCGGTCAACACCCGCGAAAAGGACAATCCTGACGAGCTCGTGCATGGTTCGCGCGGGGCATGGCGACGGGGCATGCGGGGTGTTGCTCCCCTGCTGAGGCAGGGTGCGGTGACGGTCGACGGATGGACGCGAGTCCCGCGACAGCGGGGACGAGTTCGTCGAAGAGTTCGCGTCGGCCGTGGTGGCGGGCCGGAGCCCGCCAATTGTTGAGGTGGGCGATGCCGTGCTCGACGCGGACCGTTGCGATGAGTGGGCCTTTGGTTGCTGGGTGAACCCGTTCTTCCCACCAGGTCGGGGCGTTCTTCTTGATTCTGCGGTGCGGTGGTGTGATCACCCGGCCGACGGTCCGGGCGCCCAGCCCCTGGTAGCCGGCATCCGCGAGGATGCGCAGGCCTCGGTGTCTGCCGAGCAGTTCGACCAGTCCTTGCGTCGTGGGCTTGGGTGATGTCTGGGCAGCTGCCAGGCTTGAGTGCGCCACCGGACAGCAGCTGCCCATGGGTATCGGTGACGGCCAGGACTTTCACCGCGTTCTGCCTGCCCTGGCCGGAGATGTAGCGGTCGCGGCCGTCGGTGTTGTGGACGGGGCGACGGACGCGGATCTCGGTGGCGTCGATGATGGCGCTCTGTCCCCTGACGCCGAGGTAGTCGACAACAGCAGCAAGCGTGTGCAGTCGGATGGCCGCTACGACCACGCAGCCACGCTGGGCCGGCAAGGGGCGTATCTCGCCGATCGCGCGGGTGTTGGCGGAGCGGTCCACCCCGAACCAGCAGGCCAACACGGAGTGCGTCCCGCTACCACGAGTCGGTCATGGCTGCCCTTCCGTTATCCGAATCAGATTCGGTTTCGGCAACCACCAGCCGGCCGGGTTCATTCCCCGCTGTTCTGGCCTGTGGGCAAGAAGCTGGACAGAGCCCTGAGCCAAGGGCTGCGTACGGCTTCCGTCGAGGTGGAGGGGAGTCGTCGGACGAGGAGGTGAGCAGCCGGTGTCGGCGGAGTCGTCGGCCTGGGCCATCTGGAGCTGCGTGATCCGCAGCTGCCAGAGCATTTCGCGGGTGGTGTCAGGGCTGGTGGTGTCCGAGGGCGTCACCGTGGTCGTCACCAGGAGCCCGAGGCGGCGACCGCGATGTGTCTCTTGCGGCCGTTGATTCCCTTTCCGGCGTCGAAGCCGCAGGGGCATCGTCGTGGCCGGTACGGACCCGTCGGCGGAGCTGGTCGGCCGACAGGTATCTGCGCCGGCGTATTCGATTCCTGGGAGTCGGGCCGAATGTCCGAGTCCCGAGTGACGAGCTGTGCGGCACCGCGATTCATGCCCCCGCCGCCGCGTCGGCAGGATGGGGCCATGATTGAGATCCGCACACCCCTTCCTCTGCTGCGCCGGTGGCTGGACGACGACGCTGTCCACCTGTCCGAGATCCATGTCGGTCCTGCGGTGATGCAAGGCATCGGCGACGGCAGGCAACGCTCCCCCGGGGCAGACTGCCGGGGACATCGAGGCGTGGGACGAGGAAGGCTTCGCTGATCGGCCGTGACTTCACGGCCGCCGCCCCGGGGCGGAATCTGGTCGGTGTCATCACCGACATCCCCACCGACGAGGGCTGGCTGTATCCGGCGACGTGGCTAGACCTGGCGACCCGCGAGATCGTCGGCTACTTGATGGCCAGCCCCCACCGTGCATCCCCCGTGGTCGACGCACTGACGATGGCACCGGCCGCAGAGGCCTCCAGCCCGGCTGCATCGCGCACTCGGACAGTGAAAATGTGAAGTACCGGATATTCCAGGCCTCTTGACCCGCACAGCGATGGACGCGCCGGGATGCGGGTGCCGGGATGCTCTCGCGGCCTCCTGACCCGCACTCCGATCGACCGTGCTGTCCTTCCTCGGACTTGTCGGTGGCCCGGGAGCATCCCGGCCAGGCGCTCGCCTCGCCGAGGGGAGCACCTTCGCGCTGCTGAAAGCCGAGATCGGCACCTGCCGCCGGCCCGACCGGACCACGGCCCGCGCTGAGATTCTCACCTTCATCGAGACCTTCTACCACCGCAAGCGGCTGCGGAGGCATCCAGTGTGGGGCTACCTCACCCCGCTGGAGACCCGGCAACGACACGAGCAAGAACACGCCCTCGCAGCGCAAGCATCGAGTGTCCACTATTACAGGGAAACTGCACTCAGCCCTGGACGCCGGTACCCGACAGGATGCCTTCGACCACGTCGCGGAGCTGTGAGCGGGCGGTGATGCCGAGCTTGGGGAACACCCGGTAGAGGTGAGAACCGACCGTGCGCGGTGAGAGGAACAGCTTTTCCCCGATCTCACGGTTCGTCAGGCCACGGGCCGCCAACTGGACGATCTGCTGCTGCTGGGGGCTGAGTTCGGCGAAGGCAGTGGGTACGACGTCGCCGGCCTCGATGCCGGCGGCGCGAAGTTCTGCCTGTGCCCGCTCGCCCCACGGCCGCGCGCCCAGCCGCTGGAAGGTTTCGAGGGCGGCGCTCAGCAGCGGACGGGCCTCGGCGATACGGCGCTGCCGCCGAAGCCATTCCCCGTAGTCGAGCTGTGTCTGCGCCCGTTCGAACGGCCACTGCCCACCTGCGGGTTCCTTGAGCGCTGCGCGGAAGAACAGCTCCGCGTGCTCGGGTTCCGCCAGCAGGGCGCGGCCCCGGTCGATCAGTGTCCTCACCCGTGCCGACATGCCTGTACCGAGGCGCCGCGCCGACCGTTCCAGTAGCTCTGCGGCGTGCTCCTGTCGTCCTCGGCGGACGGCCGCCGCCGCCAGTTCGGCCAGGAGGGTGTAGGAGACGTGGTAGTGGACCGGATCGCCGTCATCGGTGAACGCGGAGCGGAACTGCGTGTACGCGGTGTCGTAGTCGCCCTCGGCCACGGCCGCCATCCCCAGGGCCCGACGCGCGAAGACCGCGACGGAGCGGCTCTCCAGTGGATCGACGAGAGCCAGGGCTCGTTCGACGAGCCGGCGTGCGGTGGCCGGGTCGCCCAGCAGAGCGACCACCGTGGCATCGAGTGCGTGAGCACACGCCTCGGCATGGTCGAGTCCGGCCGACGATGCCATGGCCGCGATGTCAGTCGCCACCGAGCGGGCCTCGGCCCATCGGCCCTGCTCCAGGCGGGTCCAGCCGGCCGCGCATCCCAGTCCGTCCGGGAGCCGTCCACGGGCCTGCCACTGGTCGAACGCCTCGCCGAAGGTCCTGGCGGCGAGGGTGGTCTGGTCGAGCAGCCAGGCGACGATGGCCAGCGCGGTCAGGCGACTGGCGTCGCCCTTGGCCTTGGCGATGAGCCCGGGCAGGGCCGGTGTGAGGAAGGCTCCTGCGCTGCTGGGGTCGGAGACGGCCAGGACCCAGGCGCGCAGCGCCGCTGCGGCGGCATCGTCGGGTATGCGGGAGAGCAGGCTCTGGATCTGTCGCTGTTGGGACTCCTCGCCCGAGTAGTAACGGACCACCGCCGCCGCGGCCAGCGCGTCGAGGGCGAGGGGCGACCGGGCGTCCGTCGCCTCGTCGGCAACACGCATGAGCAGAGCGAAGGCTGCTGTGTGATGGGAGCCCAGGGACATGAGCTGTCCGGTGGCCAGCGCGGCTTTGCCCAGCAGTGCCTGGTCGTCGGTGCACTGGCGGACTGCGGCGGCCAGTTGTTCCACCCAGCCGAGTTGACCGGTGAAGACGGCGGTGGTGGCGGCTTCGGCCAGAAGACGCGCCCGGTCCTCGCGGCGCGGGCTGAGTTCCGCGGCGCGCTCCTGGGCCGCGGCCGCGGCCGCGAAGCCACCTCGGCGCCGGGCCCGGTCGGCCGTCTGCTGCAGTGCGGCCGACACGTCCTGGTCGGGGCGTACGGTCGCGGCGGCGAGGTGCCAGGCGCGGCGGTCGGGCTCCTCGCGCAGCAACTCCGCGAGAGCGAGGTGGGCCCGGCGGCGTTCCTCGAACGACGCGGCATGGTAGACGGCGGAGCGGATGAGCGGGTGACGGAAGGAGATCCGGGATCCGTCCTGGCGTACAAGACCGGCCCGGTCCGCGGGGACCCATGCCTCGTCGTCCGCCTCGGGAAGTCCCACGGCCGCCGCCGGAGCGTCCGCCGCGTCGGCGGCCGCGAGCAGCAGCAGGATGCGGCGGGTCGGTTCCGGCAGGTCCGCCGTGTGCCCCGCGAAGATCCGCTCCAGTCGGTCGGTGACCGGCAGCGGGCCCTGCACGCCACTGCCCTCGGGGTGCCGGATCGCGGTGGCGTGGGTCAGTTCCACCAGGGCCAGCGGGTTGCCGGCCGCCTCCTGGAGGATCCGCACCCGGGCTCGGCCGGTGGGCGGCGTGGGTTGCCGGTCCAGCAGTAGGTTGGCCGCCTCAGCGTCCAGCGGGCCGAGTTCGAGGCGCTCGTATCCCTTGTCGAATCCAGGCAGGGCGGCCGCGGTGCGGACTCCGACCAGCAGCGTGACAGGCTCGCTGTCCATGCGTCGCGCCACGAACGCCAGAACGTCCAGTGATGCGCGGTCGATCCACTGGGCGTCGTCGACCACCACCAGCAGCGGGGCGGTTTCCGCCAGGTCCGACAACAAGGTCAGGACCGCCAGACCGACGAGCATTGCGTCGGGAGTCTCCGCACACTCTTCGAGCCCCAGGACGGCTCGGAGCGCGGAGCGCTGCCGCGACGGCAGTCCCTGGGCTTCAGCGAGTACCGGGCGCAACAACTGATGAAGACCGGCGAATCCGAGGTGCGCCTCGGATCCGCTCCCCACCGCCCGCAGCACTCGGCCACCCGCGCCCCGTGCGCGATCGGCCGCGAGGTCGAGCAGCGTGCTTTTTCCGGCACCGGGGTCACCCGTGACGATCAAAACGTCGCTGTGGGACCGGTCGGTGCCCACACGCCGGATGATTTCTGCGGTCTCGGCTTCTCGGCTCACCACCGCCGGACCGGAATCACGCGTCGAGCGCTGGTCCCCACGAGCCCTTCCATCGTTTTGCACGGATGCTCCAAGGAATCGAGATATCCCAGACACTAGCGTGGCGCTACGGCGGCAGCGCCGGCAGCGGTATCGAACCCAGCTCAGAGCACTCAGAGCGCAGTCGTCGTCCGGGGCACCGATGCAGTCACGTGACGCATACCCCGGCTGTTCGTCGAGCCGCAGAATCGTCAAGCGGGCACGGCCGCGTCTTTCCGGGACGGCGGGCAGCAACGGCCGTGCGTCGCCGGTGGTGTCGTGCCATCGACGACGAGGATCGCATAAGCCGACACCCTGACCGGAAGGCGCTGTCATGGTTACTGGACGCTCGTGGCTGGTCGGCTCGGGTCCGTACGGCATGCGGTCGCTTGTACGCCACTTCTACGCAGTCGACTTGATTGGGGACGTTCATGAGAAGACCCGGGTGGCTGACCGCGCTCGTCTTAGCAGTGACGCTGATGACGGCAGGGATGGCGGAACCGGCCGAGGCGGCTGGGGAGGCGTGTGCCACGGCTGGATCGAACTTCGCCAGCCAGACGATCGCGGAGAGCACGGCGGCGTTGCGGTTGGGGTGTGCCCGCGACGCGGGAGGGCTGCGGTCGCTGGCGGACAGTGACACCGACGTGGTGGCCGCCATCGATTTCAACACCGCGCAGCGGCCGGAGGAGTTTCAGCGGCAGATGCGGCAGGTGGTCGACACGGTGCGTGCCGACAAGGACAAGGGGCTCACGCTCAGCGAGTCGTTCGACCTGCAGGCGCAGAAGAGCAACGTGGGCTTCTACGACCGGCAGAGCGACGTCCGGTTCGACGGCAGCATCCAGGTGGTCGGCGACAGCCTCGTCATCGTCATACCCACGGGTGAGGTGAACGCTTCGTCGAACTGGTGGCAGAAGATGATCGCCAGCGCGGTCGGCATCGCGGTGGGGTTAGCGGCCGTTGAGGTGTGCGAACTCTTCTTCGGCCCCGCCGCGCCTCTCGCCATACCGATCTGCGCGGGCGTCGGCGGCGCACTGGGTGGCCTCGTCGGTGACCTGATGAACTCCTACTTCGACGGGCGGTCGCTGGGCGACTCGAGCGTCTGGTTGGAGGCGATCTCCGTGGCGCTGGTGTCCGGGCTGGGCGGGATGGGCGCGGCGGCCCGCGAGAGCCTGAAGAAATGGGCCGCGGAGGGGGCAGTCTCGGTGGTCGAAGCGGTGGAGAAGACCATGCGGAACATCAGTACCCGGCTCGGCTCGTGGTCGGGGCCGTTGTCGTACATCCGAGGCCTGTTCACCCCCGACTTCGCGCAGAGGTTCAGGTTGACCATCGAACGGTTGCTCCAGGGTCAGCGAGCCACCGCCTGGCCGTCGACGATCCGGGTGATGGTGGTCGGCGACTCGATCAGCCAGGGCCACGAGGGCGACTACACCTGGCGCTACCGGTTGTGGCAGTGGTTCCAGGAGAACAACGTCTCGGTCGACTTCGTCGGTCCCTACCACGGCACGTTCACCCCGGACCAGCCCTCGCCGCCGAAACCGCCGCTCTTCGTCGGTGAGAAGCCGGCGGACCAGGGCATCCGCGTGGACGGCGGTTACGCGGCCGGGGTCGCCTTCGACAGCGACCACTACGCGCACTGGGGCAGGCAGGCCGCGCAGATCAAGGGCGACATCCGCCGGCAGGTCGAGACCTACCAGCCGGACCTCGTCCTGCTCGCGGCCGGCTTCAACGACATGGGCTGGTTCGTCAGCGACGAGAACGGCACCCTGGACAGCGTCGAGACCATCATCGACCAGGCCCGCGCGGCCCGGCCGGGGGTCGACTTCGCGGTGGCCACCGTGCCGCACCGGTCGAAGATCGGCGGCCGGGACGACCTGATCACCAAGACCGACAACTACAACCGGCTGCTCGCGAACGCGGCCCCCCGGTGGAGCAAATCCATCTCCCAGGTGGAGGTCGTCGACTGGCAGAAAGGGTACTCCTGCGCCCCCGCCACCTGCCCGGCCGCCTATGACGGCCTGCACCCCAACGCCTTCGGCGAGTACCAGCTCGCCATCGCCTTCGAGCAGACCCTGCACGACCGGTACGGCCTGGGCCGGGGCCCGATACCCTTCCCGCCCGAGAACCTGCCGGTCCGGCCGACACCCGTGCCGGCCGGTCTGAAGGCCGAGTCCAGCCCCCAGGGCGTGACCGTCACCTGGAACCCGGTGTACGGGGCGTTCGGCTACGACGTGCGGTCGCGGATCGCCGGCCAGAGCACCTGGGGCGAGGGCCGCGTCAACAGCAACCGGACCGACACCACCTGGACCGTCGACGGCATCCGGTGGGAGTACCAGGTGCGCACCGTCGGCGGTGACAACGTCAAGGGCCCCTGGTCCGGCACGGTCAGCGCGGTCGCCCACCCGGAGACGGCACCGCCGCCGCGGATCCTGGCCAGCCGGCCCATCGGCCAGGACGGCATCGAGCTCGAGATCGCACCACCTGACTACCCCACCACCATCGACCGGTACGAAGTGATCCTCTTCGACAAGGACACGCCCGGCGCCTGGCTCACCGGCACCGGCTTCCGCGGCAACCGGGTGCAGATCTACGGGCTGAAACCGGGCCACCGCTACCTCGTCGCGGCGGCCACCTGGAACGCCGCCGGCGGCGGGCTGCCCGCACTGGCCCGGCCGGTGATGGTCGGCGGCGGCATCCCGGCCGCCCCGACCGGCCTGCGGGTGACCACCGTCGATCCCACCACGGTGGAACTGGACTGGAACGGCGCGAAATCGGCGGCCGGCTACCGGCTGTGGGTCTCCAACGTCAAGGACGGCGGCACCACCCCGCCGGAGGCCGACGAGAACATCATCGAGGGCACCCACCACGGCGTCGCCTTCCTGTTCCCGGGCGTGTGGAACTTCGAATTCTGCGTGACGGCCGTCAACGGCTCCCTCGAGTCCGACAAGTCCAACTGCGTCATCCCGCCCCATCCCGACGGCAGCGCGCCGACCAACCCCGGCGACAGTGCGCTGAACCTCTCACCGAGCGCTCGCACCGCGGCGTCGGACACGGTGGACATCGGTTCGCTCACCACCCTGAGGAACCCGGACGGCACGGGAAGTCCCGTCGCGGTCGGGGTCGGGGTCAACGGGGGTGATCGGTAACCCGACCTCGGCGTCCCGTGGTGCTGCCGCGCACGCGGCAGCACCCGGCAAGCCCCTCAGTGTCGTGTTGAAGGGCGGCCGACTGCCTCTGCCCGATGCCGTTCGCACGGCGGTCTGCATCGCCGATGCCCTGGGCACCGCGCACGGGGCAGGCCTGACCCACCGGGATATCAAGCCGTCCAACATCATCGTCTGCCCCAACGGCCAGGCGACGGTGGTCGACTTCGGCATCACCAAGAGCAGCGACGAGCGGCATGACATCACCACCAGCGGCGTCCTGATCGGCACCCCGGCCTACATGGCACCCGAGTGCTTCAACGGCACGTTGTAGTACTCGCCGTGTTGGAGGCAGTGGAAGAGCATCCCGACGAAGCGGTTGAAGAGGTTGCGCTGTGCGGCGATGTGGCGGTCACCTGCTTCTTTGCGACGGTCGTAGTGGGCTCTGGCGCCCGGGGAGGCGGTCAGGGAGGCGAAGGCCCAGACATGGCCGACGGCGGCCAACCGCTGGTTCTTGACCCTGCGGGCCATCACCGTGCAGCTTTTGCCGCTCGCCCGGGTGACCGGTGCACTGCCGGCGTATGCCTTCATTGCTCCGGCGGTCGTAAAACGAGCCCGGTCATCGCCGATCCCGGCCAGGACCCGGGCCCCGGTGAGGGATCCCAGGCCCGGAAAGCTGGAGACGATCGGGGCGTCCGGATGCTGCGCGAAAGTCTCCCTTGTGGTGGCTTCGAGCTGGTCGGCATTGGTGCAGGCTGCTTCCAGCTGCCGCAGCAAGGCGGTGGTCTGCCGACCGTAGGCATCCTCCACCTGAGGTGGTTGGTGGAGGTACTCGCGGTGGAGGACCTCGTGGAGCCGGTCGGCTTCGGCTTCGATGCCGCGCAGGCGTCCGGCCGTCCTGGTCGGCGCGCTCGGGCAGCTGGGCGACCGGGACGGCCTTGGCGGAGTCCTCGGTTTTCACCACCTCGGGGTCGCTCTGCTCGACGAAGTCGGCCGAGGTGTCGTCCTCTTCCGGGTACACCGCGTCGGCCGGGAGCTCCTCGATCGGGGTGTCGTCCACCGGCGGGTGCAGCGTCTGGGAGAAGTGCGCCTCGGCGATGTCGTTGATGAACGAGCTGGAGAGGCTTCCCGAGATGGCGCCCACGCGGAAGGTGTAGGTGCCCCAATCCGACCAGACGCCGCTGGGGTTCTTCACCCGGGCGGTCAGGGTGTGGGTGCCGCGGGTCGTCGGGGTCAGGGAGACGGACGCCGTGCCGCCGCTGAGCGTGACGACGCTGTTCGCACCCATGTCGAGGGCGTATCCGGCGGAGACCGCCTTGCCCGTCGGGTCGGTGATCTGGAAGGTGCCGGTCTGACCCGCGTCACCGTGCCACAGGCCGTCGGCCGGGTACGTCACGGAGGACAGCGTGGGGGCGGCGGGCACCGTGGTGTCGACGGTCAGGGTGCGCCAGGCGGACCAGGTGCCGTTCCAGTCGGTGCCCGTCGTAGGCCGTGACGTGCCACTTGTAGGCCCGGGCGCGAGGACCGGAGCGGTCCACGAGCCGGTGGCTCCCGAGGCGACGTGCGCGGTCTGGCCGGAGGCGACCTTGGTGGTGCCGTCGGCGCTCCACACCTCGATGGTGAGGCGGACGGTGTTGCCGTCGGGGTCGGTCGCCTTCGCCGACAGCGTCGGCGTGGTGTCGGCCGTGACGGTCCCGTCGGCCGGGCTCACCGCGGAGGCCGGGCCGGGCTTGGTGTTGTAGGTCACCGACAGCACGGGCTCGGTCGGACCCTGCGAGCCGTCCACGTAGTTGGCGGACCGGAAGCGTCGCCAGGTGGAGGAGTCGGTCTCGTCGGCGCCCCTGATCTGCAGGCCGTGGTTGGGCTGGCCGTCGGCCCAGGCCTGGGCTATCGACGAAACGTTCCAGCGCATGAAGTTGGCCGGGCAGGCGGAGCTGTAGCCGTACGACGCCATGGAGACGGCGGCACCGGTCGTGGTGGTCGCAGGCTGGGCGCCCCACGTCACGGCGCTCGGGTCCCAGCTTGCGGTGATCCGCCGCGCCTCCACGCCCGCACCGGAGGTGGAGCAGCTGGAGGACCAGTACGAGTGCAGCCGCAGCTCGGCGTTGAGGATGTGCTCGTCGGCGTACTTGGCCACGTCGAACTTCACGGACGAGCGCGCCTTGGTGGTGCCGCCGTCGTACGTACCCGCCTTCAGCTCGGTCGAACCGCGCTGCGAGTCGGGGTAGTTGGTGGCGACCCAGGTGTCGGTCGACGCGGCGAGCGTGGTCGTCGGGTCGATGGTGACCGGGTAGGTGACGCTCGGGTCGGAGAGGAACTCCTGGCTCGGGCGGAGCACCAGGACGGTGCCCTCGGCGCTCTCTTCGACGGTGGTGACGATCTCGGCCGAGCGCGCCGGGTCCCCCGACGTGGGGTCCGTGCCGCTGCCCCACATCCGGAGTGCTGGGGCGCTGGCCACGAGGGCGCCCTTGTCGTCCTCCAGGCGCAGATGGCGCTGCTCGGTCTTCTCCAGGTCCATTCCGCCCAGGGTGACGGGAAGGCGGAGTTCGACGGGCCCGGTCGGCCGCTTCTTCAAGATCAGCGACTCGGTGAACCCGTGCGGCAGAGCGGTGACGTGCAGATCTCCGTCCGGCACGACCGACGGGTAGACGGCGGTGTCGCCGTCCACACGGGGCGCCAGCAGATCCTTGCCCCAGCCCAGGCCGAAGGTGAACGTGCCCCGGCTGACCGAGGCGAAGTCCCCGGAGCCGCCGTCGGACAGCGCCACGTCGGCGACGGCGGTCTGCGGCTCCAGCCGGTCGCCGGTGTCGACGAGTGTGGTGTCGATGCGCTTCCACTCGCCGTTCTCGCGCACCCGTATCGCACCGGACGCGGTTTCGGTGGTCAGGCTGCCGTCCGGGTCGGCCCAGGTCGTCGAGTCGGCCGTGCGTTGCGACACGGCCTCCACCCGCTTGCCCCCAACACCGCGGCCAGCCGCGCGGACTCGATGTCCGGCGCCTCGGCCACGGGCTCGTGCGCAACCGCCTTTCGCGCCGCGCCCGTTGCCGTTTCCTCGGCGGAGTCGACCGCGTAGGTCGAGCCCGCCGCGCCTGCGGCGAACGTGAGAGACAGGGCCAGCGATGTGGCCACTGTTGTGAACCCTATGTTCACACCCCCCGATCATGTGATGCTCGTGCATGTTTTTAGCCATCCGTGAAGATCGGATGGCGAGCCGAATGATCATGGGGTTGACCTGCGGATACCATCCCTTTACTGAATATGACTTGCCTCACCCGAGCGGCTGGGGCGGACCGGACAACGAAACGGCCACCGCCCGCTGCGGTCTCTCCGCAGGTCATTACACGACCCACTCTCGCTTGATCTCTTCGGCCAGGTCGCGCACGCCGAGCCCGTCCCGGACCCGGGCGGCGGAGCGCTACCGCGTCCTTCGGCGCCACCGTCACCGGCACGCCGGCCGCCGTGAGGTACGCGGTGTCGGCGTACACGTGAACGTGCCCAGTCACGTACGGATGAACGTGCTCAGTTCGCGAGGCGCTGGGAGCCTGCGCCGGACAGTCTGCTGCTTGATCTGTTGAGGCGGCAGAGGGCGGCTGGTCATGGTTTTGGACCCGCATCGGTGGTTGGATCTTCGCCGGTACCGCGGTCTGTATGCGTCTGGCGCGATCAGCCTGTCGGAGATCGCGAAGGAGACCGGGCTGAACCGTCGGACGGTCCGAAAGCACCTGTCCGGGCAAGCCCCGGTGGCGCCGCCGCGACGGGCGGCCGACGGCCGGCCCCGGAAGCGGGTGGTTGACGAGGTCGCCCCGCTGATCGACGCGATGCTACGGGCGGAAATCACGATCAAGGGCGCTGTCATCCACGAACGGCTGGTCTAGGAGTACGGTTTCACCGGCAACTACCAGCGCGTGAAGCTCTACCTGCAGGAAGCCCGGCTCCGGATCGCGCTGTCCGGTGCGAAGGATGCCGTCGGCCGGACCATCGTGATCGCTGACGGTGGCTACCGGATCGCTGACGGTGGCTACCGGGGGACTGGCCTGATCATCCCTCACCGCCGTGAACCCGGCCAGGCCGAACTTCGCACCGCCGTCATCCGCCTGGTCGGCGCGGTCCTGCCGAGCAGAACGACGAGTGGACCGAAGCCCGCCGCTACATGGGCCGCGAGCTCCTCGCCAAGGCCCGACTCCACCCGATCGAGTCAGAAACCGACGACCCCGCCCTGCCCGCCGAACTCACCGCACAGCCTCAGACCGAGATCACCGAGTGGCCGTCGATACACCACTCCAGCGGACGTGACCCGACCCACCGGTCAGCGCTTTCCCATGGGGGCCGGCAAGGTGGCAGTTGAGCCAAGACGTCGCAGGCCTACCGCACGGTCCTGGCATAGCCACCTGCGCTCATGCCGAACTCCCGCCGGAAGTGCCGGTTGAGCTGGCTCTGGTCACAGTAACCAAGCTCGGCGGCGGTCTCTGCCACGGATCGTCCCGCCGCCAGCATGGACTTGGCGCCGGCCAAGCGCAACAGGGTCCGGTAATGGTGGGGTGGAACCCCGTAAGCCTGTCGGAAGCTCCTGATCAAGTGGCGTTTGCTGCAACCGGCGACTGCCGCGAGGTCGTCGAGCTTGATGTTGGAGTTCAGTTGGCTGTGGAGCATCTCCCGTACTTGACGAAGCGCTCGAGGACGAAGTGCCGGACTCGCTGCGCCGGGAGCATCCGCATGCCTGACGAGCAGAACGTTCAGCAAGCTGATCAGCGACGACTCGAGATCCAACTCGTCCTCGCCGTGCTCCAAATCCCTGTGCAGCGCAGCGATGCCGTCGAAGAGGCCGCGGTCTGAATAGGTCACCTTGTGAAAGCGCGGCCGGCCTGTGCCGACCGGCATGAGATCGGCGTCGAGGAACATCAGCTGCACAATGGCCTGGCCGTCAGCGGCGGCTTTGTCCTGTTCGAGGCAGCTCACGACCTCATGGGGCTCGATCACCGTCACCGCGCCAGGAACAGGGGGGCTCTGGGTCCGCCCGAGGTACTGAAAAGGGGGTGCGGAGCCGCCATGCGTGATCTTGACGGTGTACCCGCCGTTCACAACGGTCGGGAAGTCACCATCGGTAGCGCGCACAGCCAGGCTCTCGACTCCGAACCGTGCTCTTCTGCGATGCCCATCGGTTGCGGACTCAGCCATGTCACTTTCGCCCTAGTTCGGTTTGTTCAGTTGATCTTACAGTTCCCGGCAAGACAAGTGCATCCGTCGAGCCAGGGAGGCATGACAGTCGATGGTCGAGCCAGTCGCCCTCCCCTGCCGTCAGACCGCGGGACGAACACCTGACGAGATCTGTGCACCGCTGCGGAGATCACCGTCCACACCGATCCAGGTGCCGGGCGGCCGTTCCTGGCCCATCAGGCTCGTGGCCACGACCGCTAGTTCCATGCCTACCGCCAGTTACGACAGGCGCTATGTCAACACCCATCTCGAAAGGGCTCCGATGAGCAAGCCGTACAGCGACGCCGCCAACATCCCGGTCAACGCGTCGCAACCCGTCCTCACCTACCATCCGGTCACCCTCGACGTTCCCGGCCGGCCCGTGCCGCTGGAGGTCAAGGTGTCGATCCCCGCGACCGGCACCGACCTGCCGCTCATCCTCCTGTCCCACGGGCACGGGCTGGCGAACTTCCTGTCCTCCTACAACGGCTACGGGCCGCTGGCGAACTTCTTCGCCGCCCACGGGTTCGCGGTCGTCCAGCCGACCCACCTGGACTCGACGGCCCTCGGTCTGCGCGATACGGACCTCAAGGACGCGCCCCTGTTCTGGCGTGACCGCGCCACCGACATGCACAACATCCTCGACCGCCTCGACGACATCGAGGCCGCCGTCCCTGGTCTTGCCGAACGGCGGATCGACAGGGACCGTGTCGGTGCCGTAGGACACTCCCTGGGCGGCAACACCGTCTCCCTCCTCCTCGGAGCCCAGATGCTGGACCCGGACGACGACCGGCCGAAGGACCTCTCCGACTCTCGTGTCAAGGCGGGAGTGCTCATCGGAGCTCCAGGCATCGGCAACGACGAGCACTTCGCCGAGTGGGCCAAGACGAACTACCCGGTGCTGTACTACACCGACTTCGAGCAGATGACAGGCACCGGCCTGATCATCGTGGGCGATCAGGACCTCAACCCCAACTTCTCCAATCGGCTCAGCTACCGTGCTGACGCTTACTCGGCCAGCCCCGCCGGCAACAAAACCATGGTGACCATGTACGGCGCTGGTCACATCTTCGGTGGCATATCCGGATACGACGCGGCAGAGACGGACGACGAAAATCCCGAGCGCGTGGCGACTCTGCGGGCTCTCGTGTGGGCCTACTTGCGCAGCCAGCTCTACTCGGCCGACCCGTCCTGGAAGAACGCGGTGAACGCCCTGGAGAACGGTGAAGACCCGATGGCCAAGGTCGAAACGAGGTAGTTCCGCGAAGTGGGCGGCGCGACGGCCGCCGCCCACCGCACTTCATCGCACCGAGACCTTCCACCCCAGCACGGGTCGCACAGGAGCAACCGCCATGTGGACCACGTTCGCTGCAACCGTCGGCGGAAGCGCCGCCGGCCTCACCTTCATCGTTGTCGCCTTCCGCTTCGACGTCGTCGCCGCCTCCCAGGAACACCGCAACCGCGCCGCGCAAACCGTCTCCCTGTTCCTGACAACCACAGTCACCGCATCGCTGGTCACCCTGCCGCAACCGACCTGGGCGCTCGGGGTCGAACTGTTGGTCGCCGCAGCAGCAAGCGCGAGTCTGCTTTCCCAGGTCCTGACGTCACTGCCCGGCGTCGGCGTCAGGACCGCCGCCACCTTGCTGGCCACCGTCGGCGACGGCACCAGCTTCCCCACCGCCGCCCACCTGGCCTCCTATGCCGGCCTCGCCCCCACGATGAAGTCCTCCGGGACCTCGATCCATGGCGAACACGCCCCCAGAGGCGGCAACCGGCAACCCAAACGGGCGATGTTCCTGTCCGCGTTCGCCGCCCTGCACGACCCCGCCTCCCGTGGCTACTGCGACCGCTGCCGAGTCCGCGGCAAAACCCATACCCAGGCCCTCCTCTGCCTCGCCCGCCACCGCATCAGCGTCCTGTTCACCATGCTCCGCGACGGAACCTTCTATTGATCTGAAAGGGTTTGGGTTCTGGGTCGTTGGTGGTGTGTGAGCGATCTGGTGGGGGACGCGCGGCATCTGTCGCCGTCGGCGCAGGAGGCCCTTCGGCTGCGGGCGGTGGCCGCGTTGGTGGCGGGTCGGGACCGTGAGGATATGGCGGCGGTGTTCGGGGTGTCGTTGAAGGCGGTCGGCACGTGGTGGGCGAAGTGGCGGGCCGGCGGCCGGGAGGCGCTGGTCATGCGGCCGAGGGGCAAGCCGGTCGGGGTGCATCAGGTGCTCGGGGAGGCCGAGCAGGCCGCGGTGCGGCAGGCGGTCCTGGATCATCGGCCCTGTGACGTGGGTCTGGGCGGGCAGTTGTGGACGCGGCGGCTGGTGGGTGAGCTGATCGCGAAGCTGTACCGGGTGCGGCTGACCGAGCCGGGGGTGGGCAAGTACCTGAAGCGGTGGGGGTTGTCCTTCCAGCGGCCGGACAAGCGGGCTGTCGAGCAGGATCCGGAGGCCGTTCGGCGCCGGCACGAGGAGACCTGGCCGAAGATCCGGGCGAAGGCGAGGGAGGATGGGGGCGAGATCCTCTTCGCCGATCAGGTCGGTATCCGCTCCGACCGGGTCACCGGCCGTGCCTGGGGCGAGAAGGGGAAGACCCCTGTGGTGCGGCGGAGCGGGAACCGGTTCTCGGTGAACGCGATGTCGGCGATCAGCACCAAGGGCCGGATGCACTTCATGGTCTTCACCGAGTCCTTCACCGCCGAGGTGATGTGCCGCTTCCTGGACCGGCTGGCCGGCCACTTCGACCCCAAGGTCCATCTCGTGGTCGACGGGCACTCCGCGCACCGTTCGAGGAAAGTCCGGGACTGGCTCGCCGCCCACCCCGAGGCTGTCGAGCTGCACTTCCTGCCCCCGTACTCGCCCGAGCTCAACCCCGACGAGTTGGTCAACGCCGACCTCAAGCACAAGCCTGCCCAAGCAGCACCGGGCCCGGGACCAGGCCGAATTCGCCGCGGAGACCCGCCGCTTCTTCCGCAGACGCCAGCGCCAGCCGCACATCGTCCGCGGCTATTTCGGCGGCCCCCACGTCCGCTACGTCCTGGACGAGAACCCCATGAGTTTCTGATCAATAAGTCAGATGCGCTCATTTCGACAATGGAGGTTCCATGCCCAAGGGCTACTGGGTCAGTGCCTACCGCACCGTTTCAGACCCTGAGAAGCTGGCTGCTTACGACAAGCTGGCCGGTCCGGCCGTCGAGGCCGGGGGCGGGCGGCTCCTCGTCCGTGGCGGTCGGGTCGTCGCACACGACGCTGGAATCGCCGAGCGCACTGTCCTGATCGAGTTCGACAGCTTTGAACAGGCCGTCGCGGCGCACGACAGCTGTTGTCGCGGACTGGGGCGCGTAGGGTATATCCATTCTACCGACGCCCTCAACACCGACGCCCTCAACACCGACACCCTCAACACCGACACCCTCAACACCGACACCCTCAGCACCGCTGCCCAGCGCAGATTTTTCCCCCGCCGGGCCGGCCGACCTCCTGAACGCGCCGGCAAGGGCAACGATCCCAGGCCGCCCTTCAGGGGAGAAGGACGGCCTGGGATCGGGCGTGTGAAGGCAGCTGGGGTGGGCGGCCTTCTCCCTTGGCGGGGGTGTTACTTGGGGCAGGTCTCTTGGGTGACCTTGCCGCCCGCCGTGGCGGCGGTGGCCGGGTCCATCGATAGGCACTTGTCGGTCCAGTTGTTGATGAACGTGTAGGCCGGCCGGGATCCGGTCGCGGTGGCGAGCTTGGTCGGGATGATGTTCCACATCTGGCTGCCCGAGAACCAGCGGGTTTCACAGTCCCACCAGAACAGCTGGGTGCCCGAGCCCGGCGGGGTCCCGTCGTTGTAGGGGACGGTCAGGCACTTGCCGTTGCTCGCCTTGATCCAGAAGTGGCCCTTGCCGTCGTACGACGGCTTCTCGGCCCCCCACTGGTGGCTGCTGGGCGGGCTCGACTGGCACGGGCGCTGGGTGACCAGACCACCGGTCTTGGAGCTGTCGAACTCCGGCCCGCGCACCATGCAGCGGTCCTGGTCAGGGCGGATGAGGTTTTCGGCAGGGGCACGGTCGGCGCCCGCCGAGGAGAAGTCGGCGCGGCCCAGCCGGTCAGACAAATGGCGGCTCAGCATCACCGCCGCCCAGCAGTACCACGGGTGTGCCATCTCATGACATTGGTTCCTCGCTGTCAGGCTTGGCGGGCGTAGGACGCGAGGCGATCGCCGAGCTCGATGACGAGGTCGCGAAGTTCATCGGGGCGCTCGATGACGAACGGCCGGTCGAGTGAGGCGAGTACCGGAGGCACCCAGTCGAGCCGCTCCGCCCGCAGCTCGACGCGCAGCCAGCGCTCGGTTGCCCGGTCCTCGCCTACCGCGGGCTCGTGCTCCTCCAGACTCGCGACGCCGGCGGGAAGGTGGGCGCGGATCTGCTCGACCGTCCCGTGGATCCGCAAGGTCACCTCATGCCGGTAGTCAGCCGTGGCGAAGCCTGACAACACGCGCTGTGCCGGATCGGGGCCCGCCGGCGCTTCGAATGAGCCGGGCAGGGTCCGCGCGTCTGCGATGCGATCGAGCCGGAAGGTTCGGTCCTCGCCGATCCGGGCGTCCTTGCCCGTGACGTACCACCGGCCCGCATGGGCGACGATCCCGTACGCGTGCAGCGTGCGTTCACTGCGCCGTTCGTCGCGGTCGGTGTAGCGGATCGAGACCGGTCGGCGGTGGCGCACCGCATCGGCGATGGTGAGCAGGACCCCGGCGTCCGGGGTGTCGAACTCTCCGGGCTGGTCCGTGAAGGCGAGGGATTCCAGGAGTGTGTCGAGCCGGCGGGCGATGTGCTTGGGCAGCACCCTCCGGATCTTGGCCGATGCCGTCTCGCTTGCCGTGTGCTGCGTCGTTGTCAGCCCTGCCCGGCGGCCGGCGACCAGGCCGAGCAGCACGGCCAGCGCCTCGTCGTCGCTGAGCATGAGCGGAGGCAAGCGGTACCCGGGGGCGAGCCGGTACCCGCCGTAGCGGCCGCGCACCGATTCCACGGGCACGTCGAGGTCGATCAGCTGGTCCACATACCGCCGCACGGTGCGCCCTTCGACGCCGAGCCGGTCGGCGAGTTCGGCCACCGTCCGGGTACCGCCCGACTGCAGCAGCTCCAGGAGTGTCAGCACGCGGCCAGTGGGTCGAGGCATGTGCACAACCTAACGCGAATACAGGACCGATTCTGTCCACTATTTCTCCTAGCCTGCGACGTGCACGACTCCACACAGCCAAGGAGATCCCCATGGACTTCGTCTCGATCCGCATCATCACCAGCGACGTAGCGCGTCTCGTCGAGTTCTACGAGCGAGCCACAGGAGTGGGGGCGACGTGGGCCACCGAGGACTTCGCCGAGCTCAAGACCCCGGGCGCCACCCTCGCGATCGCCGGCACCCGCACCGTCCCGCTGTTCGCCCCGGGCTCTGCCCGCCCGGCGGACAACCACAGCGTGATCACCGAGTTCCTCGTCGACGACGTGGACCGTGTTCACCAGAACCTGACCGGCTTCGTCACCGACTTCGTCACCGAGCCCACCACGATGCCCTGGGGCAACCGGTCGCTGCTGTTCCGTGACCCCGACGGCAACCTCGTCAACTTCTTCACCCCCGTCACCCCGGCGGCCATCGAAAAGTTCGCCCGCTGACGCCACGCACAGCCGCTCACGCGGGAGCCCTGAGATCCCAGGGTTCCCGGTGAACGCGGCCGCCGAGTCCAGGAGCGCCACCAGCAGGGGGCACCGGAACGCACCGCTGACCCCCGAAGGACGTCTGCGCCTGTGCCTGCGGATCGACGCCGGACGTCCGATCGCGCACGTCGCTGCGGAAGCCGGGATCTCGCGCCGTTGCCTGGCCAAGTGGTACGCCCGCTGGCGGGCGCACGGCGAGAACGGATGCTCGACCACGCTCGCCCTCGTTTGACGAAAGGAGGCCAACTTTCTGGAACTGGTGATCTGCTGCGGCGCGTAAACGGGGCGCGATGCCGAGGCTCAGTTACGGGGAAGTAAGGGTGCGCCAGCCGTTGTCGAGGAGGTCGAAGGCGACGGTGATGGCCTGGCGGGCGTCGTCGCCGTGACTGCGCGCAGCGCGCGGCGCTTCGAGGGCGAAGTGGGCCAGGGCGGTGCAGGCGGGTTCGTTCTCGGGCAGGCCGCTCTCCTCGGCGATGACCTGGGCCAGGGCGTCGGTATGACGCAGCCACATGGCCTGGACGTAGTCGCGCAAGGCTGGGGTGCTGCTGACCAGGTCGAAGAACGCGGTGAAGCGGGCGTCGCTGTCTGCGGCCGCCATCCGGTGGCGCAGCGCGTGCTCGCGCAGGGCCGCGGGGATGGACTGGCCTTCGGGGCGTTCGCGTACGGCAGCGAGCAGGCGGGACTCCTGGTCGGCGTCCTCGTCGAAGACGAGGGCTTCCTTGACCGGGAAGTGCTTGAACAGCGTCGTAGTGGACACGTCGGCGGCGTCCGCGATTTCGCGGATGCCCACATCGTCGTACCCCCGCTCCAGGAACAGGCGCAGCGCGGTGTCGGCGATGGCCTGGCGGGTGGCGGCCTTCTTGCGCTCACGGCGCCCCATCGGCGCAGGTGCGGCGCCGGTCTCGGTGTCGGTCATATCCCAGAGCTTACTCTTCGGTTGTCCAACTTCAAAAGTGCATCAGTTGCACTAATTGGGTTGGTGTGCTCTTCTGTGGGAGTGGTTGCAGGGCGCTGCGCCTGACCACATTCCCTTTTCCCCTTCCCTGTCCGAAAGGAGTGATCAGTCATGTCTGCGTCTGTATCTCTCCTTCCCACCGGCCCTGCGGCCGCGCCGAAGAACGTGTGCTGGGTGCTGCTCGGCGTCATGCTCGCGATGCTGCTCGCCATGCTCGACAACATGGTCGTCAGCACCGCGATGCCCACGATCGTCGGCGAGCTCGGCGGCCTGGAGCACATCTCCTGGGTCGTCACCGCCTACACGCTGGTCACCGCCGTGACCACACCGATCTGGGGCAAGTTCGGCGACCTGGTGGGCCGCAAGCCCATGTATCTGGCCTCGATCGCGGTGTTCATGGCCGGCTCTGCCCTGTGCGGGGCCGCCCAGTCGATGACCGAGCTGATCGCCTTCCGCGTTGTGCAGGGCATCGGCGCCGGCGGTGTCGGCGCGGGCGCCTTCGACCTGATCGGCGCCCTCGTACCGCCGCGTGAGCGCGGCAAGTACCAAGGCATGAGCGCCTCCGTCATGGCGATCGGCACCATTGGCGGGCCGCTGTTCGGCGGGTTCATCACCGGTCACTTCGACTGGTGCTGGGCCTTCTACATCAACTTGCCGCTGGGCCTGGTTGCCCTGGTATGGCTGTGGCGGACGCTGCACGTGCCCGCCAAACGCATCAAGGCGAAGATCGACTGGGCGGGCATCGTCCTGCTCACCGTCTCGATCAGCGCGATCGTGCTGGCCGCCACCTGGGCGGGTGCCACCTATGCCTGGGGCTCCTGGCAGATCCTCGCGCTCACCGCCGTCGCCGTGCTCGGGCTCGCCCTGTTCATCTGGGTGGAGAAGCGGGCCGACGAGCCGTTGCTGCCGCCGGGCGTGTTCACCGGCCACCGCAACTACCCGCTCTCGATGACCATGATCCTGATCGCCGGTGTGGCCATGTTCGGCGCCAGGGTGTACCTACCGCTGTTCCAGCAGACCGTGCAGGGCGCCTCGGTCACCAACTCCGGCCTGCTGATGCTGCCCATGATGGTCCCCGTCGTGATCGTCTGGACCATCGCGGGCAAGGCCATGTCCGCCACCGGCCGGTACAAGATCTTCCCCGTGCTCGGCACCGTGTTCCTCACGGCCGGCCTGAGCCTGCTGGCCACCATGGACACCGGCACCTCACGCCTGCTGACCGGCGTGTACATGGTGCTCGTCGGCATCGGGCTCGGCTTCACCATGCAGATGTCCGGCACCATCGCACAGAACAGCTTCTCCATGCGTGACATGGGGGCCGCCATGAGCTCGGTCAACCTCTTTCGCACCCTGGGCGGATCCCTCGGCGTCGCCGTCTTCGGCTCGCTGTTCACCCGCGCCATCCAGTCCACGCTGCCCGCCGGCGCCGCATCCGGCCCCGGCGCCCTGCTGAACCTGCCCGCCGCGGCAAAGGACGCCTATCTCACCGCCGCCAGCCATATCTTCCTCACCGCCGCGATCCTGTCCGCCGTTGCCTTCCTCGCCGCGCTCTTTGTCATCGAGGTCCCGCTGAAGAAGGCCGGCCCGCCGCCCGCCCCCGCGAGCACGCTCACCTCCGCCACAACCGCCAGCTGACCTCTGCACCTGCCAGACAGCGCACCGGCATAGCAGCCGCCGTGCCCCTCACGAACGGAGCACCACCGTGAACACCACGCCCACCCCCCGCATCTCGATTATCGGGGCCGGCCCTGGCGGCCTGACATGCGCCCGCATCTTGCAAAAGCACGGCATCGACGTCACGGTCTACGACCGCGACCTGGACGCCGACGCCCGCAACCAGGGCGGCAGTCTCGACCTGCACGCCGACGACGGTCAGCTCGCACTGCGCGAGGCGGGCCTGATCCAGCAGTTCTGGAAGCTGGCGCGCCCGGAAGGACAGCAGATGCGCCGCTGGGACACCGCCGGCAACGTCCTACTCGATCAGATCCCGGACGAGGACGACCTCTACAAGCCAGAGATCGACCGCAGCCAACTGCGCGACCTGCTCCTCAGCTCCCTCGCACCGGGCACGGTGCAATGGGGCCGCACCCTCGCCTCGGTCGCCGGCCCCGCCGAGGGGCCGCGCATTCTGCACTTCACCGACGGAACGAGTGTCGAGACCGATCTGGTCATCGGAGCGGACGGCGCGTTCTCCCGGGTCCGCCCGGCCGTCTCGGCAGCTGTCCCGTACTACTCCGGGGTCACCTTCACAGAAGCGTGGTTCGACGACGTCGAAAACCGCCACGCCGAACTTTCCGCGCTGGTCGGCAACGGCAGCGCGACCGCTACCGACGGCGACCGCGCGCTGTTCGCCCAGCGCAACAGCGGTGGGCACATCCGGGTCTACATCATCCGGCGCGCGCCGGCCGACTGGATCACTGCAGCCGGTCTGACCGCCGAGGACACCGCCGGCATCCGCGCACACCTGCTGGATGAGTTCACCGGATGGGCACCCAGCATGCAGCAAATGATCAGCAACAACGACGGCCCCTACGCCGACCGGCCGCTGTTCGTCCTCCCGGCACCGCACACCTGGGACCACGTGCCCACCGTGACCCTGCTCGGCGACGCCGCACACCTCATGCCGCCGATCGGCGTCGGCGTCAACCTGGCCATGCTCGACGCCCACGACCTTGCTCTCGCCCTGGCCACCCACCCCACCGTCGACGAGGCCGTCCGCGCCTACGAGAAGACCATGCTGCCGCGATCCACCGACCTGGCCGAGGCACTCGTCGGCGGCGCCGACTTCCTCCTGGAGGTGGACGAGCAGCCCGACGGCGAAGACGAGGCCCGCACCCTGCAGCAGAAGCTCAAGGAACAAAGGGAGGTTGACGGGACCTGGAACCTCACCTTCAAGACCGGCGGTGGCGAGGAGACCGCTGAACTGGTCCTGGCCACCGCCGGCACGACTCTGGTCGGCACGTACGGCGGCAGGCCGATCACCGACGGGCGCATCGAGGGAACCACCGTGCGCTTCACCGCGGTAGTCACCTCGCCGGTCAGGATGAAGATCAAGTGCACCGCCGAACTGGCCGGCGGCACCATGTCCGGCATGGCCAGGTCCATGATCTTGTCGCTCCCGTTCACGGCCGTACGGCCCCCTACGGATACGCGCTGACCTCGTACACGAAGCGAACCTCACCCGGCCGCCCTCGCCGACTCTTGCCGGAGGCGCTGTCACGTTGTTGGGCGGGCGGTCTCTGATGGTGTGCACGGCCTGGTGGGGCCCGTTCCGGGCTGTGCTCAGGCCGTGGTGGCGAGGCCGGCGGCGCCGGTGATCTGCTCCCAGATTGCGAAGCGGACGGTCATCTCGGCTCGGTGGGCGGCAGCGGTCATCAGATGACGGCGGGGCCGGAAGTGGGTTGAGGTGCCGCTGAACGCGGAGAGGAACCGCTGTGCTCCGCCCACCGAGCGGAAGCCTTTCATCGCCCGTTCGCGTTGCCTGGTGGGCTGGTGGCTGTTCTCCGCTCGGTTGTTCAGGTACTTCGACTGCCGGTGTTCGACGCAGGGCATGACCTCTCGGTGGGCGGCGCCGTAGGAGCGGAGCTTGTCGGTGACGATCACCCGCGGCACCGCGCCGGTCTTCTTCAGAAGTCTGCGGAAGAAGCGCCTGGCCGCGGCCTTGTCCCGGCGTTTCTGCCCCAGGATGTCCAGGACGCTGCCGTCCTGGTTGATCGCCCGCCACAGGTACTGCAGCCGCCCATTGATCTTGATGAAGACCTCGTCCAAGTGCCACTTGTCCCCAGGCCGAGGCCGTCGGCGGCGCAGCGCGCCTGCGTAGGCCGACCCGAACTTGGCGCACCAGCGGCGCACCGTCTCGTAGGAAACGACGATCCCGCGCTCGAACACCAGCTCTTCGACCTCGCGCAACGACAGCGGGAAACGGAAGTACAGCCACACCCAGTGGGAGATCACCTCGACCGGGTACCGGTGCCCCTTGTACGACAATGACACGGCCCCCACGGACAGCCCCCTCCAGCACGATCAACCAGAAGATCATCCCACCCGGCCAACCAACGTGACAGCGCCCGAGCAGGGCCAAGACGCGCTGCGGCGCGTCGGCGACCCACTCACCGATCGCCGTGAGCGAGACGGTGCCGGCCAGAACGGCGGCAGCCGCAGCGGTGAGCAGGGCCGTCCACGGATACCGAATGCCGCGACGGGCCCGTGGATCAGGCACCGTGGCCAGATACTTCCGCAGGTCAACGGCTGCCTCCAGCGGGGCTGGGCCGGAGGCATCCCCCAACTGCCGAGGGCATGAGGGCATGCGGGAAGAGGGGTGCGCAGGCATGGACTCGCTCGGTGCTCATATGGACTAGACACCCACATGATCACCAGTGGCCATGCCTGTTCTGCGTCCAGGGCGGACGTCGACAGAAGTCGACAAGCCACCACAACCGGCACTCAGCAGGCGAACCATCCACCTCGGCACTTCTCAAAGACCCTGCCTGCCGGCCAGGGCTGCTGATACTCGATGAGCCGGCCTGCCGGGTCGTGTCGGCGGTTGGGTGCGAACAACAACTTTGTTCAAGAAGCAGCGCCGGGTATGCGGCCCGAAGAAGGGAGTGTCTTGTCGCATACTCGGCGCTGACCGGCAGAGTTACGCCGTCGTGGCTGCTGTCTCGATGGCTTCGACTGCGGACTTGAAGTCAGGGTGGACCCCGATTTGATCAAGCCACACGCTCATCGAGTTGTAGCAATTGAACCTTTCGATCTTTCCGTCACGGAGGTACCAGAGGTCCGCCGCCGGCACGTCGATCCGGTTCCCGGTCGGTGGGATCTCGCCGACCGGAGTCGGAAATCCTCCGAGATGCGTGCCCTGGATTCGCAACTCGACGGCGACGACATCACCGAACGCATGTATCTCGAGCAGCTCACGGTGTACATCGGGGAATGAGCGGGCGAGGCCCGCGATCACCTGAGGAATCTGCTCTCCGCGGAAACTCTGCGAGGTCGACATGTCGTTGAACGACCCGTCCTCGGTGAACAAGGCCAGGAAACCGTCACCGTCGAGAACGTTCCCTTCCGCAAGCCGGTAAGCCTTGCGAATGGTCTTTTCGTTACTTTCCATTCCTGTTCTCCTTTGAATTCGCAACACGCTCACGGTCCGCGCTTGTCTTTGATCGACCCTTCCCGGCCGTCGTAACAATAATCGTTACGGCAGATTGTCGCAACCTTCACTGTTACGACTTCCATGTCGTAACATGGAGTGTTGCGACCAGAGGAGGGATCATGAGCGCCAACAGCAGGCTGACCATTGCCGCCCATGCGCTGGCCTGGATCGGTCTCTATCAGCGCCAGGGCCATGAGGTCGCCACCTCCGAGAAGATCGCAGCCAGCGCGAACACCAACCCCGTGGTGATCAGACGGCTGCTCGGCGAGCTGCGCAGGGCCGGGCTCGTGGAGTCCCGGCGGGGCGTGGGCGCGGGCTGGTCGCTGGCGCGCGAGCTGGAGTCGATGACCCTGCTCGACGTGTACGAGGCAGTGGAACCCGGCCCGCTGTTCGCCATGCACCGCACCACCCCGGACCAGGGATGCGTGGTGGGTCACGGCATCCAGCCGGCGATGCGGGGCATCTACCAGGACATCGAGGAGACCCTGAGACGCGAACTGGCCCGCGTCACGCTCGAGAAGGTACTCATGGACGTACTCGCGGCACCTCGCCAGCCTCTCTGATCAGCTGGGCGATCCCGTGCGAACCGTAGGGTTCGGCGTGGGTTCTGCCCACCGGGGCGGAGTGACGTGAGCGTGGAGATGGAATCCCGCGCCGAACGCGTTGGATCCGCCGCCGGAACAGACGGCGGGCGCAGGCCGAGCTCACCGCGGACCAGGCCGTGCTCGTCCAGCGGCTCTACGGCGACGAGCGGGAGAAGACCGTCCAGCAGATCCCCGACAGATTCGACGTGCCCCGTTTCACGGTGCACGGGCACCTTGAAGTTCCCCCTCTGGGCTGGACAGCTTGATACTGGGACGACCGGTCCCGGAGGAAGCAGTTCCAGGTAGTTGAGCAAGAAGAGCAAGACGAGCAAGCGGTACACGGCCGAGTTCAAGCGGGACGCGGTCGCGCTGGTCCACTCGTCGGAGAAGACGGTGACCGAGGTCGCCCGGCAGATCGGGGTGAGCCCGGAGGGCCTGCGGAACTGGGTGAACCAGGACAAGGCCGACCGGGGCCAGGGGCCGGCGGGCGCGCTGACCAGCGACGAGAAGGAAGAGCTGCGTCGTCTGCGGCGAGAGAACCGAGAACAGCAGCAGACGATCGAGGTCCTGAAAAAAGCCGCGGCCTTCTTCGCGAGGGAGTCGACGAAGTAGCCGTGCGCTACGCGTTCATCGACGCGGAGAGGGCCACCGAGACGAACCCCGATGGCCACAGTGTCGCCCTGCTGTGCCGACTCCTGGGCGTGTCCCGCTCGGGCTGTTACACCTATCTGACCACGCGGGAAGCAGCCCGGGAACGGGCCCGCCGCCAGGACGAGCTGGTCACCGAGATCCGACACCTGCACACCGCATCCCGGAGGGCCTATGGATCTCCCCGGATCACGGCGGCCCTGCGCAGACGAGGTCGGCGGGTCAACCGCAAACGGGTCGAGCGGCTCATGCGCGAGCACGGTATCAGCGGCATCACCCGCAGACGGCGCCGGTGCCTGACCGGAGCGGATCGCACGGCACTCGCGTCGCCGGATCTGGTCGGCCGCGACTTCACGGCCGCCGAGCCGGGTACGAAGCTGGCTGGCGACATCACCTACCTGCCCACGCTGGCCGGCTGGTGGTATCTGGCCACAGTGATCGATCTGGCCACCCCCGAGGTCGTCTGCTATGCGATGGTCGACCACCATCGGGCCGGCCTGGTCGTCGACGCCCTGCGGATGGCCGCCGACCGGAGTGACCTGAAGGAGGGATGCATCACGCACTCGGACCGCGGAGCGGAATGCAGCTCACGCGAATACCGCGCCGTCATCAGGGAGTTGGGGCTGCGGAAAAGTGGGGGCAGAACGGGCTCCTGCTACGACAACGTCCCAGCTGAGAGCTTCTTCGGCCTCCTGAAGGCAGAGATTGGGACCACTGTCTGGGAGTCGCACGAGCAGGCCCGCGCCGATGTCTTCCACTTCATCGAGGTCGAGTACAACCGCACCCGCCTGCGGAAGCATCCCGTCTACGGCTACGTCACCCCGCTCGAAACCCGGGCCCTGACAGCACAAGCTCTCGCCCCCGCAGCGTAACCACCCGCTGTCCACGTTCAGGGGGAACTTCAGTGGTGACTTCGCCCGACGCCAGCTGGGGTGGGAGCGTCCGGAGCCATCAGCGCGGACGACTCCCCACCCGACCCGGCTGTCATTACTGAGGTTGAACTCGTGGAGTCGCAGAGGCTGACACCTCGGGGTCTGTCAAACGAGCGGTGTAACTGGGGTTGTTGAGGGTTACTGGCGGGCAGCAGAGAGGCGGCCGTCGAAGGTGATATCGAAGGCGTTCAGCGCGGTCTTCCAACGCATGGTCCAGCGGGCCTGGCCCTTGCCGGTGGGGTCCAAGGACATGATCGCCATGTAGACGCATTTCAACGCGGCCTGCTCGTTGGGGAAGTGGCCGCGGGCCTTGACCGCCCGGCGGATCCTAGCGTTGACGGACTCGATCGCGTTGGTCGTGCAGACGGCTCGCCGGACTCGGCCTCGGTCACGTTGTTGCTGGTCATCGATGCATCTTCCATGATCGGGAGTTACACCGAACGTTTTACAGTCCCGCTCGCCGAGGCAGCGGATCTTGGCGTGGGTGGTGTTGTGGCGACGCTTCCATCGCTTGAGGCGGCGGCCCCGAAACGGTACGCGGACGGGTCCGCCGGCGCCTTGATATGCCTTGTCCGCCCAGCATTTGAGTTCCGCATCGGCGAGGGCTTCGATGATGCCGTGCTGCCGCGCGGCGGTCAGGTCGGGAGTCGAGCCGGGCAGAGCCGGCGAGGCCCAGAGCAGCCGTCCGAACGGATCGGTGAGGACCTGGACGTTCATGCCGTGGCGTTTGTGTTTCCCGGAGTAGTACGGGGTGTCGGCGGCGATGCGGTCGATCGGCAGCAGGGTGCCGTCGAGGATCACGAACGCCTTCGTCCGGATCGTCTTCATCGCCTCGGCCAGGGACGGGGCGAGGGCGGCCAGGGCCTCGACGGCTTCACGTATGTAGCGGTAGACGGTCGTGATCCCGATGTCGAACCCGGCAGCGAGCTGGGCATAGGTGTCACCGCACCGTAGATGGGCCAGAGCGAGCAGTGCCTGACGTGCGGCGGGAAGGCGCCGCCACCGCGTTCCGATCTCCTGCCGCCGGGCTGTCAGTTGTCCGGTCAGGAACCGCAGGGTGCGGCTGGACAGATCAATCGAGGACGGGTAGACAAGCACGCGAAGCTCCTGGCGGATAAGGGTGATCTTGGTCTAGAACCCGTCTACCAGGAGCTTCGTCGTTGCGCAGGACAGTCCAACTCGCGGTCAGGCACCGCAGGACCTGCGTCGGTGCGGCGTGCCGCGGTTTTCCATGAAATCCGGTGGAGTCTCAGCGGCCGGAAGTGGTTGGGTCCTGCTCAATGCTTCGCTGACACGGCCCGGCACAGTGCGAGGCACAAGGTCCGAGTCGCAGGCGCGGTCAAGCCCGCGTGGCATCGAATGATGGAGGTTATCGCGGTGGCTGGTTATGGGGCGCTTTCCGACGTATACGAGTGGCTGATCGGGGACGACAGGTTGACCCCCGCCAAGGCAGTCGCGGTTTACTACAGCGATGTCGTGGGCTCTGCGCTGCCCAATGCGCGCGTCCTCGACTGCGCGTGTGGAACCGGCCAGCTCGCCGTCGGTCTCGCGAGTCTTGGCCTTGACGTGGTCGCCGCAGATGCCGGCAAGGGGATGGTTCGCCGGACCGAGAAGGCCGCCGACGAGCAGGGTGTCTCGCTTCGAGCCCTCCGCGCGAGCTGGGACGAGCTGCCCGAGCACCTGGAGGACTCCACGTTCGATCTGGTGTTTTGCGTCGGCAACTCGCTCGGGCACGCCGAGGGCGCAGCCGGGCGCCTGACCGCACTGGAAGCGATGTCGGGGCTGCTGAATCCAGGCGGACGCCTTGTGCTCCACTCACGCAACTGGGAGCTCGTGCGCTCCGCCGGCTCACGGGTAGACGTCCGCGATCGGCTCATCCGCCGCAACGACCGCGATGCGGTCGTCAGCTACTACTGGCAGATCGAGCAGCGCTGGGAGCAGGAACACTTCCTCGAGATCGTGGTCGCCCAGATCGAGCCGGACGGGTCAGTGCGAGCCTGCTCGGAGCGGTTGTCCATCTGGCCCTACCGGTACGAGGACCTTGTGGCGCAGTTGCGGAGTGTCGGGCTCACGGTGCAGTCCACCACCTTCGCCCCCGAGAGCGATGGATACCTGGTGGTCGCCAGCCGCGACCAGGCGCGAGGCACGTCGGAGCCGGCGCGCTGATCCGCCTTTCGTCTTCGTTGCCGACCTGCCGACTCGCGACTGCCTGCAGCGCTTCGCGAAGTGTTCAGCGCTTGAAGCGGTTGCTGCGGGTGCGGTCCTCACCCTGTATCTGACCTGCTCAAGCTGAGGTTGGAAACAGCTCACTGTGACCGTTCGCCGAACGTTTCCTTCCGGCGCCGCCAGGCCCTCACCTTGCACCGACCCGAGCAGAACAGGGCCGTCGACCTCCGCTCGACGCCGGCCACCCACCGGGCCCCGCACTCGGGACACTCGGCCTCCCCGACCTCGCCCTGCACGGCCGCCAGACGCTTGCGCAACTGCCGGTCCGTACACCACTGCCTGGCACGACACGCCGAAGAACAGAACAAGGCGTCAGGCCGGGCCCCCGGCCTCAGCCGCTCGCCACAAGCCAGACAGTTCCTCTCCCCGGCCCGCCCGGTGCCCTTGGACACCACGCCAGCGTAGAACCCAAGGCTACTCAGAACCGGGGATCAGAAACAGGTACTGACCGCCGGCCTCGGAGGCGGCGCGGGTCGGGCAGATACCGCAGCAGGTCCAGCAGGTCGGGCAGTTCATCGGAGCGGGCCGGATCGGAACCGGCGAGTTGGCCCAGCCCGGCAGGGATGGGCGATGGGTACGCAGCAGGCGCGGTCTTCCGGTGTGGTGATCAGCGAACTCGACACTCCATGATCACCGGGAGCCGTGCCTGCGCGCGTATCTGCCGATCCGTCACGGATCACCATCGCGGACGAGTCGGGCCATCAGGCGCATACCGGCTACCTCGGGCCAACCGCGAGAACAACGGAGCCCTGCAGCCTGGGGAGGACGAACGCCAAGCTCAGGCGGCGGCGTGGGCGCGGCCGCCGACGGGCACCGGTGACTTCTTCCGGCACTGCTGCTGGAACGCACTGATGGAAATCCGCCTCTCCACCAAGGACGCGTACGAGATCGCCACGCGTCACGAGTCCACCTCCCGGGGCAACGACAAGGAGATGGACCTGCGCAACAACAGCATCGGGCGGGGCATCGGACGTGCCAACATAGGCAAGACGAGCGTCGGCATCCGCAGCAGGGTGGCGTGCCGCAACACCCAGAAGAATGGCAGCCTGTGGATCATCAAGATCGGCCGCCTCGTCAGGAGCAACAAGGGAGGGGCCCTCTTCTCATACGAAATACAGCCCTCCGTCAACATTCAGGGTCTGGCCGGTGAGGAATGCCGCGTCCTCGGATGCGAGGAAGAAGATCGTTCCTACGAGATCTGCCGGCGTTTCATCGCGGTGGAAGGAGCGCAGGTTCCGCTGCATCTCCAGGAGAGGTTCGGGCAGTACCCCGGCTGTCATGGGAGTGATGGTGAGGCCCGGCGTGAGCAGGTTGACGGTGATGCCGTACTGGGCGAGTTCGCGGGCCAGGACGCGGGACAGGCCCATGACGCCTCCCTTCGCTGCCACGTAGTGGGCCTGCTGGGGGGTGCCGTTGTGGACTGACCCGGATCCGATGTTGACGATGCGTCCCCGGCCGCCCTCCTTCATGAGTGGGACGAATGCGCGGATCATGAGGAAGGTGCCGGTCAGGTTGATGTCTAGAATCCTGCGCCACTCCTCGGTGCTCATCTCCTCGAAGAGTGTGTGCGAGAAGAAGCCGGCATTGTTGATGAGGACATCGGCGGCACCGAACCGCTGCCGAACTGTGTCGGCGAACGCTGCAACGCTGTCCTCGCTCGCAATGTCTGCGGCCACGGTGTGCAGCCGTTCGTTCCTTCCGCCTGCTGCATCGGTGTCCCAGCGGCCGCGCCACGTCTTGAGCGTTGCGCCTGCAAGGTCCGAGGCAACGACCGTGTCGCCGGCGACCAGGAACCGATCGACAATTTCCGAACCGATGCCCCCGGCTGCTCCGGTGACAACGACTGTTCGTGCGGGACTTGTGTCCATGTGATCCTCCGAGTTAGACATCAGTCATCTTATCAGTTAGCTGACACTAATCAAGGTCGGATAGCCTGACCATCCGCTGGCAAAGGGGCACTCGGCCCCACAGCGCAGAGGCAGAGAGCGAGATGGCGGAGAACTTCGAGCAGAGACTGACGTACCTGTTGCGGCGGGTCAGCACGGCGCTCGCCCATGACGTCGACAAGGCGCTTCGGCGCTTTCCTCTGACGCATGCGCAGTACGGCGCACTCGCGCAGTTGGGTCTCGTCGACCCCGAGGCTCTCTCTGCTGCAACGATGGCGGAGAGGAACGGCATCACCGCACAGTCCATGTCGACCGCTATCGCCGGATTGCTCGAACGCGGACTAGTTCGCCGCGAGCCGCACCCGACACACGGTCGCATCCTTCAGGTGCGTATCACTCCGGAGGGAACGGAGCTCTTGGCGCGCGCCCATGCATCCACAGGAGCGGCCGAAGACCGAGCTCTCGCCTTCTTGGACGACGAGCAGCGGCTCGGGCTTGGCCGCGATCTACGCAAGATGATGCGTGCCATGAATCTTTACCTGTACCAAACCGATCCTGACGACAGGGTCACCTGACACGAGCAGTCGGGCGGCGAGCAACCAAAATGGGGGACGGCTACGCTCGGACTGACACGGAGGAGCCCTTCTCGGTTTGATGGAAGCTGCCGTGTCGTCAGCCGTCGCTGCTGGAGATCCCAAGAACCGGGACCGTCAGGCGCTGTTGTTCCAGCCCGTCGTGGTTCTTCTGCGCCGACTCGGCGGCGTCCCGGTAGTAGGCCAGGGATGCACCGGGACCTGTACCGCTCGGAAAGTCATTGCTGCAGGTGCGTACCCATGTCCTGGAGCGTCGGTAGCAGCTGGGATGCTGTCATGGTGATCGTCTCGCTGCTGTGCAGGGTGACCCGGAAGCTGCTGGCCGTCCCCGGCATACTGCTGCGCCGCGACACCACGAAGGAAGCTGAACTGTTCGTGCTGCGGCACGAGAACACGGTCCTGCGCCGCCAACTCGCAGGACCGGTGCGCTACGAGCCGGCCGACCGGTTCTGGTTTGCTGCCCTGTCATCGCTGATACCGCGCCGCCGCTGGGCGCAGGTCTTCCCGGTCCAGCCCGGCACCGTACTGGCCTGGCACCGCAGGCTGATCGCGAAGAAGTGGGACTGTTCCAAGCGCCGCGGCCGCACCAGCCGACCCCCGACCCCGGCCGCGCTGAGGAAGCTCGTCCTGCGCCTGGCCGAGGAGAATCCGAGGTGGGGCCATCGCCGGATTCAGGGCGAGCCGGCCCGGCTGGGGCACCCGATCTCACCGTCCACCGTCTGGCAGATCCTCAACGCTGCGGGCATCGACCCGGCCCCACGCCGCTCCGGCCCCGGCTGGCGCACGTTCCTCACTGCCCAGGCCGAGGGGATCATTGCCGCGGACTTCTTCCACCTCGACACCGTCCTGGGCAAGCGCCTGTATGTGCTGGCGTTCCTCGAGCACGGCACCCGGCGCCTGCACCTGACCGGCGTTACCGCCCACCCGACCGGCCAGTGGGCGGTGCAGCAGGCGCGCAACCTCGCCGCTGACTTCGGCACACGGACGGAGTACCTGCGTTTCATGCTGCGCGACCGCGACACCAAGTACACCGGGGCCTTCGACGCCGTCTTCCAGTCAGAGGACGTGGACGTGCTGCTCAGCGCGCCCCGGGTGCCGCGAATGAACGCCCACTGCGAGCGCGTGATCGGCACGATCCGCCCAGAAGCCTTGGACCACGTGCTGATCGTGAACGAGGCCCATGCGCGTCGCGTCCTCGGCCGGTACCAAGATCACTACAACGGGCACCGGCCTCACCAGGCCCGGGACCAACTCCCGCCCGACGTGAGCGAAGAACCCACCGCCGAACGCCAGCACGGCCATCCCGGCAAACTCCTACGCACCCACATCCTCGGCGGAGCGATCAACGAGTACCGATATGCGGCTTGACCAGCAGCGATGACTTTCCGAGCGGCACACGTCTTTGCGGCAGGCGACGGTCTGGGCTGCAAGAAGGCCACCACGTCTTCGTGGGATGTCAGCAGGGGCAGCAAAGCGCCAAGTTCGGCCGGCGTGTTCGGTCCGTTCACACGGGCACCGTATCCAAGGCCGCCGACAGCGACCTGGGCAAGCCGCCCCATCGTATCGCCGGCGGCGTCGCCTTTGTCACGGGTGAGGGGTTCCTGCACGGCGGCACGAAGAAGCGGTGAGCGACCCGGGTGAACGCGGTCACCCTCGCGGATGATCCGCAGGCCGAACCCGCCCAGCACCTCCCGCGCCACGCGTTATCCACATTCGGTGACCCACACCCTCGCGCACATTCTCGCCGCCTCCGTCCTCGCCCTCGCACCGCTCGCCGCGGCCCTCGCGCACGCGGTGGCCGCAGAGCCCGTCGTCCTACCGCTCACCGACGCCGTCACCGCCCTGCTCCTCGCCGGTGAGTCCCGCGACGGCTACACCCGTGACGCCTTCCGCCACTGGAATGCCGGCGCCGACCCGACCGACGGCTGCACCACCCGCGGCGAGGTCCTCCTGGCCGAAGCCGTCACCGCCCCCGTCGTCGGCGCCCGCTGCGCGCTGAGTGGCGGCAGCTGGTTCTCCTACTACGACGAGACCACCGTCGCAGACGCCTCCGGTCTCGGCATCGACCACATGGTGCCCCTCGCCGAGGCCTGGGACTCCGGCGCCTCCGTCTGGACCGCTGCCCGGCGCGAGGCCTACGCCAACGACCTCGGACAGCAGACCAGCCTCGTCGCCGTCACCGCCCGCTCCAACCGCAGCAAGGCCGACCAGGACCCCGCCCAGTGGCTGCCCCCGGCCCAGGGCGCGGTGTGCCGGTACGTGGCCTAATGGACTGCCACCAAACTGCGCTGGAACCTCACCACCGACCAGGCAGAGCACGACCGGCTCGCCGACGACTGCGGCGACACCACCGTCACCTACACCCCCGCGTTGTAGAGCGACGGCTCACGCGTCGTCCCCGGTCCCCCGGGGATGACGGCCGAGACGGTCGGCCCGGAAGGATCCGCTGACCGGCCTGCTGCGCCGCGACGCCTACACCGCCCGCCGGCTCCTGGCCCGCCACGGCGACACCGTGGCCGTGGTCATGGTCGACGCCGACCACTTCAAGGCCGTGAACGACACGATGGGCCACCCGACTGGCGACGCCGTCCTGACGGCCTTCGGCGCCCGGCTCACCGCGTGGGCGGGCCCGCACGCGTCGGCAGGCAGGCTCGGAGGCGATGAGTTCACGGTCGCCCTTCAGCTGCCCGCCGCACGTCGCGAGCAGCGCCTCGCGCAGCTGGTCCGCATGCTGCACGCACCGGTCGTCTTGGACGACGGCCGCACCGTCGACATCGCCGCTTCGGTCGGCGCCGCGACACCGGACGCGATCGGATCCCGCGACCTGGCCATGCTGCAGAAGGCGGCCGACGCAGCCCTGTACGAAGGCAAGCACTCCGGCCGCGCCCACCTCGCCACCGCCGTGCACGCCACGGTTCCCACCATCAACGGCCGCCGGGCCGGCCGCCCGGGTACGAGCAGGTGGGGGCGTGCAGCATGAGCACTGCGCCCCTCCCCGAGGGCGACTGGATTTGCGGCATCAGCATCCGGCAGCCGTACACGGCCTGCATCCTCGCCAATGCCAAGACGGTGAAGAACCGGTCTGCCGAAGCTCATCCGTCAAGTCACCCTGGCCAACCACAAGATCAATGATCAGGTAGGGCTAGTCACCGATGAACCACAGGTAGCTGCCCGGCGTCACTGCACACGCTTCAAGGAGCTCGGCCAGGTCGAGCAGAGCCGCCTTTTGCTGGTCGTCAGAACAGTTCTGTGTCAAGGCGGCGACTTCCTCGCGGGCGACTTGAGCTTCCTGTTCGTTGAACAGCGTGTCACCGTATGGATCCACCCAGCCGAGCTTGCCCGAGCCGTGCCGGTCGAGGGTGCTCAGCACCCTCGACAACGCTTCACCGTGCTCGTAAGAGCCCCGCAGCAAGGTGTCCCGGGACGATCTCTTGCGTGCAGGTCCCCCCGAGTGCAGTTCCAGCTCAATCCCCATGCCCCCTCCTTCGGCCTCGGACACCGAAGCCTCGCAGAGATCATTTGTCAGACACGGCCCAGCGCCCTCACCGACGATGGTGCTCTCTATAGCAAGAGACCCCGCCATCACCTGGATCACACCAGGCGCTGGCGGGGTTCCTCAGTATTTGTCGCAGGGTCAGGCTTGCCGTTCCGGCTGGGACAGCTCCTCGAGCAGGGTGCGATAGGCGTCAGGCTGCTGCTTCCGCAGGATCCGCAGCCACACACGAGCGCCCTCCGCGAATCCGAAGTATTAACGCCGTTAACGGTGGGCCGGTTGGCAGCCTCCGGCGCTGACGCCTCCTCGGAGGTATTAACGCCGTTAACGGTCGACTCGACAGGAGCTGCCGACGCCCCCACAACCTCAGACCGTGTTTGAAATCTGAGGTGGGACGATCGGTCGGTGACTCGACTCGTGAACCGTGACCGTTCCCTTGAGGAGCTTGAGCGCGACCGCTGGTTGGCTCCGTCGGGCGGTGAAACCCGGCTGATGGCGACGGTGCGTGAGCTTCGGCGCAAGCCGATCGGCGGCCTGACGGTCGAGGACATGCGGCTATTGCTCAGGCAAAACGTGGGCCTTGCCTATCTCCTGCCCCTGGCGGTGGAGGTCCTCAAGATTGACCCACTGGCGGAAGGCGACATGTACGAGGGCGATCTGCTGGCCGCCGTGCTCACCAGGAGCGCGGAGGTCTGGAGCGAGTCCCCCGAGCTCGAGCGGGATGTCCGCCTGATCGTCTCGGAGTTGGCCGATGTGCCGCCTGCCCTAAAACCCGGGGTTGAGGGGTTTTTGGCTCTGTAGCTCGCCGACGGCAGCTACCGCGGCGAGGGCCGACAGGCTGTCTACGAGGAGTTTCGCACGGCCGGTCGTGGGCCGGGACGTGTCGCAGCACGGCCCCGGGTGAGCCGGCGGACCATGACGCCGATCATGGCCCAGCGGATCATCGTCTCGGAGTGGGCCGGACTGGTCTCGTAGTCCCGGGCCAGGCGCCGGTGGGCGGTGAGCCACGAGAACGTCCGCTCTACCGCCCACCGCTTGGGCTGAACCTGGAAGCCTCGCTGGCCAGGATCCTTGCGGACGATCTCCAGGTCGCGGCCGAGGATCTGTGCAGCCCACTCGACCAGGCGGCCGGCGAAGCCCTGGTCGGCCCAGACCTTCTTGACGCCGGGGTGGTCGAGCCTGGTCCACAGCAAGGGCCGTTTCGCGCCGTCACGGTCCTGGATGCTCGCCGCGACGACGTGAACGGCCAGGAGCAGGCCCAGGGTGTCGGTGACGATGAACCTCTTGCGGCCCTTCACCTTCTTGCCCGCATCGAAGCCCCTGGTGGCCGCGGGGACCGTATCGGCAGTACGGACGGACTGCGAGTCGATCAGGCCCGCGCTCGGCTCCACGTCGCGATCGTCAGCTTCACGGACCTTGCCACGCAGAGCGTCGTGGATGCGCTCGACGGTGCCGTCGTCGTGCCACCAGGTGAAGTACCAGTACACCGTCGGCCACGGGGCGAAGTCCTTCGGCAGCTGCCGCCAGGCGCACCCGGTCCGCACCACGTAGAAGATCGCGTCCACGATCCGCCGCCGCGGATGCTTCTCCCGACGTCCGCTCTTCGGGCCCACCCGCGCCGGCGGGAGCAACGGCTCCACCAGCGCCCACTGCCCATCCGGCAGGTCAGACGGATACCCACCACCGCTCACGGTGAGCTCAACGAACCCCTCAGCAAAGGGACACGGCAGATCTCAAACACGGTCTGAGAGTGGAGAGGGTGCCTGGCTACGGGGTGGGGTTGTCGTTGAGCCAGGTGGTCGGGATGAGTTTTTCGCCGTTGCGCCAGTTGTAGCGGATGGATGCCTGGTACCAGTCGTGGGGCAGGTCCGCGTGGTCGCTGACGATCATCTGGAAGTTCGGGGCGAGCTCCCTGACGACCTGATGCATGAGTTCGAAGAGGCGGGTGACGGTCACTCGGTCTTCGTCCAGGGCGAGGTCTTCCAGTCGTCCTCGCTGTTTGGCCATGTCGGAGGGGTAGTAGGGCTGGGTCGGCTGGTCGAGCACGAGGAAGCGGGGTACGGGCCGGCTGTTGGCGACGAAGTACTGGTGGAGGGCGAGATGCACGGCCACGTGGTAGCCGACGTGGTTCTTGCCGCTGCCGATGCGGAGCAGTTCGGTGATGCCCTCGACGGTGTCGGCGACGACGGTGAGCTTTTTGAGGTCCAGACGGACCAAGCGGTCGCCGTGTTCGAGTTTCAGGGTTCGGGCGTGGCCGGTCATCCTGCCGCTGAGGTAGCTGAGGCCGTGGGTGAGTTTGTCGTCGATGGTCTCGGTGTCGAGCTGCTCTTCGAGGCCTTGGACGAGCCGCTGGGCGACGGCGACGTCTGACTCCAGGCGCTGGAGGTGTCCGCTGTCGGTCGTGGTGTTGATCTGGCCCAGGTAGGCGCTGATCCTGCCGCGGGTGTAGGCCTGGGCTTCGGCTTGTCCGAGGAGGCCGGCCTGCTGGTTGCGCTGTTCGGGGCGTGCAGGTGTTCAGTTGGTGCTGTTGTTCTCCTTGCCCGATGCTTTCGTGTTCGCGTTGTTGTTCGGCTCGTCCGTAAGGACGCCGTTGAGGAGCGCGCCCAGGGGGTTGCCGGAAGCCAGGGCAGAGACGTTGTTGAGTGTGCCGTCGACGATGCCGGCCTGCGCGGGGGCCACGGAGGCAAGGACTGCACCGGTGGTGAGCGCGGCGATGACAAGGACGCGGGAGGATGACTTCTTCATACCGTGATCAACTCCCGCAACACCTGCTGGGATACGCGTGCAGTCCTCTGAAGGGGCCAATCGTGTTTGTCCGCCGGAGGCGGCTGCCTCCGACAAGGGCACCTGCGCCCAGGCCGGCCGGGCGCACCGGCCCTCGCGAGGTGGTGGTACGGGCAGGTCAGCCGCAGTCGTTGCGGTTGATCTTCAGCGAGCGGATCTGGTCGTTGAGGTTGTAGCCGCGCAGGTCGTGGATGGAGCCGCCGCTGCGGGACACGCACACCCAGCGGCCGGCGTGGTTGCGCTTTTCGTACACGCGGGCGGTGCGGTCGGAGTTGTTGCGGATGGAGCTGCCTCGGTCACGGATCGCGGAGGGCAGATCCTTCACACTGCCGTCCGAAGCCCGGCGCACCCAGAGCTGCCCGCCGAAGTCGATCTCGGGATAGATGCACACGTAGCCGGACGGGCAGTCGATGCCGGCGCGTGCTGCGCCGGTCTCACCGGCGGCCGAAGCAGGAGCGGTCAGGGGAAGCAGTGCCAGGGCGGAGACCGCCACGGATCGCATCAGGGTTTTGATCACGCTCAAGAGATAGCGGCCCCGGGCGGCCGACCGGCCGGATGCCGCCCAGGATCACCCGCGTGGAGGAAGCAGTACAGGCCCCCCGCGGCCGGCCGGTCGGCCGGGCCCGTGCGGGAGTTCCGGAACTGTCAGGAAGAACGGTTTCGGGGGTGTTTCCGTTCGCGGCGGGGTGCCACGCACCGCACGGATCCGCCATCGCGCCCTCACCGTACGTACCCGGGCCGCACTCCCTGGCGGCTCCTCCGCGCGGCGCCGGAAGGCTTTCGTCCGCTTTCCAGTTGTCTGTCGGAGCCCCGTCAAAAATAATGCGACGACGGGTGAACCCGCGGGTGGGGGCCTGCGTTCTACGAGATGGGCAGCGGCTTCGGCCGCTCACCGCCCGAACTGTACAGACCGGATGAAGGACATTCACATGAAGCGCTCGCTCAAGCGAGTCCTGGTCGCGGCCGGCTCGACCGCGGCTCTCGCGGTCAGCCTCCCCGTCAGCACCGCCGCCGCGATCAACACGGCGCCCTGCGGCGACCGGAACGACCTGGTCAAGATCGAGTACTACAGCGGGGGGAGCTCGTCGGTCTGCTACGCCAACGCGGGCTCCATGAACGTCAACATCCCCGAGGTCTACCGGGTCTCGACCGGCAACAACAACGTCATCTTCAGGACGACCCTGGGCACCGAGATCGTGGGGAAGTGGCAGACCAAGAGGGTGGTCGAATACGGTACGACCATGACCAGCCTGCATATCATCTGACGCGTCCACGCGTTCGGGACACGGCACCGAAGAAGCGGGGTGCCCCCGCGCCGGCCCCGGGGCCCCCCCCGGCGACACACACCCCCCCCCCCCGGCCGAAAAAAAAACCCCGCCCGGCGGTGTGCCCGGGGCAAGTTGG
>NZ_JBICUZ010000006.1:0-8009 GCF_043198675.1 Streptomyces sp. NPDC048734 | reverse complement strand
GTGTGGGCCCACCCCTTGGTGGTTGGTCATTCCGTGACCAACCAGCCCCCCCCGCATTAATGCCGCCCGCGCCCGGGGGGGGGGCCCCCCCCCCCCCCGGGGGGGGCCCCCGCGGCCCGGCCCCGCCCCCCCCGCTCTGCTTCCCCCACCCGCCCACAGGGCCGAACATAATCCCTCCGCCGGAAGGAGGGCCGGGGCATGATGGAGCCATGTCCAGGTCCTGCGGGTGTGGCCGCGCCGGGTTCGGCAAGGCGGCCAACGCCTCGGGACCGCGACCGAGATGGACACCCATGCTCGACGGGCTGGACCGGATCCTTGCCTGGTACCAGAACGATGTCCGCCCCTTCTTCCCTGACACCGCCCCGCTTTTCTGCGATATCCACGGGCAGGACCTGAAACCGGACACCGTACGGGATCGGCTCTCCCACCTTCTGGATCTGGAAGGCCGCCCCCAGGACGACCGGTTCACCCCGCACGACCTGCGCCGCGCCTGCGCGACCCACCACTACGAGCAGGGCATGGACCTGCTCACCGTCCAGCAACTGCTGGGTCACCGGCATATCGCCGCGACCATGGCCTACGTCCGGCCTTGTCGCACCTTCGTCGAGGACGCCTGGCGCCGCGCCACCCGTACCGCCATCACCGGCCTGGCCGGCTGACTACAGCCAGGAGCACCGATGACCACACCCCAGCTGCACGCCATCGACCCTGCGGACCCGCCGCAACAGGTGGAGTGGAAGCTGCGGATGGCTGCAGCGCAGCGCGGCATCTGGACAGGCACCGAGCTGCGCCGTCTCCTGGCTGAGCGAGCCGGCCTCAAGCTGTCCGCGGCATCGCTGTCCGCGCTGTTCACCAAACAGCCATCCCAGGTGAAGCTGTCCACCCTGGCCGCCCTGTGCGCCGCGCTCGACTGCACCCCAGGTGACCTTCTGACCTTGCGTGAGCCCGCCGCGTCCCCAGCTCCTTCGCCGCGCACCGCCCCCGAGCCGGCCCCACTGCCCTCTCCGCAGCAGCCCGTACCCCGCCACCGATCCCTGCCACCGCTGTGACCGTATCCGAGCCTGCGAAGAACCCGCCCGTGGCCCCCGGTGCCGCATCCCTGACCGTCAAAGACAACTGCCCGGCCTGCCACAGACTGCGTTGGCTGCGCACCGACACCGGCCGCTGCCCCTGGTGCTCGCGCACGTGCACCACATGCGGCGCCCCTCGCCGATCAGCGGAACAACGGTGCGCGGCGTGCAGACACCGCGCCGCCGGACAGCCCGAACGAGGGCAGTGCCAGCACTGCGGACGCCGACGCGTCCTCGACGCGACGACTCAACGCTGCCGGACCTGTGCTGATCCCGCCAACGCCCTGCCTGCGGCATGCTGCACACGGTGCCGCACCAGCGGCCAGTGGGCCAAAGGCCTGTGCAAGCGCTGCTACGAGCATTCACCGCACACCGTCCTGACCCGCGCGGCCGGCTGGGCAGAGCGCATGCCTACCCCGCCCTCCTGGTGGCGCGACCTCGCCGCTCACTTGGCTGGGCACCGCCACCCGATCTATGCGGCCGACGTCGTCGCCACCACCGCGCGCCTGGTCCTCACAACCACGACCTCTGAGCCCCGCACCCTGCTCGCGCACGCCCGAAACGACGCCCCCGGACTTGTCGGAGCACTCACCGATTTCTTCCGAACCCACGGCCACCTCGACCCACCTTTGGACCTCGCCGGTCGACGAGCTGCAGCCCGCCGCGCACGCCGTATCGAGGCCACACCCGCCCTGTTGCGCCCCCAGGTCAGAAAATTCGCCGACTTCCTGCTGCACCAGCGTGAGCAGGCCCAGCAGCTGGGGTTACGGCCGAACCAGCTGAAGACCACCGAGATCCGCCTGGACGCCGTCCGTGACCTGGCCCTCCACCTCTACGCCGAGGGCCATGTGCACTGGGCGAGTGTCACCACCGCGCAGCTGGAATACTTCCTGGCCCTCGCCCCGGCCCGTCGTGCTTCCCGCCTCGCGGGACTGCGTCAGTTCTTCGCCTATGCCTACCGCTCCAAGGCGGTCCTCCACAACCTCGCCGACCCGATAACCGCGGTGCAGCAACGGGGATTTCATGGACCTACCCTCGCACTGGCTCAGCAGCGAGCCCTGCACAGACGGTGGACCACCAAGCAGGACATCCACCCGCACGAGGCCTTCATCGGACTCGCCGCCCTGCTCCACGCAGCAACGATCACGGAGCTACGCCTGCTCACCGACACCGGAATCGACCCTGATCACCAGAGCGTTCAGTTTCCCGGCAGGTCAGTGGCCCTCCCGCTGGACGACGCGACTTGGGGGGCCCTGCAGCGCTGCCAAGAACATCGACGCCGCCTCGGCTCGGACAACCCCCACCTGCTCGTCACACGCCTCACCCGGACGCGCCGCGGCCCGGCCGGCACCGCTCACGTCCGCGACAGCCTCGCCCCCGTCGGCCTACTGCCACGCATCCTGCGCTCCACCCGCCTGCTCACCCTCGCAGATGAACTCGACATCAAGGTACGCACCACATCGCTGGGCATGTCATACGCAGGGGTCGCCCACTACCGGCCCGGAACAACGCCGACGAGCTTCATGTGACAGACCACGCACTTCGTACGCAATACGTGCGTCGATCGAACGCCATCCGTACGTTTCATGGGTCACAATGTGAGAGGTGTTCCATGTCCGAGCCGATGCGCTGGTTGCGTCCCGGTCTGCGGCTGCCGTCGCCAGCGGAACGCAAGCGGTCACCGCAGGCACGTTGTCACGGCCTCACACCAGGCTAGCCCGCCATAACCGGGGGGTTCCTAGGTTCTCGGCATGACGATGATCGCCAGCTGGCTTGATCAGGGCATTCGAATGAGAACGGCGGGAACACACACTTCATGACGAACTCCGATGACGAAGTGCAGACGTCCCATACACCGGGATCCCAGCCGAGCGTCCGCCCGGGTTCCGACGAACCGCAGACGATTACGGCGCCGACACCGCCCGTCGCGTGGAGCGGTGACGCTCCGGACCAAGCCGACCTGGCCGACGAAGAGGAGTCGGAACGGCCCCGCCTTCACGGAGAATCGAAGACTACGTCCCAGAGCGACTGAGCCCCTCCTGGGGATGCGCTGGAAACGGCGTGTGTTGGGGCAAGGTCAGAGCCCTGCAGGTGCGGCGACGGCCACCGGCTGGTTCCGAGGAAGTCGACCCATGCCAGGGTGACGGTGGGCTGTCATGATCAGGCGGTTGCGTGCATGGTCATGTCCAGCGCATGCCGATGGCGGCCAGTTGCTCCACGCGCTCTGGTAAGAGCGTCGCGGCCCTGCTCCGCTGGTTACCTACCCATGCCCCGAGCCGGAGCTCTCGGACCTCCTGGTCCTCGCCGCTACTGGCGTCCCCCTCACCGCCGTCCCCGCCCACGGTGATCGTCTCGATGTGCTTGCGCGGTACTCGAAGGTGTCTCTCCCGCTCGTAGAACTGCCGGGCGGCGGCGAGGTGGAGCGCCCACTTCTCGGCCTGGCTCGTGCGGGGCTTGGGTTTTTCGTCGTCGGTGGCGGGTTCGATGCCGAGGACGTGTTCGCACATCCACTGCTGGACGGCGGTGAGCTTGTCCCACCCGAGCCGGACCGAGCGCACCCACCGCCCCAGATCCTCGCCCTGGTGGACGACCACCCCGGGCTCCATCGGCAGTGCGCCGCCAGCCTCCAGGTGCTGCCGGGTGAGGTGGAAGGCGCGTTGCCATTCCACGGGCCAGGCCGGGCACCATGACGGGTCGATGTCCTCGAGCTGTTCGCACCGTTCTTCCGAGAGTGCCCCGGCCGCTGACTGCACGGGCCGGCCCTTGGCACGCCGCTGCTCGTTCTCCTGTGCTCGCCGGGCCGCGGCCCGCGCGTTCTTCAGAAAGATCCCCACCCGGTATCCCTGGTAGGTGGCGTCCGTGGGTGCCAGGAGGTGCCCGTGTTCGGCGGCCCACCCGCGCGCGGCCGCAAGGCCCTCTTCCCAGGCGACGTCGTAGTGCGACCAGACCATGCCCAGCTTCTCCAGATGCTTGATGCGGTCTTCGTCCATGTCGCCGCGGGTGTAAAGGCGTCGGGCGTCGGCGATCCACTGCCCCAGTGGGAAGGCTGCGAGGGAGGCCGGCCACCCTTCGGCTTTAGCCTCCTCGCTCCCGTTGTCGGGGACGCGGTAGGTGAACGGCACCTTCAGGTCCCCGTGCTCGCGGACGTAAATGGTGGCGGCTTCGATGCCGCGCCGCCAGTGCTGGTGTTCGGGGTGGAGGACGCGGAGGTTGATGAATGCTGCCAGCTGTGCGGGGTCGCGCGGTGTGCTGAACTTCAGCAGTTCCCGGGCCGGCACCGAGAGTCGGTCGCTCTCGGCTCCCTCGCCTTCCGCCCCGCTGCGGCTCTGCACACCCCTGACACGGCTTCGTGCTTGTTGCTCGGCGAGCTGCTCGACGATGCGGGCATCGTGTGCGCGGAGTGCCTCGAGCAGTTTCGCCAATCCACCGAACGCCCGCGAGGTGAGCATGCTGTCGGCCGTTTCTCCGGGTCCGAGCAGTACCGGTACGACCAGGGAGGCGGTCTTGCCTTCGCCGGGTTGCATGCGCAGTGCGCGGCCGACGGCTTGAACGAGGTCGGGCATGGAGCCGCGTACGTCGGCGAAGTACACGGAGTCACAGTGGGATGTATCGATGCCTTCGCCGAGCACGCGAACGGACCCAAGAAACGTCTTCTCCACGACGGTGCCGTCAGCAGCGATTCCCCTGGAGAACTCGTCCAGGACGCGGCGCCGGTGGAGCGGCTTGTGGTCGCCGCACAGCCAGTTGGCCCAGACCATCCGCGGGTACAGCTCCGGGTCGGTGGAATGCAGTCGCTCGGAGACGTGGGGGAGGCCGGCCGCGAACGCTTCGGCCTCCTTCACCAGGTGGTGGAAGACGAGAGTGCGCTGAAAGCCCTCTTCCGCAGAGGCTTTTACCAGAGCGGTCTGCAGGGCGGCGAGCCGCGCCCCGCGTACCTGCTCGGAGCGGGCGTCCTCGCCCAGGAGCTGTGCGGCTTGGAGCTGTGTGTCGGTGATGTCCAGGCACACGACCTGGTAGGGGGCACAGATTCCCCTGTCGATGGCCTCCGAGAGCGTCAAAGTGAACGCCCTGCTGCCGAACGGCCCGTCCGGATCGTCCTCCATCGAGGCCACCAGTTCACCCGGCGCGCCCTGCTCGGAGTCCTCGTCGAGCTGCCACAGCCGGGGAGTGGCGGTCATGTACAAGCGGCGCAGGGCGGGGATGCGGGTGTTGTCGTGGACGACCGCCCACGGTTTCCCGATCCTGCCCGAAACCCGGTGCGCCTCGTCGACGACGATCAGGGACCATCCCGGAAGGCCGGCGGCGTGTGCGCGTTCGAGTGTGCCGAGCCCGAGTGAGGCGTACGTGGCGAACACGGTGACCTTGTCCAGGTGGCAAGTCCACTCAACCAGCTCGTCCACGTCTGTGGTGTTGGGGAAGGACACCTCATGACCGTGCAGGGACGAGACCCCGATCATCGGGCCTGTCCGGCCTCCCTCGCGCCACGCGGTCTCGGTCTGGGCGAGCAGGTCCAGCGAAGGAACGAGGACGAGCACGCGGCCCGCACGGAGCTCCTCCGCGCTCCGGGTGGCCACGAGGGTCTTCCCGGTTCCGGTCGCCATGATCACCTGAGTGCGCAGCCCCCGCTCCGGCACAGTAGATCTTCCAGGAAATTCGAGTGCCCGAAGTACCGCGTCCACGGCTTCTCGCTGGTGGGGACGGAGTTCCTTCACAGCCATTCCGATCTGCCCTTTTCTGCAGGCTGGACGAAAAATCCCACGCGCCAAAGGCCAGCAACCAGCATGCCATCGCCATGGATGGGGCACGACGCCCTACCAAGACACCGCAGTCACACCTCTGCTCCGGGACACAGATGACCACCCTCAAGCGGGCCACGGAACTCACATCGATGGCCCCATCCAACTCCAGAGTCTATCGCACGCATAGAATGAAGCAGAACAAGCAGAGAATCAACACAGACCTCCGGGGTACTCCCTCCCCATCACTGTCCACCCTGCAGGAGAGAGCCATGACACAGAAGACAGGAACCGACGAGGGCAACCGGTTCTGCAAGGCGTGCGGCACGCCGGCCGAAGACGGCAAACTGTGCAACCACTGCAACGCCGTCCTGGACCTCCCCGACACTGCAGGGCTGGTCGAGGACCAAGGCGCGGCAGTGCGACGCGACTTCGAAGGACGCACCCAGCAGCAAGAGTGAACGACGACCGAAGGACGAACCCCGACCAACCCGACCCGTTGAAGAGTGTGCACTGGGGTACATGGGGCGGCATGGCATCCACAACTGATCGCGTCATGTCCTTGCGGGCCGTGCGGCAGCTGCGCCGGGTCCGCGCCTTCTACGCGGGAGGCGCCCTGCTGTGGGCGGTATTGACCGCCTGGACGGCCTGGCAGTTTCCCAGCAGCCGGCAGATGTGGGTATCCGCCCTCCTCCTGGCCGCCTTCAGCGGCCTCCTGCTCACAGCCTCCCTATGGCTACACCGCCTTCAGGCCGCAGGCTCGCGACGCCCCGCGCACCACGCCGCATCACACAGGGCCACCGCACCACGCCACGCGCACGCCTGACCAACTGCCGGTAAGGCAGTACCACCCGCGACCCCTGGTCTCCTCGTGTTTCTGCGCCTCTTCGCGGGCTTGGTTGGAGGTCGTCGCCCTCAACTGCTCTGGCCAATAAATAGCCCTCACGGTGTGGCTGGATGAAGGACCCTGGCAGGACCGAACCCTGTGAGCATCTCTGAAGCCGGTGGGGCCGTCTGTTTTCGGCCCTCTCCCAGACGTCGGGAGGCAAGGGGAGGGCAGGGGGTAGGCGGATAGGTATGGATGGCACACGACTGCGACAGGATGATCAGAGCACACAGGCAACCCGTGCCCGAGGAACGATGCGGATCTGGCGGTGGGCCAGGTGGGCGGCACTTGTTCTCGCGGCCAGCTGGGCGGTCAGCTGGATCGTCAATCTCGTCCAGGGCGAAGGGGGACGGGACCTGTGGTGGCCTCTGGCCAGTACCGTCATCTGGACAGCGATGACTGTGTACGGCTTCAGGACCTACCGGCGGATCGGGACAACGACCCTGCCGACCATCACCGGCCGCCCGTCTGCTTGACCACCTCGGCCAGCCCGCTCCCTTGTACTGCCTCCGGGCAGGAGCACCGAACAGTGACGCGGTCGTACGGAAGCCGAGAGGGAATGGCGATGGAAGCGGCCAAGTGGTCGGTGGACCGAGAACGCTTGACCCAGTGGGTTCCTGAGGGCGAGCGGATGACAGCCGGCTGCGCGGTGACATACGGACGCACACTGTGGGGCCTGCTCCCACGACGCGCTTCACTTCTGTTGACCGACCGCCGGGTAGGAGTACTGCGCCACCGGGGCAACGACCTCCAGTACGCCATACGCGGTATCTGGTTCGAGATGATGCGCGGCGAGGCCGTGGCGGTCTGCAGGAACCCCCAGGTGCGGGTGGAGTTCGACAAGGGACAGGAAATCGAACTGCGCCGGCACGAGGGCGGGGTGGAGCGCCTGCTGATCAGCCAATGGGACGCGGTGCATGCTGAAGCCCTGTACGCGGCGTTCCCTGGCGAGGGCAGCGATCCGCAGTCCTGACACCGCCGTGAGAGCCGGGCCGCTCAAGCCGGCGGGCTGCTTCGACCACACCACCAGACCCCCCTTGTTGCCGCTCGGGCCGAAGGCCCGCGGCCAGGCGCCGCGCAGCGGGGCCGGCCTTTGTGTGGCGCATCGCGCCATCGGGTGGCTGGAGCGCAGCGGAAGCCCCCTGTGGGGCCGCAGGCCCCACAGCTCCGGTAGCGCAGCGAACGGAGCCTCACCCGCCTTGCGCAGCAAGGCGGGTGAGCGGGACGCGCAGCGTCCCGCCAGCCCTCACGCTCCGCGTGACCGCAACACCCGCGCGCAGCGCGGGTGTTCGCTTGCATATCGCGCAGCGATATGGT